>JBELMF010000155.1:0-8186 GCA_042096015.1 Sphingomonas sp.
CCTGCCGCCGCTGGGACCGCGCGAACTGCTCGAAGTCTCGATGATCCAGTCGGTGGCCGGCACGCTGAAGGACGGCGCCCTGTCGAACCGCCGGCCGTTCCGCGCGCCGCACCACTCCGCCTCGATGGCGGCGCTGGCCACCCCGGCGTGGACCTTTGACGGCAGCAACGGCGTGCAGAACGAGGAGGCGGAAAGCGGCGTGCAGCCCGGCGGATTCAACTGCCGCTACGGGTTGGCCGTCAGCTTCACGGCGACGCCGCTGGCGGAATGCCGGGACGATCCGGTGGGCGACGGACGGCCGCGGATCGGCCATTCGGGGGAAGCCTATGGGTTGCGATCCGGCCTGTGGGTCGATCGCGCGGGCGGCACCGGCGTCGCTTATTTCGCCACCAACGTGCCTGGCGAGCCGGGCACCCGATCGGCGCTTACCGTCACGGAGGAGCGGCTCGCCGCCGGCCGGTAGAGGATGATCCGGCCAGCATGACCGGACGGCGCCCCTCCCACCGCGCTCAGAGCAGCGGCTTGGCGATGCGCCGCAACGCGCGCTCGAAGAGAGAGATCGTGTGGGCGTGGAGCGCGTCTCCGATCGGCTTGGGCGTGAGGCCGGCGCATGCGCGCGCATGGCTACCCTCCAGGATCGCGCCCAGCTTGAACGGCGCCAGCACCGTGTACCAGCGTGCCTCCGCCGCGCTGCGGCCGGTGGCGGCGAGATAGCGGTCGGTGATCTCGGTCAGGCTGGGAAAGCCCTCCCACGGCGTCACCGACACGCGCGGACTGGGTTCGTCCGGGTCGCGCCATGTCGCCGTCAGCCAGCCGAGATCCAGCAGCGGATCGCCGCGGCTCGCCAGTTCCCAGTCGACGATCGCGGCAAGCGCGGGCGAATCGGGGCGGTACATCACATTGGCCAGGTGATAGTCGCCATGGATCAGGCCGGGCTGCATGCGTGTCGGCCGGTTCGCCTCCAGCCAGGCGCAGATCGCATCCACGTCCGGCAACGCCTCATACCCGGTCCAGCCATCGAACTTGGCATAGCCGTCGAGCTGCGTGCGCCAGCGCGGCACCTGTCGCTCGAGCCACCCGTCCAGCTTGCCGAGATCGTCGAGCCCGGCCTCGTGCGGGTCGATCCGCGACAGGGCGACGGCGCCGTCGACGATCGCCTCGCCCATCTGGCGGCGCGCGTCGGGGCTGGCGGCATGATAGGGCGGCAGCGCGACCGTCGCATTGAAGCCATCGACCGGCTCCATGAGGTAAAAGGCCGTGCCCAGCACCTCGGCGTCGCCCTCGCCCGCGATGAACCCGGGATGCGGGACATCCGATCCGGCGAGCGCGGCCAGCACCTTCATCTCGCGGCGCATGACTTCGTCGCTCTCGGGGCGCGGCCGGCGCGGCGGGCGCCGCAGGACGTAGGTACGGCCGGCGCGATCGAACCGCAGCAGGATGTTCTGCGTGCCGCCACCAAGCGTTTCGGCGCCTTCGATCGGGCCATCGCCGAGCCCCCGACCGTCCATCCATTGCGCCAGCGCCTGAAGGTCGATCAGTTCCGCCCATGCCTCGCGATCGTGCGCCAGCGTCGCCACGCGTCTCTCCTAAGTCGTTTGCTTTATCATGGTCGCGCCGCCGGGGGGCGTCAATCGCGGCATCTCGCTCGAACGGGGCGGGCCGACACTCAGTTCTAAGCCGGGTGACTTGAACCGGAGGCTCGCTTGGTGGATGTTCCGGCCGCATGAACCTTGCGCGTCCTCAATCCACCGGTCGCGGTGGCACGACCCGAAACGAACTGAAGCGCGCCGCGCGGCGATTATTCGCGGAGCGGGGCATCGCGGCGGTGGGCATGCGCGAGATCGTGGAGGCGGCAGGGCAGCGCAACGCGGCCGCGGTCCATTATTATTTCGGCAGCAAGGACGATCTGCTGCGCGAGCTGGTCGTCGAAGGTGCCGACCTGATCGACGACCTGCGCATGCGCATGGTGGATGAGGCCGAGGCAAAGGGCGACATCACTCTGCGCGATGTGGTCCGTGCCTTGGTGGTGCCGAACGCCGAACTGTGCGGCGAGACCGGCGAGGGCGAGACCTATTTCCGCTTCATGACGAGCATGCAGACCGAACGGCGCCAGATGTTCGACGAATGGGCCGGCGGCGAGCATTCCGAAGGCTATGTCCGATGCCTCGCGCATTTCCACCGGCTGCTCGCGCATCTGCCGCATGCGCTGGTCAACCAGCGGTTGCTGTTCGCCGGCCTGTCGCTGCGTACGCTGCTGGCGGGTCGCGAGGCGGCGCGGGACGCGGGCGCGGGGGTCGATCATCCCTATTGGGGCGAGCCGGTGGCGCTCGACGGCATGGTGGATGCGGTGGAGGCGATCCTTATCGGGCCCGCCACGCCAGCCTGATCAGCGGCGCGAGCGCGGCAGAAACACCGGGGCGCAGCAGCAACCAGTCACGGATCGCGGGGCCCTCCTCAGCGCCGATCGTGCGCTTGTAGCCGCTGTCCCCCGCACCCCAGTCGACCCGTGCGATCCCGCGGTTCAGCGCATCGACGAGGTTGCGATAATACAGCAATTTGCCCGGCGAATGCTTGGCGAACTGCGGATCGTAGCTGTTGGCGACGGCGTATTTGAGGTCGCCGGCATCGATGTCGAACGAAAAGGCCGCCGGTTTGTCATCCACGGTCAGCAGCGCGGCGCGGAACATCCGCGCCAGCACCGGATCGGCCGCAGCGGCACGCCAGAACGCGCCATGGCCACCGCGCGTGAACTTGGCGTCGCGACCGTCGGTGCGCGAGGCGATCCAGCTCGTCCATTCGATCGCCGCCAGATCGTCGAAGGCCCCCGGCCAGTCCGCGTCCGACAGGAAGGACCAGGCGAGGGCGCCATGTTCGGCCAGATGCTTTTCGTGAAAGCGGTTCTTGCGCAGCGTCGAGTTACGCGGCCAGGTGCCCTCCGCGCGCGCGGCTGCCATGTCGAGCACGAAGCTGGTCCCGATGCGCCGGTCGAGTATCCGCCAGCCGCTCGTTCTGGCGGCTTCGACCAACCGGGTCACCGCCGGATCGCCATCATAGACCGGCCCGATGCGTAGCGCGCGCAGCGTACCGGGCAAGCCGGCCAGCGCGGCTTCCGCCGCTTCCACTCCGACATCTTGCGCCACCGGAAAGCTTCGGAACGGCCAGAAGCAACCGGGTATCGCCGCCACCCCGGCGATGCGCGGGCCGACGTCGCGCAGCGGCAGCGCCAGTACCGGCTCGCTTTCGGCCTCGACGATCACCGTTCTCGCGCGGCCGCCATAGGTCTGGAGCGCGGCGCCGAACCAGGCGCGGCGCAGGAAGCGGTGGCTTGGCGGTGCCGCCTCGCTCACCCTATCGATCGCCTCCGGCAAGCCACCGACGATCGCGACCCGCAGGTGACGGGGCAATCGGTCCAGCGTCTTTACCGGGACATGTTTCGTCATGCGCGCGCCATAACCGCTATCTCGTTACCAGCGTATTGCCGCTTGTTGCGCCGGCCGTAACACGCCAGATCATAAGCGATGCCCTATGCGCCCGAAGTGCTGACGATCGCCCAGACGATCCAGCTTTCCGTCAGCCCCGTGTTCATGCTGGCCGGCATCGGCGCGTTGCTCAACGTGCTGGCCGGGCGCCTGTCGCGCGTGGTGGATCGATCGCGCGCGCTGGAGGCGCTGCATCCGCGATCCACCGGGCCGGAGCATGACCGCTACGTGGCGGAGCTGCGGCTGCTCGACCGGCGGATGAGCAACATCAATCGTGCCTTGTTCCTGGCCGTCTCCTCGGCGGTGATGACGTGCGTGGTGGTGGCGATGCTGTTCGTGGCGGTGCTGACCGGCCTTCACATCGGGCAATTTGTCTCGATCGCCTTCATTCTGGCGATGATGCTGCTGATCGCCAGCCTGATCCTGTTCATGATCGAGGTGCGCATGTCGGTCCATGCGATCCAGGTGCGGGACGAGCTGCTGCATTGAGGAGTGGGTGAGTTGGTGATGATCCTCAAGGTGGCGGGCGGCCTTCTGCTGTTCCTGCTCGTCGCGCTCGGCCTCGCGATAACGATCGTGCCGCGCTTCCTCGATCGCATCTATTACGAGGGGCCGGCGAGCGATCATTTCGATGGCGCGCGCTTCTTCAATCCCGACGGTGACGCCGATACGCTGGCGCCGCCGACCGGCGGCAGCCGCGCGGGGTTCTTCTGGCGCTACCTGACCGGTAACGACGGAAGACCCGAATGGCCGAAGAGTGTTGCGGTGACGCCGGGCAGGCCCGAGCCGCGCGTCGAAGGCGAGCGGATGGTGGTTACCTGGATCGGCCATGCCAGCGTGCTGGTGCAGACTGAAGGGCTCAACATCCTCACCGATCCGGTGTGGTCGGACCGCGCCGGGCCGCTCGGCTTCGGGCCGACGCGCGTGGCGGCGCCGGGCGTGCGGTTCGAGGATCTGCCCAAGATCGACCTCGTGCTGGTCAGCCACAATCATTACGATCATCTCGACAAGGCGACGCTCAAGCGATTGTGGGATCGCGATCGGCCACGGATCGTCACCAGCCTGGGCAATGACAGCGTCATTCGGGGGGCAGGTATTCCGCTCGCGAGCGGCAGCGGCCGGGGTGTGATCGCACTGGATTGGAATAATCGCCTGCGATGGGCGCTACGGTGTGAAGCTCCAGAGATCATGGACTCTGACTTCCGCTGCCCCGCGAGAGCTGATGTGATCATTTCCCGAAATCACCATTGGGGCAGCCGCTGGTTCACCGACCGAAATCGGGCGCTATGGTCGGCGTTCACCGTGGAACTGCCGGGCGGCAATCTGTTCTTCGCCGGGGACACCGGGCTGGGCGATGGCGAGTGGCCGCGCGAGGCGGCGGCACATGGGCCAATTCGGCTGGCGCTGATCCCCATCGGGGCGTTCCGCTTCGTGCCCGGGCAGATGGGGTCGGGCAGCCATATCGGGCCGGCGGATGCGGTGCGCGTGTTCGACCGGCTCGGCGCTTCGACGGCGATCCCGATCCACTGGGGCACCTTCCGGCTGAGCTACGAGGCGCGCGACACGCCGCCGCGGATGCTCGACGCGATCCTGCGCGGTGCGGGCGGCGATCCGTCGCGGTTTGCGCCGGTCGAGATCGGGGTGCCCTTTGATGTCCCGGCCTATGCGGCGCCGGTGCGGCGGCCGGACGAGGCGCGGATCGCGGCGATGCTGCAAGCGCCCGGGGTCACGGCGCTGCGCTGATGGTGGATGAATTGCCGATCCACGCCGTCCTGCCGGACCTGCTGGCGGCCCTGCGCGCGCGATCGTCGGCGGTGCTGGTCGCGCCGCCGGGGGCGGGCAAGACGACCGCAGTCGCGCCGGCACTACTGACCGAGCATTGGTGTAGCGGCGAGGTGCTGCTGCTGTCGCCACGGCGGCTCGCCGCGCGGGCTGCGGCGGAGCGGATGGCGGCGCTCGCCGGCGAGCCGGTCGGACGGACGTTCGGCTATGCGACGCGACTGGATACCAAACGCTCAGCCGACACGCGGGTGACGGTGGTGACCGAGGGCATCTTCACCGCCCGCATCCAGCGCGATCCGGAGTTGGCGGGCGTCTCCGCGGTGTTGTTCGATGAAGTGCACGAGCGCAGCCTCGACGGCGACTTCGGGCTGGCGCTGGCGCTTGATGCGCAGGCCGGCTTGCGCGAGGACCTGCGGCTGGTGGCGATGTCGGCGACGCTCGACGGCGCGCGCTTCGCGGCGCTGATGGATGGCGCGCCGGTGGTGGAAAGCGAAGGGCGCAGCTGGCCGCTGACGCTCCGCCATCTCGGGCGGACGCACGAGCGGATCGAGGATGCGGTGGCGTCTGCGGTGCGGCTGGCGCTGGGCGAGGCGGAGGGCGGGGTGCTCGCCTTCCTGCCCGGTGTGGCCGAGATCGAGCGCACGGCCGACCGGCTGGAGGGCTTGCCCGGCGTGGCGCTGCACCGGCTGCATGGGAGTCTCGACCCGGCGGCGCAGCGCGCGGCGATCCGCGCCGAGCCGGGCGGTGCGCGCAAGGTGGTGCTGGCGACGTCGATCGCCGAGACCAGCCTGACGCTCGACGGCATCCGCGTGGTGGTCGATTCGGGGCTGGCGCGGCGCCCGCGCTACGATCGCGCGGCCGGGATGACGCGGCTGGTGACCGAGCGCGCGAGTCAGGCGTCGGCGACTCAGCGCGCGGGGCGCGCGGCGCGGCAGGGGCCGGGGGTCGCCTATCGCCTGTGGGAGGAAGCGGCGACCGCCGGCCTGCCGCGCTTCGACCCGCCCGAGATCATGGAGGCGGACCTCTCCGCGGTGGTGCTGGCGAGCGCGATCTGGGGCGTGGCCGATCCGCGTGACCTCGCCTGGATCGATGCGCCGCCGGATGCGGCGGTGAGCGAGGCGCGGGCGCGGCTGGCTGTGCTGCGTGCACTGGACGCGGACGGCCGACCGACGCCGCACGGCCGCGCGATCGCCGCGCTGCCGATGTCCCCCCGATTGGCGCACATGCTGGTCCGCGCGGGGGAGATCGGGCTCGGCGGCGTGGCGGCGGAAGCGGCGGTGCTGCTCGGCGAGCGTGGGCTCGGCGGGAATGACACCGATCTGGACCTGCGTTTGCGGCGGTGGCGCGGCGATCGCTCGCCCAAGGCTCAGGCTGCGAGGAAGCTGGCGGAACGGTGGGCGAAATCCATTCCCCTCCCGCTTGCGGGAGGGGCTAGGGGAGGGGCTGTCCGCGAGGGAAGGGCTTCGTTGACAAGCCCTCCCCCAACCCCTCCCGCAGGCGGGAGGGGAGTAGAAGGGGTAACCCCTCCCGTAGGGCCCCATGAAAGTAGTACTTTCCTGGGAGCCCCAGGCGGGAGGGGAGTGGAAGTGGCCGTCGCACTCGCCTTCCCTGATCGCATCGCGCGCCGGCGCGATGCCTCGGGCGAGCGTTGGGCATCGGTCGGCGGGCGCGGGTTCAAGCTCGATCCCGCCTCCACGCTCGCGCGCGAGGAATGGCTCGCCGTCGCCGAGACGCAGGGCATGGCGGCAGGCGCGCGCATCCTGTCCGCCGCGGCGATCGACGAGGAGACGGTGGCCGCGCTGTTCGGCGACCGCATCGAGACTCGGCGACTGGCCGAGTTCGATCCGGCGACCGGATCGGTGCGCCCGATCCGCGAACGGCGGCTCGGCGCGATTCGTCTGGCGAGCGGGCCGGACAGCGACGCCGATCCCGCGGCGATCGCGGTGGCGCTGGTCGAAGGAGTGCGCACCCATGGGCTCGCGCTGCTGCCGTGGAGCGAGGGCGCCGCCGCATTCCGGCAACGCGCGATCTACGCCGGGCTGCCATTTGAAGATGGGGCGCTGCTGGCGCGGCTCGATGAGTGGTTGCCCGCGCTGGTGGCGGGGCGGCGGCGGCTCGATGCGATCCCGGCGGGTGCGCTGACCGATGCGTTGCGCGGCCTGCTGTCATGGGACGAACTGCAGCGCGTCGAGCGCAGCGCGCCGTCGCACTTCACCAGCCCTGCAGGCAGCACGCATGCGATCGACTATGGCGCGGAGGGCGGCCCGAAGGTGGAGCTGCGCGTGCAGGCGCTGTTCGGGCTGGCCGAGCATCCCACAGTGGGTGCGGAGCGCGTGCCGCTGGTGCTGTCGCTCACCTCCCCCGCCGGACGTCCGATCCAGACGACGCGCGATCTGCCGGGCTTCTGGGCGGGCAGCTGGACGGCGGTGGCGAAGGAGATGCGCGGGCGCTATCCGCGCCATCCCTGGCCCGACGACCCTGCCAGTGCGGCGGCGACGCTCCGGACGAAAAATGCCGATGCAAGAGCGCGCGGATCGCGTTAAAGGCCCCGATCATGCCGACCGCCCGTATCTTTCAGCGCCCGAAGAACGCCATGCAATCGGGCAAGGCCCGCACCGATCGCTGGCAGCTCGAATATGAGCCCGGCGAGGCGCAGCGTCCCGATCCGCTGACCGGCTGGGCCGGCAGCGGCGACACCCGCGGGCAGATTCGCCTGGGCTTCCCCACGCTGGACGCGGCGACGCAGTACGCTGAGCGCGAGGGAATCGCGTACACAGTGGTGCCCGCGCCGGAAAAGACGCTGAAGCTGCAAAGCTACGCGGATAATTTCAAGTAAGCGCGCGCGATCTTCCCCGATGGGGAGGATGGCACCCGTCCCATAAACCGCCGTCATGCTGAACTTGTTTCAGCATCCACCGCACCGCA
>JBELMF010000156.1:0-8164 GCA_042096015.1 Sphingomonas sp.
GTGTGCTCTTCCGATCTGCCCGAAGCTCGCAATTCCGATCGCCGCGAAGCCGCGCCACTTGTCGATCGCCGCCTCCAGCGCGGCCAGCGTCTCGTCCGGGCGCGTGGTCGGCACCTCGATCCGTTCCTGGATCGCGTCCGGGCCGCTCGCCAGGATCGCGACGCACTTGGTGCCCCCCAGTTCGACTCCTGCGATCAGCGGTGCGTCGGTCACCTCATGCCTCCTGCACCGCTGCATCGATCCGACGCAGCATCGCGACAAACCCCTCCAGTTCCGCTCGCGTGAAGCGCGCGAAGATCTTGCCTTCCAGCTCCAGCGCCTTGGGCGCCACGCTCGCATAAAGATCACGCCCCGCATCGGTCAGCGACAGATGGTGCGATCGCTTGTCCCCCGGGTTGGGCGCCCGCGCCAGCAGGCCGCGCTCGACGAGCGCGATGGCGGCGCGGCTGACCGTCACCTTGTCCATCCGCGTGCGCTCGCCGATCTCCGCCTGGGTGATCGCCTCCACCTCCGCGATGACCGCCACCAGCCGCCACTCCGGGATGGTGAGCCCGAACAGCGCCTCGTAGCTCCGCGCGATCCGATCGCTGACGAGGTTCGACGTGACCGACAGGCGATAAGGCAGGAACCGGTCGAGCACGAGGTGGTTGGTCATCACCTAGCGGTAGCATTTGACACGAACGGCTCAAGTCGCGATCATAGTATCAAATGTTACTTGATGAGGATGCCGCCATGTCGACCGATCACTCGCCCGACAATCCGCCCCATAACCCGCCCGAGAATCCGCTGGGCCTGAACGGCTTCGAATTCGTCGAATTCACCTCGCCCGATCCCGAGGCGATGGCCCGCCAGTTCGAACAGCTCGGCTTCGTGCCGACGCACCGCCACCCCACCAAGAACATCACCCGCTACAAGCAGGGCCGCATCAACCTGATGCTCAACCGCGACGAGGCGGGCCGGGTGAAGCAGTTCCGAAACGAGCACGGCGCCTCGGCCAGCGCCATGGCGTTCCGCGTCGCCGATCCCAAGAAGGCGCTCGACTGGGCGATCGCGCACGGCGCCGAGCTGACCGAGGAGGACGACACCGTCATCAAGGGCATCGGCGGATCGTATCTCTACTTCATCCAGGACGGGATCGACTTGTACGAAGGCTGGGCCGAGTACACCGGCTGGCGCGAGGCGGAGGCGAAGAACAACGTCGGGCTCGACCTGCTCGATCACCTCACCCACAATGTCCGCCGCGGCCAGATGTCGGTGTGGAGCCAATTCTACCGCACGCTCTTCAACTTCGAGGAGCAGAAGTATTTCGATATCAAGGGCAAGGCGACCGGCCTGTTCAGCCAGGCGATGATCGCGCCGGACAAGGCGATCCGCATCCCCCTGAACGAAAGCCAGGACGACAATTCGCAGATCGAGGAATTCATCCGCGAATATCAGGGTGAGGGCATCCAGCACCTCGCGCTGACCACCGACGATATCTACGACACGGTCGAGCGCCTGCGCGCCCGCGGCGTCAAGCTGCAGGACACGATCGAGACCTATTACGAACTGGTCGACAAGCGCGTCCCCGGCCACGGCGAGGATCTTGACCGGCTAAAGAAGAATCGCATCCTCATCGACGGCTCGGTCGAGAATGGCGAGGGCATCCTGCTCCAGATCTTCACCGAGAACATGTTCGGCCCGATCTTCTTCGAAATCATCCAGCGCAAGGGCAACGAGGGCTTCGGCAACGGCAACTTCCAGGCGCTGTTCGAGTCTATCGAACTCGATCAAATTCGTCGGGGCGTCATAAAGGTCGATGCATAAGCATCGACCGAATGCGAGCGCGATCGCGCTCGGCCCCGACCGGCCAGTGCGGCAGAGCCGGCGCACACCTCCCTCTCCCCTGGACAGGGGAGAGGGTTACCGAAGCTTGGCGACGCAGCCGCCTAGCGCAGGTTGGGAGAGGGGTCGAGCGCGCCAAAGGCGCGCGCGGTTCCGGCGGAACCGCCCGCCCCGCTCCCAGCTACGACTAGGCAGCGAGCTGCCAAGTCTTCGCATCCCTCTCCCCTCCTGCGGAGGGGCGAGGAACGGGAGAAGCGAATGACCAACTACACCCCCGGCTTCGGTAACCACCTCGCCACCGAGGCAGTCCCCGGCGCCCTCCCCATCGCCCGCAACTCGCCCCAGAAGCCCCCCTTCGGCCTCTACGCCGAGCAACTCTCCGGCACCGCCTTCACCGCGCCGCGCCATGAGAACCGCCGTTCCTGGCTCTACCGCCTCCGCCCCTCCGCCGAGCACCCGCCCTTCACCCGCTACGAAGGCGTGCCGCGTTTCGCGCCCGGCACCAGCAAGGAACCGCTCGCGCCCAACCGCCTGCGCTGGGACCCGGTCGCCCCCGCCACCAACGTCGACCTAATCGACGGCATGACGACGATGCTCGCCAACCGCGACCCCGCCGATCTCGAAGGCGTCGCCATCCACCTCTACGCCGCAGACCGCGACATGGACGCCCGCATCTTCGTCGACGCGGACGGCGAGCTGCTGTTCGTGCCCCAGGACGGCCGCCTCACCCTCCTCACTGAACTTGGCCGGATCGACATCGCCCCCGGCCAGATCGCACTGGTTCCACGCGGTGTCCGCTTCCGCGCGCTCCTCCCGGACGGCACCGCTCGCGGCTATGCGCTGGAGAACCACGGCGCCATGTTCCGCCTGCCCGATCTCGGCCCGATCGGTGCCAACGGTCTCGCCAACCCACGCGATTTCGAAACACCGCACGCCTGGTTCGAGGACCGCGACGAACGGTTCGAGGTGATCCAGAAGTATCTCGGCAGCCTGTGGCGGACCGAGCTTCACCACTCCCCGCTCGATGTGGTCGCCTGGCACGGCAATCTCGCCCCGTGGCGCTACGATCTGTCGCGCTTCAACACGATCAATACCGTCAGCTTCGACCACCCCGATCCGTCGATCTTCACCGTCCTCACCTCGCCCAGCGACGTGCCCGGACGCGCCAACGCCGATTTCGTGATCTTCCCGCCGCGCTGGATGGTCGCGGAGGACACGTTCCGCCCGCCCTGGTTCCACCGCAACATCATGTCCGAAGCGATGGGCCTCATCACCGGCGCGTACGACGCCAAGGCGGAGGGCTTCCGCCCCGGCGGCCTATCGCTCCACAACATGCTGAGCGGCCACGGCCCCGACAAGGCCACGTGGGACGCCGCCTCCAACGCCGATCTCAAGCCGCACAGGATCGCCGGCACCATGGCCTTCATGCTCGAAAGCTGCTGGCCCTACCGCCCGACCGACTTCGCGCTGGAACACGCCCAGCCCGATTACGACGCCTGCTGGGCCGATTTCCCCAAGGCGAAGCTACCCTGACCGAGCGCCTCACCGCCACCCCGCCGAACGTCGCGCTCGGCCCGCTCGACCAGATCGCCGACGGCGCCGCGCGCAGCTTCGTCATCGAGCTGCGCGCGGGTCGCTTCCACGGCTTCGTCGTCCGTCGCGGCGAACAGGCGTTCGGCTATGTCGACTGCTGCCCGCACATGGGCCTCCCGCTCGCGCAGAAGCTCGACGATTACGTCGCCGCCGGCCGGATCGCCTGCAGCTGGCACGGTGCGCTGTTCGACGTGGAGACCGGCGCCTGCCGCGCCGGCCCCTGCCCCGGCGCGGCCTTGACGCCATGGCCCGTGCGGGTGGAGGCTGGCGCGATCGTCACCGCTTAGGAGAGCAGACCATGCGCCCGTTGCGCCTCGACATCGTGTCCGACGTGGTCTGCCCATGGTGCTACATCGGCCTCGCCAACCTCGAAGCAGCGCTGCGCGAACTTGGCGACGAGGTGAAAACCGAGCTCTTCTTCCATCCGCTGCAGCTCAATCCGGGCCTGCCGCCGGAAGGCGAGGCGGTGGCCGACAATATCGCGCGCAAATACGGCATCACCCCGGATCAGGCGCGCAGCCGCGGCGGGGGCTTGCGCGATGCCGCGGCCGAGGCGGGCGTTCCGATGGCCGGCCGCTCCGATCGTATATTCGATACCTTCGACGCGCACCGCCTGCTCCACTGGGCCCGCGAACAGGGGCGTCAGATCGCGCTCAAGCACGCGCTGTTCGACGCCTATTTCGAACGGGCCCGCAACATATCGGATCACGTTGTCCTGGCGGAAGCCGCCGCGGCCGCCGGTCTCGATCGCACCGCCGCCGAACGGTTGCTCGCCACCGGCGCCTTCGCCACCGAGGTCCATGATGACGAGATCGAATGGCGTTCCGAAGGGATCGCCTCCGTCCCGACGATGGTCATCGATCGGGAGTTCGTTGTCAGCGGCGCGCAGCCACCCGACCGGATCGTCCGCGCGCTTCGGAAACTGTCGGCGCGATGATCGGCGGTGCGATCGCGGTCCCCGAAAGTTCCGGAAATCACGCCGCTGATGCCGCCTATTTACCCGCTTATACCCCTGCCTTCCGCTGCGCTGCCTTCGCCCGCGCGAACCCCTCGCGCGCTTTCAACCGCTCCCAATAGGCCGCAACCTGCGGTGGAAAGCCATTGTCGATCTTCAGGCTCTTCGCCAGAAGAAGTGCATAACCTACTGATATGTCAGCCATCGTAAACCTGCCGCCGACAAGCCATTCACGTTCGCCGAGCGCCCGCTCGACATGGCGCAGCCTCGAATGGAACCATTGCGCATAATCGTCGGCCGCCTGCGGCAGTCTTCGCTCCGGCGGCTCAAGCATCCGGTAACGCAGGACCAGTGTCTGCGGGAACGTCAGTGTTGCCTCGCCGAAGTACAACCAGTTCAGCCACTCGCCGTAGCAATCGTCGTCGACAGTCACATCAAGATCGGTCGGTCCGTGTCTCTTGGCCAGATACTCCAATATTGCCGAAGATTCGGTCATTCGGGTCCTGCCGTCGATCAATAAGGGTATCGTACCCAGCGGATTGGCATCAAGATAGGCTGGCTCTCGCACGCGCGGCGGAAAGGGCATCAGGTGCAGCGTGTAGGGCAGCTCCATCTCCTCCAGCGCCCATAACGCGCGGAAAGATCGTGCATCCGCACAATGGTATAGCTCGATCAATTCACTCTCCCTACCAAGTGTCGATATAGCGACCGGAGCGCCGTGCGGGGGTGCAGGCGAGCCCTCGCAACAGCCACGCGCGCGTGTCCGCCGGGTCAATCACCGCATCGATCTCCACATATTGTGCCACCGAGACGGCTTTGCCCCGTTCGTAGGAATGCGCGACAAGCTCCTGGAATCGCTTATCTCGCTCTCCTTTATCGGCGATGGCCTCCAGTTCCTTGCGGTATCCCAGGCGGACGGCTCCCTCCAATCCCATGCCGCCGAACTCACCTGTCGGCCAGGCGACGGTGAACGGCCCGGCATGCAGCGATCCGCCCGCCATCCCTTGCGCACCCAGCCCATAGGCCTTGCGCACAACGACGGTGAAGATCGGCACGGAAAGTGCTGCACCGACAATGAACATTCGGGACGCGCGCCGGATCGGCGCGGACTTCTCCGCCTCCGGCCCGACCATGAACCCCGGCGTATCGCACAAGGAAACGATCGGCAGACCGTAAGCATCGCACAGCTGGAAGAAACGCGCCGCTTTGTCCGCACCCTCCGCATCAATGGCTCCCGACAAGTATCGGCAATCATTGGCAATCACGGCCACGGCCCGTCCGTCGATCCGGGCCAGGCCGGTGATCATCCCCTTCGCATAGCCGCCCCGCAGCTCCACGAAGGTGCCGGTGTCGAACAGCCCCGCGATGGCGCGCCGCATGTCGAACACCCGCAATCGGTTTTCCGGCACCACGTGGCGCAACAGACGCTGGTCGGGCGCTTCGCCCGGCGCGACACGGCCCTGAAAGAACGACAGCAGCCGCCGCGCGTACTCCGTCGCCTCCGCCTCGTCGTCCGCCAGGACATCGATCGCGCCGCTGTTCCAATGGATATCGACGGGGCCGACCTCCTTGGGCGAATATACCCCCAATCCGCCTCCCTCGATCATTGCCGGCCCGCCGACGCCGATATGCGCGTCGCGCGTCGCGATGGTGATGTCGCAACTGCCGAACAAAACGGCATTGCCGGCAAAGGCATAGCCGGAAGTGATGCCGATCCGTGGCACGGTCCCAGACAGCGCGGCGAAGCTGCGGAACGTCGGCACGTCCAGCCCGGTGGCGCCCGCTGAGTCGACGTCTCCGGGCCGTCCTCCTCCACCTTCCGTATAGAAGACGATCGGCAGTTTCAGATCGGCGGCGATGCCCAGCAGCCGATCAGTCTTGCGATGATTGTTGTGGCCCTGGGTGCCCGCCAGCACCGTATAGTCATAGGCGAGCCCCATGCACTTCGCCTGCTCCTCGCCATGGTCCTGTGCATTGACCGTGCCGATCCCGCCGATCAGCCCGTCGGCGGGCGTGTTGCGCATCAGGTCATCGAGACTCCGTCGCCTGCGCTGGGCTGCGATCGTCAGGGCACCATATTCGATAAAGCTGCCGGCATCGAACAGATCGGCGAGGTTCTCGCGCGCCGTCCGTTGACCGGTGCGCCGGCGCCGTTCCACCGCGGTTTGCCTGTTCTCATCAAGTCCCAGCGCATGACGGGCGTTCACCTCGGCCAGATCGGGGCGGATAGCGTCGGGGTCCGGCGCATCGGCCTGCACGGCGACGACATCGCCTCCCTCCTGCGCATCAAGCCGAAGGAATACCGCCCCTTCGTCGATCACCTTACCCTCGGCAGCGACGATCGCCCGCACCACCCCGGCGCGCGGAGCAATCACCGCATGCTGCATCTTCAATGCCTCGACGACGCCGACCTCGGCGCCGGCTGCGATCCTCTCGCCCGGCTTCACGCCGATCGCGACAACCACGCCCGCCAGCGGCGCGACCACCGATTCCTCATCCGCAGGTGTCGCCGGCGCTTCTGCAGCGGGTGCCAGGTCAGCGGCGTGGCGATCGAACCAGCCCGTATCGATGGTCGTGGAGGCGATTTCCTCGCGATCCAGCAACCCGGCCAGGAGGGAAAGGTTGGTGGCGACGCCGTCAATGCGATACTCGCCGATGGCGCGCCGCGCCCGGGCCAATGCCTGTTCCCAATTCGCACCATGCACCACGAGTTTCGCGATCAGTGGATCGAAGCGGGGATTGATGAGCGTTCCCAGTCGCACCGCGCCGTCGATACGGACGCCGGGCCCACCAGGCACGTCGATCGCTGATACGCTCCCGCTGGACGCGCGCGGGGTACCGTCCCTGCCGATCGATTCCGCGTTGATCCGCAACTGAAGCGCCACGCCTCGCGGCCGCGAAATCTCGCTTTGCAGCGGTTCGCCGCGGGCAAGCTGAAGCTGAAGCGCGACGAGATCCAGTCCGAATACCTCTTCGGTGATCGTGTGTTCGACTTGCAGCCGAGGGTTGACCTCGAGGAAGGCGAAGGCCTCCGGATGGTCGGGCGCGACGCTCCGGTCGACCAGGAATTCGGCAGTCGCCAGCCCGACATAGCCGACATCCTGCAATAGCCGGATGGCAGCCTGTACGATCCGTGCCTCCAGCCCCCGGTCGAGATATTGGGCCGGCGCGATCTCCATCATCTTCTGGTGCCGGCGCTGTAACGTGCAGTCCCGCGTTCCGAACGCTACGACATAGCCGTTCGCGTCCCCGGCCAGTTGCACCTCAATGTGTCGTGCATTGCCGATATAGCGCTCGACTATCACCTCTGCGGAGCCGAAGGAGGCGAGCGCCTCGGCCCCGGCAGCGGCGATCTGCTCGCCCAGGGCCGCAGGATCGTCGACGACGCGGATCCCGCGCCCGCCCCCGCCGGCGACCGCCTTGACGATCACGCGCCCGGATCCGTGCTCGGCCAGTGTCGGCACGTTCGCGGCGTGTGCATGCCGCTTTGCCGCAGCCTTATCTCCGAACAGGCCAAGCAAGCCCGCATCGGGGCCGACAAAGGTCAGGTCCGCGGCGGCACAGGCCGCCGCGAACGAAGCGCTTTCGCTCAGAAAGCCATAGCCTGGATGGATGGCGTCGCAGCCCGTCGCGCGCGCAGCGGAAATGATCGCCGCCACGTTCAGATACGCCGACGGCCCTTCCCCGGTCAGCGGGACCGCATCGTCGGCTGCATGGATATGGGATGCACCCGCATCATCCGCCGAATAGACGGCTACCGTCCGCACGCCCTGCGACGCGGCAGCACGCGCG
>JBELMF010000157.1:0-8158 GCA_042096015.1 Sphingomonas sp.
CCCGAAATCCCCAAGCCGCAGCCCAAGCCGGCGCCGGCGCCCGCCCCTGCGGCGGCTCCGGCCGCGAGTGCGTCGGGCAGCAGCGCCTCGGGTGGCGTCAACCGCAACCTGCCCTCGGGCCAGGCCACGCCGCGCAACGCGCCGCCGAGCCGTCCGACTCAGCGCGACCGCAAGGGCGACGAGCGTCGCGGCGGCAAGCTGACCGTCAACCGCGCGCTGGGCGACGATGGTGCGCGCAGCCGCAGCCTCGCCGCGCTGAAGCGTGCGCGCGAAAAGGAAAAGCGTCACTTCGGCGGCCCGCGTGAAGCGCAGCCCAAGCAGGTCCGCGACGTGCAGGTGCCCGAGGCGATCACCGTCCAGGAACTCGCCAACCGTATGGCCGAAAAGGGCGCCGACCTCGTCAAGACGCTGTTCAAGATGGGCATGCCCGTCACGATGACGCAGACGATCGACCAGGATACGGCCGAGCTGCTCGTGACCGAATTCGGCCACAACATCGTCCGCGTCTCCGACAGCGACATCGATCTGGCGATCGACACGGTCGAGGACGCCGAAGAGGCGATGAAGCCGCGTCCCCCGGTCGTCACGATCATGGGTCACGTCGATCACGGCAAGACCAGCCTGCTCGACGCGCTGCGCGGCACCGACGTGGTGCGCGGCGAGGCCGGCGGCATCACGCAGCATATCGGCGCCTATCAGGTGACGCTGAAGGACAAGTCGAAGATTACTTTCCTCGACACGCCGGGCCACGAGGCGTTCACCGCCATGCGGGCGCGCGGTGCTGACGTCACCGACATCGTGGTGCTGGTGGTCGCGGCCGACGACGGGCTGATGCCGCAGACGATTGAGGCGATCAATCACACCAAGGCGGCGGGCAAGCCGATGATCGTGGCGATCAACAAGATCGACAAGCATGACGCCAATGCCCAGCGCGTGCGCGAGCGCCTGCTCGAGCATGACGTGCAGGTCGAAGCGATGGGCGGCGAGACGCAGGACGTCGAGGTGTCGGCGCTGAAGAAGACCGGCCTCGACGAGCTGATCGAGAAGATCCAGCTGCAGGCCGAGCTGATGGACCTCAAGGCCAACCCCGATCGCGACGCCGAGGGCAGCGTGATCGAGGCGAAGCTCGACAAGGGGCGCGGCCCGGTCGCGACCGTGCTCGTCACGCGCGGCACGCTGAAGGTCGGCGACGTGTTCGTCGTCGGCGCGGAAAGCGGCAAGGTGCGTGCACTGGTCGACGACAAGGGGCGTCAGCTCAAGAAGGCCGAGCCGTCGATGCCGGTCGAGGTGCTCGGCATCTCGGGCACGCCTTCGGCGGGCGACCAACTCCAGGTGGTCGAGAACGAGGGACGCGCGCGCGAAGTCGCCGAATATCGCCAGGGCGTGCTGCTCCAGAAGCGCACCACCGCGGCACCGGCGAGCCTCGAAAGCATGTTCTCCGCTTTGGCGGCGAACAAGGCGATCGAGTATCCGATCGTGGTCAAGGCCGACACTCAGGGCACCGTCGAGGCGATCGTTGCATCGCTCAACAAGCTGTCGACCGATGACATCCGCGTGCGGATTTTGCATTCGGCCGTGGGCGGCATCACCGAGAGCGACGTCAATGCGGCGGCAGCGAGCGGGGCGCCGATCATCGGCTTCCATGTCCGTGCCAATGCCAAGGCGCGCGAGATCGCCGACCGGCATCAGGTGGCGTTGAAGTACTATGACGTCATCTACGACCTGATCGATGAGATCCGGGCGGGCATGGCGGGCGAGCTGGGCCCCGAAGCGTTCGAGACGGTCGTCGGCCGGGCGGAGATCCGCGAGGTCTTCTCGGCGGGCAAGCATGGCAAGGCTGCCGGTCTGCTGGTGGTCGAGGGTGCGATCCGCAAGGCGCTCAAGGCGCGCATCACGCGCAACGACGTCATCATCTACAACGGCGAGATCGCCTCGCTGCGGCGCTTCAAGGACGACGTGGCCGAGGTGCGCGCGGGGCTGGAGTGCGGCGTGACCTTCACGCAGAACTTCACCGACATTCGTAGCGGCGACTTCCTCGAAACCTTCGAGGTCGAGCTGCGCGAGCGCACGTTGTAAGGACATGAACCCTCTCCCCGCAGGTGGGGAGAGGGAGCTAAGAGATGACCGACCAACCAGAGAAATCCGTCCGCACGCTGCGCGTCGGCGAACAGGTGCGCCATATCTTGTCGGAAATCCTCCAGCGCGGCGACGTGCATGACGAGGTGCTCGCGACGCATGTGGTGAGCGTCACCGAGGTGCGCATGTCGCCCGATCTTCGCCACGCGACCGTGTTCGTGAAGCCGCTGCTCGGCAAGGACGAGGAGAAGGTGCTGAAGGCGCTGCGCACCAACACCGCCTATTTGCAGCGCGAAGTCGCGCATCGGGTGAAGATGAAATATGCGGCGAAGCTCAAGTTCCTGAGCGACGAGAGCTTCGACGAGGGTAGTCATATCGACCAGCTGCTGCGCTCGCCCACGGTGGCGCGCGACCTCCGCGAGGGCGACGAATAGTCAGCGAAAGCTAATTACCAGCGTCATCCCGGACTTGATCCGGGATCCATCTTCCCGCGCGCGCTGCCGCTCGGATCACTGGACGCAGCGTGCGCGGCACCATGGACCCCGGATCAAGTCCGGGGTGACAGACGTCTCAGGCCTTCTGTCCGGCCAGCGTTGGATCGGCGGCGGCCAGCCCGGTCGCGAGCACCAGCGCATCCTCGACGAACCCGGTCGCGGTCTGGCCGTAGCGCTCCATCGCCGTCACGCGCAGCTTCCACCCGATCCACGACGTCGCGAGCGCCGTGCCGAGCGCGATTGCCGCGCCGGTGAAACGCTGGCCCTTGGGCGCCACTGCCGCCCCCGCATAGGCGGAGGTGATGGAGCGCACCGCGAGGCCGATCGGCACGATCCGGTCCGGCGCGGTCTTCTGCTTGTCGCCGGCGAATTCCGCCGCGCTCAGCGCCACCGCGCCGCAGGCGATCAGCGGGTGCTTGAACAGGCTGGCGAGCGGCATGTCGGCGTCCAGCGCGCCGCGGCGCCCGGCTGCGGCCAGCGATGCCAGCGGCACGATGCCGCGCTGTCCGGCGGCGAGCCCGATAAGGTAGGAGCGGAGCATGGGGGTATGTCCTTTGCGATGGTCCGCCCCAACAATGGTCGGCTCCGCAATCGTATCCGTGCCCATCAAAACAGTGGCGTCGGGCCGTTCGATGAACGACACCGCCGCATGGCCAAGCTCTATTTCTATTATGCCAGCATGAATGCGGGGAAATCGACCAACCTGCTGCAGGCCGATTTCAATTATCGCGAGCGCGGCATGACAACGATGCTGTTCACCGCGGCGATCGACGATCGCTTTGCCGCGGGCACCATCACCTCGCGCATCGGCCTGTCCGCGCCGGCGACGAGGTTCGACGCGGAAACCAACATCGCCGCCTGCGTGCTCGATCGCCATGCCGAGGCGACGGTGGCGTGCGTGCTGGTGGACGAGGCGCAGTTCCTGACCGAGGCGCAGGTCGACCAGCTTGCGCGGCTCGCCGACAGCGATGGGATACCGGTGCTGGCTTACGGCCTGCGCACCGATTTCCGCGGCGCGCTGTTCGAGGGGTCGGCGCGGCTGCTGGCGCTGGCGGATTCGCTGGTGGAGATCAAATCGGTGTGCGCGTGCGGGCGCAAGGCGACGATGAACCTGCGCGTCGATGAAGACGGGCAGCCGGTGGCGGTGGGGGCGCAGACCGAGATCGGCGGGAACGACCGCTATGTCGCGCTGTGCCGGCGGCATTTCGTGGCGGCGTTGAACGGGGGGCGGCGTGCCGGTGTGAGGTGATGCGCTTGCCCGGTTCGGTGAGGGTAGTTTGTGCGTGAGGCGCGGGCTTGGCATATCCCTCGACTGCGCTCGGGGCGAGCGGTGAGGGGGTATGGCACTGTCAACGTCATCGCGGCCTCGCGCCTAGATCCAAGGTGCCGCGAGCGTTGGCGTTCATGATACTGGCGGCAGCGTGCGCGGAAAGATGGATCCCGGATCAAGTCCGGCATGACGGGTGAGGTTGGGGCGGAGTGAGGCGCCGCTTCTCCGTTTTTGCTGAGCTTGTCGAAGCACGTGACCAGCAGTGCTGGCATGTGGGGCACGTCCTTCGACAAGCTCAGGACGTACGAGGGCAGGGCGTCGCGCGTGGTGCTGGCGCTCCCCCGCTCGCCCCCCTATCTCGCCCCGCATGACGCCCGACAATCCCATCTACGCCGCGGCGGTGTGGATCATTCCGCTGATCATCGCGATCGTCTTTCACGAGGTGGCGCATGGCCTGATGGCGCGCGCTTTGGGCGATCCGACCGCGGCACAGCTCAAGCGACTGTCGTTCAACCCGCTGCGGCATGTCGATCCGGTCGGCACCGTGATCCTGCCGCTCGGCCTCGCGCTCGCCAAGGCGCCGGTGTTCGGCTGGGCGAAGCCGGTGCCGGTCGATCATCGGCGGCTGCGCAATCCGCGCTGGGGGATGGTGGCGGTGGCGCTGGCCGGGCCGGGGATGAACTTCGCGCTGGCGGCAGTCGCGGCGGTGGCGATCGGAGTGGGATTCGGGAGCATGGACGCGCCGCCGCAGGGTGTTGCCGGTTTCGTGCTGGCGAACCTCGTCAACTTCCTGCTGATCAACATCTTCCTGGCCACCTTCAACATGCTGCCGATCCCGCCCTTCGACGGCGGGCATGTGGTGCAGGGCGTGCTGCCGCGGCGGTTGGCGCTGGAATGGGCGAAGCTGGCGCGCTTCGGCTTTCCGTTGGTGATCATCCTGCTCGTCGTGGTGCCGATGATCTGGCCGCAGGCGAGCATCGTCGCCAAGCTGGTCGGGCCGCCGGCCGACTGGCTGATCCGGCAGTATCTCAGCTTCGCGCAGGTATTCGCGTGAACGGCTGGCTGATCCTCGATAAGCCGCTGGGGCTGGGGTCGACGCAGGGGGTGAGCGCGGTGAAGCGCGCGCTGCGCGAGGGCGGGTATGGCAAGGCCAAGGTGGGGCATGGCGGCACGCTGGATCCGCTCGCCTCGGGGGTGCTGCCGGTGGCGCTGGGGGAGGCGACCAAGCTCGCCGGGCGGATGCTCGACAGCGACAAGGTGTATGATTTCACGATCCGCTTTGGGGTGGAGACAGATACGCTCGACGCCGAGGGGAAGGTGATCGCGGAGAGCGACGTGCGGCCCTCGATTGAAGAGATCGAGGCGGTGCTTCCGCGGTTCACCGGCGCGATCGAGCAGATGCCGCCGGCGTTCTCGGCGCTCAAGGTGGATGGGCAGCGGGCGTATGATCTGGCGCGCGCTGGCGAAGAGGTGGTGCTTAAGGCGCGGAACGTGACGGTTTACTCCTTATCCTCCCCGGAACGGGGAGGGGGACCGCTCGCCGGAGGCGAGGGGTGGAGGGGCGCTTCCGCACACGATCCGCTTGAGGAAACGCCCCTCCACCAGCCTGTGGCTGGTCCCCCTCCCCGTTCCGGGGACGATAGTGTCACCTTCACCGCCCACGTCTCCAAAGGCACCTATATCCGCAGCCTCGCGCGCGATATCGCGCTCGCGCTTGGCACTGTCGGCCACGTCACCTATCTGCGCCGCATGAAGGCCGGCCCGTTCGAGCTATCCCACGCGATATCGCTGGACAAATTGGCCGAAGCCGCTAAGGCGCGCACCCTTGAACACCTACTCCTGCCGTTGAGGGCGGGGCTGGACGACATCCCGGCTCTATCCCTCACCCCCGACCAGGCAGGGGCGCTCCGCCAGGGGCGCGTTCTGGCCGGGATCGCTGCCGACGATGGCCAGTATTTCGCCTGCCTGCACGATGTGCCGGTGGCGCTGATCGAGGTCCAGGCCCGCGAGGGTCGTGTCGTCCGCGGCTTCAACCTGTAGAAGATGTCGAAGGAAAACACATGTCGATCACTGCGGAACGCCGCCAGGAACTCATCACCGATCACGCGCGCGCCGAAGGCGACACCGGTTCGCCGGAAGTCCAGGTCGCGATCCTGACCGAGCGGATCCGGAACCTGACCGAGCACTTCAAGGGCCACGCCAAGGACAACCATTCGCGTCGCGGCCTGCTGATGATGGTCAACAAGCGTCGTTCGCTTCTCGACTATCTCCGCAAGAAGGACGGGGATCGCTACCTCGCCCTCATCGCGAAGCTCGGTCTTCGCAAGTGACGAAAGGGCGGCCTTCGGGCCGCCCTTTTGTCATCCCGGCGTAACGGCCGGGATCCAGCAAGTACTGGTGCGGTAGCACCACTAACGCTGTGTTACTGGACCCCGGCCTTCGCCGGGGAACGGAGGGGCGGACATTCCGGTCCAACCCTCCACGAGCCAAGACTGGCTCAAGCAGGCCCCGGCTGCATAGGGCGGCCGGAGTGAAGGAAACGAAATGTTCGACAAGAAGACGGTAAGCATCGAGTGGGGCGGCAAGACCCTGACGCTCGAGACGGGCAAGGTTGCCCGCCAGGCCGACGGCGCGGTGATCGCGACGCTCGGCGAAACGGTGGTGCTGTGCGCCGTCACCGCCGCCAAGACGGTCAAGGAAGGGCAGGATTTCTTCCCGCTCACCGTCCATTATCAGGAAAAGTTCTCCGCCGCCGGTCGCATCCCGGGCGGCTTCTTCAAGCGTGAGCGTGGCGCCACCGAGAAGGAGACGCTGGTTTCGCGTCTCATCGATCGCCCGATCCGCCCGCTGTTCCCCGAAGGGTTCTACAACGAGATCAACGCCATCGCTCAGGTGCTGAGCTATGACGGCGAGAACGAGCCCGATATCCTCTCGATGGTCGCCGCTTCGGCCGCGCTCACCATCTCGGGCGTGCCCTTCATGGGCCCGATCGGCGCGGCGCGCGTCGGCTATGTCGATGGCGAATATATCCTCAACCCGACCGACAAGCAGGTCGAAGAGGGTCAGCTCGACCTAGTCGTCGCCGCCACCTATGATGCGGTGATGATGGTCGAATCCGAAGCCAAGGAGCTGTCGGAAGAGATCATGCTGGGCGCCGTGCTGTTCGCACACGATGCCTGCCGTGAGGTCGTCAAGGCGATCATCAGCCTTGCCGAGCAGGCCGCCAAGGACCCGTGGGAGCTGGCGCCGGTCGACGACAAGTCGGCGACCATGAAGAAGCTCGACAAGGCGATCGGCAAGGACATCGCCGCCGCCTACAAGCTGACTGACAAGCAGCAGCGCCAGAACGCGCTGAACGCGGCACGCACCAAGGCGCGCGAGGCGTTCAAGGATCTGCAGGAAAGCGATCCCGCGCAGTATCTCGGCACGCTGAAGCTGGTGAAGAAGCTGGAAGCGAACATCGTCCGCCAGGCGATCCTGAAGGACGGCAAGCGCATCGACGGCCGCACCACCACGCAGATCCGTCCGATCGAGGCGGAAACGCACTTCCTGCCGCGTGCGCACGGCTCGGCGCTGTTCACGCGTGGCGAGACGCAGACGATCGCGACCGCGACGCTCGGCACCCGCGACGCGGAGCAGATGATCGACGGCCTGAACGGCCTGTCGTACCAGCATTTCATGCTGCACTATAACTTCCCGCCCTATTCGGTCGGTGAAGTGGGCCGCTTCGGCGCGCCGGGCCGTCGCGAAGTCGGCCATGGCAAGCTGGCGTGGCGCGCGCTGCACCCGGTGCTGCCGTCGAAGGAAGACTTCCCCTACACGATCCGCCTGACCAGCGACATCACCGAGTCGAACGGCTCGTCGTCGATGGCGTCGGTGTGCGGTGGATCGCTGGCGCTGATGGATGCCGGCGTGCCGATCGCGCGCCCGGTCTCGGGCATCGCCATGGGCCTGATCCTCGAGGGCAAGGATTTCGCGATCCTGTCGGACATCCTGGGTGACGAGGATCACCTCGGCGACATGGACTTCAAGGTGGCGGGCACGTCCGAAGGCATCACCACGATGCAGATGGACATCAAGATCGCCGGCATCACCAAGGAGATCTTCGAAGCCGCGCTCAACCAGGCGAAGGCCGGTCGCGCCCACATCCTGGGCGAGATGAACAAGGCGCTGGGCGAGACCCGGACCGAGCTGTCGGCGCATGCGCCGCGGATCGAGACGCTGACGGTCGACAAGTCCAAGATCCGCGACATCATCGGCACGGGCGGCAAGGTGATCCGCGAGATCGTCGCCACCACCGGCGCCAAGGTCGACATCG
>JBELMF010000158.1:0-8125 GCA_042096015.1 Sphingomonas sp.
CCGCCGCGCCGCTCCTCGCCGGAAGCGGCGCAGCCGGACCGGTCGGCCTCGCGGGCCTCGGGACTTCCGATCAGCGCTGGGAGATGAACATCGCACCGATCGGCGACGGCCGCCGGCTCGTTCATCTCGCGGATCGCAGCGGCAGCCATGCCGCCGAGCGCATGCGGGTCGATTTCGTCGCCAACGCCAGCCATGAACTGCGCACGCCGTTGGCCTCGATCCTGGGCTATGTCGAAACCCTGTCCGACGCCGCTGGAGAGGATCCCGCGATCCGCGCCCGGTTTCTCAAGATCGTTTTCGACGAAGCGCGCCGGATGGAGCGGCTCGTCGAGGATCTGATGAGCCTGTCGCGCATCGAAGCGGAGAAATTCCGGGCACCGGCGGAGGCGGTGGATCTCGCCGCGCTGGTCGACAAGACCTATGTCGAACTGGCCGACGCGCACGACGGACGCGGCCGCGATATCATCATCGAACACGATGCAGGCCCGGTACCGGTCCTGGGCGATCGTGCGCAGCTTTCCCAGCTGCTCCACAATTTGATCGGCAATGCCATGAAATATGGCCGTCCCGGCACACCGATCAGAGTGTCGATCACGCAGGAGGGGGACATCATCCGCCTCGTCGTCGCCGACCAGGGCGAAGGGATTGCGCCGGAACACCTTCCCAGGCTCACGGAGCGCTTCTACCGCGTCGATCCGGGACGAAGCCGTTCGATCGGCGGCACTGGTCTCGGCCTTGCCATCGTCAAGCATATCGTGGAGCGCCACCGCGGCAGATTGGATATCGCCAGCAAGGTCGGAGAGGGCACGCGGATCGCGATCACCCTGCGATCCCCCGCACTCTCCCAGACTGATGTCATCAAGCAGTAACGCTTGTGTCACACAGGGCACCGCGTCGCGGGGGCGGCATAATCGGGAAGTCCATGATTCGTGCTGTTTTGCCGATCGCGCTGCTCGCGCTACCATCTGCTTGCCACGATCAGGCGAGCGGTGGTGCGGGTGCCCGCGCGCAGATCAAGGCGGTCGGCTCGTCCACGGTCTATCCTTTCACCACGATCGTCGCCGAACAGTATCTTGCGAACAATCCAGACGCGCGCCCGCCGGTGATCGAGTCCACCGGCACAGGCGCGGGCATGCGCCTGTTCTGCGCGGGGATCGGCGCGGCGCATCCGGATATCGTGAATGCATCACGCCGGATGAAGCGCAGCGAATATGAGGCCTGTGCGAAAAACGGCGCCGACCAGCTCCTGGAGGTGCAGGTCGGCATCGATGGCGTAGCCTTTGCGGAGGCCAAGAGCGGGCCGAAAATGGCGCTTTCCCCGGCCGACCTGTACCAGGCGCTCGCCGCCACGCCGGGGGGCAAGCCCAATACCGCCCGGACCTGGCAGGACGTGAATCCTGCCCTTCCGCCTACCCCGATCCAGGTCTATGGCCCGCCGGCAACCAGCGGTACGCGCGATGCGCTGACGGAGCTGATCCTTGTGCGCGGCTGCGAGGACAGCGACCCTTCGGTCAAGGTGCTGAAGAAGCAGGACGAAAACGCCTTCAACGCGCGTTGCCAGCGCGTCCGCGAAGACGGCGCGTACATCGATGCCGGCGAGAACGATAATCTCATCGTCCAAAAATTGACGGCAAACCCCAATGCCATCGGCATCTTCGGTTATTCCTATCTCGAAGAGAATGCACGGGCGGTGAACGGCGTGCCCATTTCCGGGGTGGCGCCCAGCAATGCGACCATCGCCGACGGCAGCTATCCCGGCGCGCGCCCGCTGTATATCTATGTCAAGAAGGCGCATCTGGATGCGGTGCCGGGATTGCGGCTGTTCCTGCGTCAATACGCCAGGCTGTGGGGCGCGAACGGTCCGCTCGCCCGCCGGGGCCTGATCCCGGCGCCGGCGCCCATTCAGGCCAAGGCGGCGGCGATCGTCCGCACCGAAGCGCCGTTGAACGGAGACGCGCTCCAGTGAGCACCGGATCGCTGTTCTTCATCGTTGCCGCCCTGGGCCTGATCGCGTGGTTCGTGGCGCGGGCGCGCGCCGCTGCCTTCCGGACCGACAGCAAGGAGCGGTTCAGCGCGCTGCCCGGTCATCACGGCGCCTTTGTTGCGTTATGGACGGTATTGCCGCCGGCGCTGTTTCTCGCCGTCTGGTGGTTCACCTCCCCCGCGCTCGTCACCGACGCCGTCCTTGCCACGCCGGCGGCCGCGTCGCTGCCCCCGTCTGGCTTCGAGCGTGCCGCGATCCTTTCCGAAGCCCGCAACCTGGCGCGCGGGGACGCGTTCGGCGCCTTCCATGATCTCTCGGAGGTGCTCGCGCCGGCCTATGCGGCGGCACAAAGCCGCTATGACTGGATCGCCACCGCCTTAGCGGCCGTACTCGCCTTCGCCGGCTTTGCCTTCGCCTTCGCCCGCGTCCGCCCGCATTTTGGCGCCCGCACCCAGGTCGAGCGCATGGTGATGAGCCTGCTCCTCGTCGCATCGCTCATCGCGATTCTGACCACCGTCGGCATCGTTGCCAGCCTGCTGGTCGAGAGCGCGCGTTTCTTCTCGATCGTCCCGATCACCGATTTCCTGTTCGGCACCCATTGGTCGCCGCAGGTCATCGATCCGCGCGATCCGGGTGCCAGCCTTGGCGCGGTGCCCCTGTTCTGGGGAACGTTCTTCATCGGCGCCGTGATCGCGATGCTCGTTGCCATCCCGTTCGGCCTGATGAGCGCGATCTATCTCACCCAATATGCCCATCCCTCCATGCGCCGGTGGCTGAAGCCGGTGCTGGAGGTGCTCGCCGGCGTTCCCACGGTCGTGTACGGCTATTTTGCGGCGCTGACGGTGGCGCCCGCCGTCCGTGATCTCGCCGTGTCGATCGGGATCAGCTGGGCAAGCAGCGAAAGCGCTTTGGCCGCCGGCCTCGTCATGGGGGTGATGATCATCCCCTTCGTCTCCTCGATGGCCGACGACTCGCTGGCCGCGGTGCCCAGTTCGATGCGGGACGGCAGCCTGGCGATGGGCGCCACGCCGTCGGAGACGATCAGCCGCGTGCTCGTTCCCGCGGCGCTGCCCGGCATCGTCGGCGGCGTGCTGCTCGCCGTCAGCCGCGCGATCGGCGAGACGATGATCGTCGTCATGGCGGCATCGGGCGTCGCGCAGCTGACGCTCAACCCCTTTGCCAGCACCACCACCGTCACCAAGCAGATCGTCGACCTGCTGACCGGCGAGGCAGAGTTCGACAGTGCCAAGACACTCGCCGCCTTCGCATTGGGCCTGACGCTCTTCGTCGTCACCCTGCTGCTCAACATATTCGCGCTGATCGTCGTGAAGAGGTATCGCGAGGCTTATGACTGATCGCGCGCCCACGGACTGGCGCACCGCTGCGATGCGCCGCCGGATTGCCCGCCGTTATGCGGCGGAGCGACGCTTTCGCATGCTCGGGCTCGGCGCGATCATCCTTTCCGCCGGGTTCCTCGCGTTCCTCATCGTGACCATGGTGGCTCAGGGAGCTGCCGGCTTCACGGAAACACGCGTGGCACTGCCGATCGATTTCGCGGCGGCCGAACTCACCGTTACGCCCGAGCAATTGCGCGGCGACCGCGGTGACCTTGCGCTTGCCGGCGCCGGGCTGGAAGGCGTGGTCGATGGCGCTGCGGGCATGGCCTTTGCGCAACAGGGCGGCGCCGCGTTGCTGTCGGATGGCGCGTGGCTGCGCGTGCGTGATGCGCTGAAGGCGAATCCGGGAATGCTGCGCGGCCGTGCGACGATCGAGGTGCCGGTCGCCTCCGAGATCGACGTCGCCTACAAGGGGGACGGCTCCCCTGAGGCCGAAAAGATCGTCTCGGCGCTCGGCGACCGGCTGTCGCGCGGGCTGAACCGGGATTTCTTCGGCAACGCCGATGCGACCGATCCCACCCGGGTCGGCATCTGGGGCGCGCTTAAGGGATCGCTGCTGACGATGTTCGTCACGCTCATCCTCGCCTTTCCGATCGGCGTCCTTTCCGCCCTCTACCTCGAGGAATACGCCCCCAAGAATCGCTGGACCGACCTGATCGAGGTGTCGATCAACAATCTTGCCGCGGTTCCCTCGATCATCTTCGGCCTGCTCGGGCTTGCCGTGTTCCTGGGCACGCTCGGATTGCCGCGGTCCGCACCGATTGTCGGCGGACTGACGCTCGCGCTGATGACCATGCCCGTCATCGTCATCGCCGGCCGCAACGCGATCAAGGCGGTGCCCCCCTCGATCCGTGACGCCGCGCTGGGCGTCGGGGCGAGCCCCGTTCAGGTCGTATTCCATCATGTCCTGCCGCTCGCCCTGCCCGGTATCCTCACCGGCACAATCATCGGCATGGCGCGCGCGCTTGGAGAGACCGCGCCGCTGCTGATGATCGGCATGCGCGCCTTCATCGCCGCCCCGCCGCAGGGCCTCACCGATCCCGCGACCGTTCTTCCGGTGCAGATCTTCCTCTGGTCGGACGAGGTTGCGCGCGGCTTCGTCGAGAAGACCTCGGCCGCGATCATCGTCCTGCTCGTCGTGCTGCTCGCGATGAACGGCCTCGCCATCTACCTCCGCAACCGCTTCGAGACCCGCTGGTGACCCAGAAGATTACGACCCGAGACGTCAACGTCTTCTATGGCGAGAAGCAGGCCATCCGGCAGGTGTCGATCGACGTTGACCAGGAAGATGTCACCGCGTTCATCGGCCCGTCGGGCTGCGGCAAATCGACCTTCCTGCGCACGTTGAACCGCATGAACGATACGGTCGCCTCCGCTCGTGTTGAGGGCGACATCCGGCTCGACGGCGAGGACATCTATTCGAAGGACATGGACGTGGTGCAGCTGCGCGCCCGCGTCGGGATGGTGTTCCAGAAGCCCAATCCCTTCCCCAAGTCGATCTACGAGAATGTCGCCTACGGGCCGCGGATCCATGGTCTGGCGGGAAGCAAGAGCGAGCTCGACGGCATCGTTGAGCAGTCGCTCACCCGCGCCGGCCTCTGGGGCGAGGTGAAAGATCGCTTGTCGGACAGCGGCACCGCCCTCTCCGGCGGCCAGCAGCAGCGCCTGTGCATCGCCCGCGCCATTGCCGTCGACCCGGAGGTGATCCTGATGGACGAGCCGTGCAGCGCGCTCGATCCGATCGCCACCGCGCGCATCGAGGAACTGATCCACGATCTGCGCGGGCGCTACGCGATCGTCATCGTCACGCATAACATGCAGCAGGCCGCCCGGGTCAGCCAGAAGACCGCATTCTTCCACCTGGGAGAACTCGTCGAATACGGTGATACCAACGACATCTTTACCAACCCGCGCGAGCCGCGCACGACTGACTATATCACCGGTCGGTACGGCTGAGGGGACAGGACATGGCGGAACATACCGTCAAGGTATTTGACGAAGACATCGGACGGCTTCGTGGCCTCATCAGCCAGATGGGTGGCCTCGCAGAGGAAGCGATCGAGAACGCCATGCGCTCGCTACAGCGCGGCGACCTCG
This sequence comes from Sphingomonas sp., assembly GCA_042096015.1. Taxonomy (GTDB): domain Bacteria; phylum Pseudomonadota; class Alphaproteobacteria; order Sphingomonadales; family Sphingomonadaceae; genus Sphingomonas. The sequence goes on from JBELMF010000158.1 coordinate 5,479, forward strand.
ATCTCGCCCAGGACGTTCGCCACAACGACAAGCAGATCGACGAGATCGAGGCTGAGGTCGAGCGACTGGTCGTCCGCATCATCGCCTTGCGCGCGCCGATGGCCAATGATCTTCGCGAGGTGGTCGCCGCGCTCAAGATCGCCGCGGTGGTCGAGCGGATCGGCGATTATGCCAAGAACATCGCCAAGCGCGTCCCGCTGATCGAAAGCGAGCATCGCATCGAGCCGATCTCGGTGATCCAGGCGATGGCGCGCATGGCCGCCGAGATGGTCCATGACGTGCTCGACGCCTTTGCCGCCCGCGATGCCGAGGCCGCGGTCGAGATCTGCCGGCGCGACGATGCGCTCGACGATTTCTATGACGCGATCTTTCGCACGCTCGTCACGCACATGGTCGAGAATCCGAAGACGATCAGCGAGGTCGCGCACCTGCTGTTCGTCGCCAAGAATCTCGAACGCATCGGCGACCACGCCACCAACGTGGCCGAGATGGTTTATTTCGCCGCCACTGGCACCCAGCTGGCGGATCGCGAAAAGGGGGAATGATGGCACGCGCCCGTATGCTTCTGGTCGAGGACGATGCGTCGCTCGCCGAGCTGCTCGTCTGGCACTTCAAGCGCGAGGATTTCGACGTCGTCCACACGATCGACGGGGAAGAGGCGCTGCTGCTCGCCCGCGAGAAGGTACCCGATATCGTGCTGCTCGACTGGATGGTCGAGGGGCTGTCCGGCATCGAGGTCTGTCGCAGACTGCGCCGCAGCGCGGAGACCGCCAACGTCCCGATCATCATGCTCACCGCGCGCGGCGAGGAGGAAGATCGCATCCGCGGGCTGGAGACCGGCGCCGACGATTATGTCACCAAGCCCTTCTCCCCCCGCGAGCTGGTGGCACGCGTCTCCGCTGTGCTCCGCCGCGTCCGTCCGGCCCTGGCCGGCGAAGCGCTCACCTATGCCGATCTTGAGATGGACACGGTCGGCCACAAGGTCCGGCGGGGCGGCGAAGTCATTCCACTCGGCCCCACCGAGTTCCGTCTGCTAAAGCATTTCCTCGAGCATCCCGGCCACGTCTTCTCGCGCGAGCGCCTGCTCGACAGCGTCTGGGGGCATGACAGCGATATCGAAAGCCGCACGGTGGACGTCCACATCCGCCGCCTGCGCAAGGCGATCAACGAAGGCGGCCGTCCCGACATCATCCGCACCGTCCGGTCCGCCGGCTACGCGCTAGACGCGGGGCACTGAGGCTAGGCACCAACCACTTCCGTCGTTACCGCGCACATCCGTCATTCCCGCGCAGGTGGGAATCCATACACGCAGAGCTTGCGATTGAGCCGAGACGCGAGCGTTTATGGATCCCCGCCTTAGCGGGAATGACGGTGATTGTGGGGCATCCGTTTCGCCCACCACACCTCGAATCGCCTGCGAAACGAAGGATACATTCGTCCACCGACGCGTTGGGTGGGCTGCGTTATGACGCATACGAGCGTATCCTGGCAGGAGAGTTCCGCATGAAATCCATTCTTCTGGCTGCAGCCGCGATCATCGCGGCCCCTGCCGTCGCCCAGACGGCCCCTACGACCACTGCCGATCCGGCGATGCAGGCACCGCCCGCGCCCACTGGTGACACCGGCATGTCGACGGGCAGCACCATGACCACGCCGGCGCCATCGGGCGATCCTTCGGCCGCCGATCCGGCCGGCGGCTACCAGCCCAGCAGCCCGCCGATGCAGGGCACCCCGGCACCCGGCGCGACCGTGCGTTTCCAGGCAGCGGCCGATCCTAACACCGCCTATCCGCCCCCGCCGCCGATGGACAAATATCCGGTCTGCAAGAAGGGCCAGTACGACAATTGCATCCAGCCCGGTGGCCGGTGATCGCCTGACGGGCACCTGACGCGACGGGCAGTTGCGCCCGTTCGAATGTTGAGTATGGGAGGGCGCTCTGATCCAAGCGAGGGGAGCGCCTTTTCCATGTCCATCCGTTTCGACGACAAGGTAGCGATCGTCACCGGCGCAGGCGGTGGCCTGGGCCGCGAATATGCGCTCGAACTGGCGCGCCGCGGCGCCAAGGTGGTCGTCAACGACCTCGGCGGTGACCGTACCGGGGCGGGCGCCTCGGACGCCGCGCACAAGGTGGTCGAGGAGATTAAGGCCGCCGGCGGCGAGGCGATGGCTAATGGCGCCAGCGTCACCGAATATGACCAGATGGTCGAGATGGTTGCCAAGGCCAAGGAAGCCTGGGGCGGCGTCCACGTCCTGATCAACAACGCCGGCGTGCTGCGCGACAAATCGTTCGCGAAGATGGAACCGGCCGATTTCGCCTTCGTGGTGCAGGTCCACCTGCTCGGCTCCGCCAACGCCACCAAGGCGGTATGGGAAACGATGCGTGAGCAGAATTACGGCCGCATCCTGATGACCGCCTCGTCGACCGGCCTCTACGGCAATTTCGGCCAGACCAACTACGGCGCCGCGAAGCTAGGTCTCGCCGGCTTCACCAAGTCGCTCTATCTCGAAGGCGCGAAGAACAACATCAAGGTCAACACGCTGGCGCCTGTCGCCGGCACGCGCATGACCGAGGATCTGTTCCCCGAACAGCTGTTCCAGGCCTTCTCGCCCGACAAGGTCGTGCCCGCTGCGTTGTACCTCGTCAGCG
>JBELMF010000159.1:0-8034 GCA_042096015.1 Sphingomonas sp.
GATCGCGGTTGTATGGATCTGCCACGTAGCGGACGCCTTCGCTCGCCGGGCTGGCGGTGAAGTACATCAGATATACGGGGACCGGCTCCATCAGCGGCACATGCTGTTCCGGCTTGGAGCTTTCAGGCTTGAGCGTCTGGCCGAACAGCCAGCGGCCAAGGCGGCCGGCATCTTCGAGGCGGACGCAGCCGTTGGAGAAATGTCGGTCGGCCTTGGCGAACAGGTTCTTCTGCGGGGTATCGTGGAGATAGATGCCGAGATCGTTGGGGAACATGAACTTGACGGAGCCCATGGAATTGCCCCGGCCGGGCAATTCGCGAACCCGCGGCTCAACCGTTCCTGCCTCCACCGCCTGCCAATCGATCGAGGAGGAGCGGATCACCTCGGCTTGGTTGGTCCAATCGGACAGCGCCTCATAGCCCTGCCGTTCCAGCGAGGTACCGGCCAGCACCTTGGGCGCGATCCGCTTGCGCACCAGATCGACGGGGACGTTCCAATAGGGATTCAGCGTCGCATAGCGCACCATCCCGGCCATCATCGGAGTCTGCGTCTCGGGCGTGCCGACGACGACGCGCATGGTGCCCTGCTCGGCGCCACCTCCGTAATACCACAGGCGTGCGGCCGCAGCGTCAACGACGATGTGACGGGTCCAGGCATCCGGGAGCAATCGCGCCCGCTCCAGATTAAGGCGCAGCAGGTCGCGACGATCGACACCTGACGGCGCACCGCCGTTCAATGCCGCAATCGTCTGATTGCCCGCGATGCCGTCGACCGGCAGCCCGCGCGACGCCTGGAAACGACGGACGCGCGTGGCCAAGGCCTGATCGTAAAGCTCACCTGCGGGCAAGCCGAGCCGCGCGCGCAGCAATGCGACCCGCTCTCCGGTCATGCCGGGCTTGAGCAGCGGCCCCGTCGGCACATCGACGTCTGCGTTGCTGCTGCCGCCCGGATCGGCGCTGAGCAGCGCCTCCCGCAGTTGCACGTACAGGGGGCTCATCCAGCCCAGCGTGCGGACATAATCCAGGGTGGATTTGGCAAGCGCCACCCGCCGCAAGATGGCGTCGGGCTTTTCACGTGTCGGCTCGAGCGATTCTTCAAGATAGCGGATCTCGACACGCGGTTCGCGCATGTCGCGGATCAGATCGGCAAGCGTACTGCTCAACGCTACCTCGAGATAGGCGAGCGCACGGAGATTTCCGCTCTCCCCCTCGTCGATCAGACGGCGAAGACGATCGGGTGAGTAGCGATCGGGATCGAGGCCATCAGCGCCGACGGTCTCGATCACGTCGACCAAGGCACGCGCCTGCGGGCCCGGCCGTTCGTCGACGATCCACAAGGGCCAATAGCCGCGTGTGCGGTAGAAGTCCTTCAACCGACCGCCGACCTGGTCACGGATCGCGTGAGCGACCGCGTTGTCCGAGGCGATGGCAGACGGATCAGATTGCGCGTCAGCCGTGCCGGGGAGCGCGGCTGTCGACGCAAGCAGCAGCAGTGAAACCAGCCGGCCTGGGCGCCGGGCCGGCGCGCCAAGGCCGACCGGCAAGTTCAGCCTCGCTCGCCGCGCGGGGTGGGCGGCGGCGGGGGCGGCGGAGGCGTGGGGCACGGCGGCGCCTGGAAGGGCACATAGGTGCCGTCGGGCGTGTAATAGCCATCGACCATGCCATCGCCGTTGCGATCGGCGGCAACGGTGCCGGCAAGCGCGCCCGGACCGAGCGGCGGCGCCGGTGCGACGATCTCTTCACGGTTGTTGGCGCAGGCTGTGAGCACCGTCGCCCCCAGCAGCAGTGCACCGAAAGTTGCACCCTTCATCACAATCTCCCTTGAACTCGGGGCCTTGAGCCGCCCCAGGCCGGTGATGAACGCCGATGGAAGCAGGATCGTTCCTGAGCGGCAACGATCGGGTGCGACAGGGTGTCCCGCGGAGGGAACGGGTGGACGCTGCAGCAATGCGAAAGACATTGTTACGACCGTCCGTCATCCCGGCCCAAGGCCGGGATGATGGTGACGCGCCTCAATCCCGATCGCGGCGGCCCAGCAGGCGCAGGCGCAGGGCGTTGAGCTTGATGAAGCCCGCCGCATCGCGCTGGTCATAGGCGCCCTGGTCGTCCTCGAACGTCACCACCTTCTCGCTGTACAGCGAGTTGGGGGACTTGCGGCCGACCACCTGGACACTGCCCTTGTACAGCTTCAGCCGCACCGTACCGGAGACCTTCTCCTGACTGTGATCCACCGCGGCCTGGATCATCTCGCGCTCGGGCGAGAACCAGAAGCCGTTGTACACCAGCTCGGCGTAACGGATCGCCAGCTCGTCCTTGAGATGCGCGGCGCCGCGGTCCAGCGTGAGCTGCTCGATCCCGCGATGCGCGAGATGGTAGATCGTGCCGCCCGGCGTTTCGTACATGCCGCGGCTCTTCATGCCGACGAAACGGTTCTCGACCAGATCGAGCCGGCCGATGCCGTGCGCGCGGCCGAGATCGTTGAGCTTCGTGAGCAGCGTCGCGGGCGAGCAGCCCTCGCCGTTCAGCGCGACGCCATCGCCACGCTCGAAATCGATGGTGATGTACTCGGGCGCGTCGGGCGCGTCTTCCGGGTTCACCGTGCGCGAATAGACGTAGTCGGGCACCTCCTCCCACGGATCCTCGAGCACCTTGCCCTCGGACGAGGTGTGGAGGAGGTTCGCGTCGGTCGAGAAGGGCGATTCGCCGCGCTTGTCCTTGGTGACCATGATCTGGTTCGCTTCCGCGAACTCGATCAGGCGGGTGCGGCTGGTGAGATCCCACTCGCGCCATGGCGCGATCACCTTGATGTCGGGGGCGAGCGCGTAATAGCCGAGCTCGAAGCGGACCTGATCGTTGCCCTTGCCGGTGGCGCCGTGGCTGACGGCGTCGGCGCCGACCTGACGGGCGATCTCGATCTGGCGCTTGGCGATCAGCGGGCGCGCGATCGAGGTGCCGAGGAGGTACAGCCCCTCGTACATCGCGTTGGCGCGCATCATCGGGAAGACGTAATCCTTGACGAATTCCTCGCGCAGATCGTCGATGAAGATGTGTTCCGGCTTCACCCCGGCTTGCTCGGCCTTCCGGCGCGCGGGCTCCAGTTCCTCCCCCTGGCCGAGATCGGCGGTAAAGGTAACGACCTCACAGTTATAGGTCTGCTGCAGCCACTTCAGGATGACGCTGGTGTCGAGCCCGCCCGAATAGGCCAGGACGACGCGCTTGATGCCGGTATCGCTCATGGCGCGGGCCTGTATTGCGAGTTGCCGAAACCATCAACCGTCGACGTAGCGCGCGCCATCCATTCTAACCGGCGAACCACCGGCTGCGCCGAAGAGCCGGCCGGCAAGCAGCGGAAATCACGCCATTGTTGGCGCGAATGTTGAGGAAGTTGAGGCGGTGGCATGATTGTCCTCAACATTCGCGACGCTCCCGTGGTCCGATGACGGCTGTGCCACAAACAGGCTGACGTAGGACAGGTTGGCCGGATGCGCCGCTCCCCGCCGGGCGCGTCGAGAATCGGCTCAGACCACCGGATCGTCGAAGGCGGCGACTTCCCGTTCGTCGGGCTCACGGAGCGTGAACCAGCAATAAGCGAGCAGCAGGACGCAGCCCATGCCGGCGACGAGATACGGCAGCGAATGCCAGATCGTGTACAGACCGACGCCGATCGACGGGCCGAGCACGAAGCTGGCACCGTTGACGCTGGTCACCTTGCCGGCGACCGAGCCCTGTTGGGCGGGCCCGACCGCGAGACTCGATCCCGCGGTGAAGCCCGGGCGGGTGAAGCCGAAGCCGAGGCTGGCCAGCGCATAGGCCGTGGCGATGCCGTAGAGCGACGTGGCCATGCCGGTCAGCACCGTACCCGCCGCCGCGAGCACCAGCCCGACCAGCACCAGTGCCCGCGGTGTGAGATTGAGCAACGGGATGATTCCCCATTGCACCAGCAGCGCCGCGGCCGCCCCCATCATCAGCACGATGCCGGTCGGCTCCAGCGCCTGCGCCGGCGGCACAGCCAGCCGATCGATGACAAGGAAGCCGATCGCCTGTCCCGTCATCGCCTGTGCGTGGCCCATGACGAGACCGGCCACCATCCAGGCCCGGATACGGCGATCGAAATAGCTGACGCCCATCCCGCCCTTTGGCTCGGTCGCGGCGCGCACGGCGGCACCCGTCGACTGCCCGCCGATCGACGGATAGGCGTTGGCAGCGCCATGCGTGCCCCCGCCAATCCCGCGATCATCGGGCAGCATCGCACGCACGGTGACGAACATGCCTATCCCGAACAGCGCGAAGACGAAGGCCGGTCCCGACAGGCCGATCTCGACGCTGCCGAGATGGCCGAGGATCAGATAGGGCGCGATTGCCGGCCCCAGGATCGTGCCCAGGCCGAAGGCGCTCGCCAGCAAGGTGAGCGCGCGGGTGCGCTCTTCACGGGTGGTGTCGCCGGCGACCATCGCCTGCACGGCCGGGGGCGCGGCCGAGCCAAACGTGCCGTAGATCAGCCGGCCCATGATGAAGAGCACGAACGCCGCCGTTCCGCCGATCCAGCCGTTGATGCCGGCGGCAAGGAAAACGCCGCAGGTCAGCAGGCTGACGCAGAATCCGCCCATGCCGAACAGGATCATCACGCGCCGCCCGTGCCGGTCCGACCGGTTCGCCCAGAACGGCGCGGCGATCACCCACAGCAAAGCGGAAACGGAAAAGGCGGCAGCGACCGCTGAATCGGCCACCCCGAGCGAGCGCCCGAGCGCCGGCAGCACGGATTGCAGCGCCGTGTTGCCCGCCGCGATCGTCAGCATCACCATGAACATCAGCGCGAAGCGACGATCGAACGAACGCCGCGATCGCCGGCGCGTATTCGGCGCACCCCTCTGCTGTCCCTGATCCCCAGCCATGCCGATCGATTAGGCGCTTGGGAGCACGGCGCAACCCCGCTATGGCAACTCTCTTGCCCGTGCCGCGTTCGGCACAGTTACGATCTTTCGGGGAGTCTTCGTTCCTCCATGCCCAGTTCGACCAGCGCGGTGCGCCGCCTTAAATCCCGCGGCAATGGCGTGCCCAAGCCGTGGCAGATGTTTTTCTCCGGCTTCCTGAAGCATCCGGTGATGGTAGGATCGGTGATCCCGTCTTCGGGCAAGCTGATCGACAAGATGCTGGATCCGGTTGACTGGGCGAATTGCAAGCTGTTCGTGGAATACGGCCCCGGCGTCGGCACCTTCTGCCGCCCCATCCTGGAGCGCATGGCACCTGACGCGGCGCTGATCGCCATCGACACCAATGTCGATTTCATCCGCTATCTCAATCATACGATCTCCGACTCGCGCTTCGAGGCGGTGCACGGATCGGCAGCCGATGTGGAGGCGATCATCGCCGAGCGCGGCCATGATGCGGCGGACTATATCCTGTCGGGCCTGCCCTTCTCCACCCTGCCCCCCGGCGTCGGCCCCGCGATCGCGGCCGCAACCCACCGCGCGATCCGTCCCGGCGGCGCATTCCTGGTCTATCAGTTCAGCCCCAAGGTCCGCGACTTCCTCGCGCCGCATTTCGCCAACATCGACCATGACATGGAATGGTGGAACGTGCCGCCGGCGCAGCTCTATTGGTGCTGGAAGGACTGAGGGAGGGGCCGGCGCCCCGCTTTTTGAGGCGGCTGCGGCGCCGTTCGTTCGGTTGATCGCTCTCCGCTGACCGGCCCTCCAACGCTCCGTCACCCCGGGTTTGACCCGGGGTCCCGCCGCCTTTCACGGGCGTAAGAAGAAAAAGGAGCGGGATCCCGGATCAAGTCCGGGATGACTGGGCCAAAACCTAGATCGAGAACCAAAAAGCCCCGCCGGTCTGCTGACCCGCGGGGCTTCGTATATGGTGGGCGCGACAGGGATTGAACCTGTGACCCCACCCGTGTGAAGGGTGTGCTCTACCGCTGAGCTACGCGCCCGGAACGCGCTGTGGCGAAAACCGGAAGCGGGCCTTTACGGGGCGATTCCGCCCCTGTCCAGCCCGCAATATCAAATCAGTTCAGCGAGTCCTTCAGCACCTTGCCGGCCTTGAACTTGGGCTGGCTCGACGCCTTGATCGTCATCGGCTCACCGGTACGCGGATTGCGGCCGGTGGACGCCTTGCGCTTCGTCACGGCAAAGGTACCGAAGCCCACCAGACGAACTTCGTCACCCTTTTTCAGCTGCGTGCTGATCGTGTCAAACACGGCCTCGACGGCCCGGGTGGCATCGCCCTTGGCGAGCCCGGACACGGTCGCGACCGTCGCGATCAACTCCTGCTTATTCATGCACCGACCCCCGTTACTCTGTGCGGCATAGAAAAATCGTGGATTCGGCCGCGAAGGGCCGATCGGACCAGTAAGGCGTCTGGCTCCGCCGCTGTCAAACGAAACCACCGCGGTCGCGATGAACCGCAGTGGTTGCGCTTTTCTTACAATGGCCCGCGTAATCGGATCAGTGGTGCAGTTCACCCCCGGCCGGCGCGATCGGCGCGGGCGGTTGCGCCGCCAGCTCGTCCGCATCGGTCCAGTCGATCGCCTCCAGCGGCTCGGTAAGCGCCAGGCGAAGCACCTCGTCGACATGCGTCACCGGCACGATCTTCAGTCCGTTCCTGATGTTCTGCGGGATGTCTGCGAGATCCTTCTCATTCTCCTGCGGGATGAGCACGGTAGTGATGCCGCCGCGCAGCGCGGCGAGCAGCTTTTCCTTCAGCCCGCCGATCGGCAGTACGCGGCCGCGCAGCGTCACCTCGCCGGTCATCGCTACCTCGCGCTTCACCGGCACGCCGGTCAGCGTCGAGACGATGCAGGTGACGAGGCCGATACCCGCCGACGGCCCGTCCTTGGGCACCGCGCCCTCGGGCAGGTGGACGTGGACGTCCTTGCGGTGGAACAGGCTCGGCTTGATCCCATAGGACGGCGCGCGCGCCTTGATGAAGCTCATCGCCGTTTCCGCCGATTCCTTCATTACATCGCCGAGCTTGCCGGTCAGCTTGATCGCCCCCTTGCCGGGCACCGTCACGCTCTCGATCGTCAGCAGTTCGCCGCCCACCTCGGTCCAGGCGAGGCCAGTAACGGCGCCGATCTGGTTCTCTTCCTCGCTGAGCCCGTGGCGGAACTTCTGCACGCCGGCGAACTCATGAAGATTGTCTGGCGTGATCGTGACGCTGGTGACCTTGTTCTCCAGGATCTGGCGCAGCGCCTTGCGCGCGAGCTTGGCGATCTCGCGCTCCAGCGTGCGGACGCCCGCCTCGCGGGTGTAGCGCTGAATCAGCGCGCGCAGGCCCTCGGGCGTGAGCGTGAACTCGCCTTCCTTCAGCCCATGCGCCTCGATCTGCTTGGCGATCAGGTGCCGCTCGGCAATTTCGACCTTCTCGTCCTCGGTATAACCCTCGAGACGGATGATCTCCATGCGATCGAGCAGCGGCTGCGGCAGGTTCAGCGTGTTCGCGGTGCAGACGAACATCACATCGCTGAGATCGATGTCGATCTCGAGGTAATGATCGTTGAACTTGCTGTTCTGCTCGGGATCGAGAACCTCGAGCAGCGCCGAGGCCGGATCGCCGCGGAAGTCCTGGCCGAGCTTGTCGATCTCGTCGAGCAGGAACAACGGGTTCGCCGCGCCGGCCTTCTTGAGGTTGGTGACGATCTTGCCCGGCAGCGAGCCGATATAGGTGCGGCGGTGGCCGCGGATCTCCGCCTCGTCGCGCACGCCGCCCAGCGACTGGCGGATGAACTCGCGACCGGTCGCCTTGGCGATCGACTTGCCGAGCGAGGTCTTGCCGACGCCCGGCGGGCCGACGAGGCACAGGATCGGGCCCTTGAGCTTGTTGGTGCGCGCCTGGACCGCGAGATATTCGACGATCCGGTCCTTGACCTTCTCCAGCGCATAATGATCCTCGTCGAGGATCGCCTGCGCGGCGGCGATATCCTTCTTGAGCTTCGACTTCTTGCCCCATGGCAGGCCGAGCAGCACGTCGAGGTAATTGCGCACCACCGTCGCCTCGGCGCTCATCGGCGCCATGGTCTTCAGCTTCTTGAGCT
>JBELMF010000160.1:0-7922 GCA_042096015.1 Sphingomonas sp.
CCACCAGCATCAGCACGGTCGAGATGACCGCTTCCGATCCCATGCGACTGCCGGAGCCGGTGCGGACCGCACCGCCGATCACCACCTGGCCCACGTCCTTGACGCGAACGGGGACGCCGTTGCGGGTCGCGACGACGGCTTCCTGAATGTCTTCGATCGACTTCAGACGAGCATCGGCGCGGACAAGGAAGCTCTCGCCAGCGCGGCGGACATAGTTCGACCCGGCGGAGAGGTTGGCCCGCTCCATCGCATCCGCCAGCTCCGTGACGGACAATCCATAGCTGGCGAGCGCGTTGAGGTTCGGCTCGATCAGATATTGCTTCACATAGCCGCCGTTGGAATCGACGCCGGCGACGCCGCGCACCGCCCGCATCTGCGGGCGGATGATCCAGTCCTGCACCGTGCGGAGATAGGCGGCCTTCGCCAGCTCGGTCGTCAGCCGCTCGCCCTCGGGGGTGAGATAGCTGCCATCGGTCTGCCAACCGGGCTTGCCGTCGACATGCTCGGCGCCGCCCTTGCCGTCGGGATGGCGGAAGGCGATCGAGTAGAAGAAGATTTCGCCCAAGCCGGTGCTGAGCGGCGCGAGGTTGGGCTGGACGCCCGCCGGCAGGCTGTCCTTGGCTTGGGCGAGCCGTTGCGTGACCTGCTGGCGCGCGAAATAAATGTCGGTGCGGTCGGTGAACACCGCCGTCACCTGGCTGAAGCCATTGCGCGAGAAGGAGCGAGTCATTTCGAGGCCAGGGATGCCGGCCAGCGCCGTCTCGACGGGGAACGTGACCTGCTTCTCGACGTCGACCGGGCCGAGCGAGGGGACGAAGGTGCTGATCTGCACCTGGCGATTGGTGACGTCGGGCACCGCGTCGATCGGCAGCTTGGTGATCTGCCATGCGCCGAAGCCGACGACGACGAGCGTCAGGAACGCGACCAGCCAGCGGAAGCGGACCGACGTGTGAAGGATGCGCTCGATCATTCCTCGCCTCCCTCGTTCTTCTCAAGCTCGGCCTTGATGAGGAAGGCGTTGGTGGTGGCGATCGGGGTGCCAGCGGCGAGGCCATCGGCGATCGCGACCATGCTCCCTGAACGGCTGCCGACGCGGATCGTCTGCGCCTTGAATCCGGTTCGGGTGCGGACAAACACCACGGTTCGCTCGCCAAGCGTCTGCACGGCATCCTGCGGCACCGTCACCCCGTTACGCACGGCGCCGCCACTGGCGGCGATGCGCGCCTGCACGAGTTGGCCGGGGGCGAGCGTGCTGGTCCCCGCGGTCGGGGTGATGACGATCGTCGCGGTGCGCGACTGCGGGTCGACCACACCGGTTGCCGCGCGGACCCGGCCTTCAATGGTGCGGCCGTCGCTGGTGGTCAGCTCCACCCGGTCGCCCTCGCGCACGCGGGGGGCGTCGGCCGGGGGCACGTTGGCGGTGATCTGGAGCCGGCGCGGGTCGGCGACGCGGAATAGCTCGGTCTCGGCCGCGACGAATTGACCCAGGTTGGCGGTCTCGGCCGTCACCCGACCCGACACCGGGCTGACAATCGCGACCGAGCGGCCGTCGCCGGCGACGCGGGCGGTCCCGGCCGCGGCGCTGGCGCGCCGCGCGTCGGCCTCCGCGACCGCGAGGTTCGCCTGCGCGGACTCGAAGTCGGCGCGGGGGCTGACGCCCTGATTGAGCAGCGTGCGTTCGCGCGCGAGCTGCTTGGCGGCGAGCGTCACGCGGGCTGATGCCGACGAGCGGTCGGCCGCGATCTGCGAAGCGTCGCGGCTCTCGACCAGCGCCAACGTCTGCCCGGCGCGGACCGGATCGCCGATCCGGACCATGATGCGCGTGACGGTGCCCGGCGCGCGCGCGGTCAGCACCGCCGCGGCGTCGGGCGTCGCCTCGACCGTGGCGGACGCGAGGACCGCGGCGTCCAGTTCGCCGGTCGCGGCGGGCGCGACCGTGATCGCCGACTTGGCGATCGCCTGCGGGCCGATCGCCAGCGTGTCGGCCGGCCCCTTGAGCTGGGCGGCCTCGGTCGGCGCGGGGGCTGGGGTAGGCGCCTGGGTGAGGCGCGCTACGCCAAAGCCCAATCCGGCTGCGGCGACCAAGCCGATCGCGGCCCCGGTGTAAAGTCTGTTTCTGTCGGTCATTGGACCGCTTCTCCGGTGATGGTGAGCCCGGCCAAGCGGGCAAGATTGGCGCGAGCGTCGAGGCGCGCGGCGTCGGCATCGAGGATGACGCCGCGTGCGACCCCGAGATTGTGGCGGGCAGCGAGCAGCTCGATCAGTGGCGACTTGCCGGCCTGGTAGGCAATCCGCGCGAGGCGGTAGCCTTCCTCGGCGGTCGCCATCGTCCGCTTGGCGGCCTCGCCCTTGCGGTCGGCCGCCTCGACCAGCGCCAAGGCGGCCCGGCTCCCCGCCTCGGCGTCGAGCCGGGCGACGGCCGCGCGCGCTTCCGCGCCTTGCAGCTCGGCCTTGGCAGCGGCGATATTACCCCGGTTGCGATCGAAGATCGGGAGCGGGATACCGACCCCGGCGACGATCGCGGGGCCGCTCGCGACGCGGAGCTGCCGCAACCCGACGATCGCAGTGATGTTGGGAATGGCGAGCCGTTGCTGGACCGTCACCGCGCGGGCCGCGGCCTCGCGCTCGGCCTCGGCGACCTTGACGGTGGTCACCTGCATCGGATCGACCGGTCCTATTGCGGGGCGCGCATTGAGCCGATCGAGCAGCGATTCCGAGACGCCGGTATAGGGCACCGGCGATCCTGCCAGCGCCGACAGGCGCGCGAGCGCGGCGACCTTCTGCGCGCGGGCCGTCTCAAGTTCGGCCTGCATCGTGTTCAGCTCGGTCTCGGCCTGCACCTGGCGCAGCCGCGCCTCCTTGCCGGCGTCGACCAGCGCGCGCGCCACCCTTAAGTCGGCGGTGGCTTCCTCCACCTCGTCCTCGGCGATGCCGATGCGCCGATCGGCAATCTCCGCGCCGACATAGGCGCGCGCCAGCTCGGTCGCGTAAAGGAGCCGCCCGTCGCGGTTGCGCGCCTGCGCCGCGACGATGCCGGCTTCGCCGGCAGCGATGCGCGAGGATCGCTTGCCGCCCAGCTCGATCGGCAAATCGATCTGGCCGGTGATCTGCTCCTGTTCGCGCGCGTTGCGCTGCAAGTCGCCGACGAAGTTTTCGGCGTAGATGTTGACGGTCGGGTTGGGCCGCGCGCGCGCCTGTTCGGCGAGGCCGCGGGCACGCGCCACGTCGGCGTCGAGCGCGGTGACGCGCGAGGTCGACTGCGCCTGGGTGAGAAGCTGCGCGAAAGGTGGGGCGGTCTGCGCCCATGCGTGGCTCGCGGGAAATGATCCCGCGAGCAAACCGGCCAGCGCGATGGCGCGCTGCCGGCGAGACTTGCCGTTCATAATGATGGTTCCCCCGGGGATGAGCCTGTCGGCGCCGCGCGCCGGCGACACTCAGCCGCGTGGAGGGCGCAGAAGCTCGGAAGGTTCGATCCCGCCCCGCAGGCAATAGTCACCGCTCGGCCAGACGCGATCGGCGATAGCCAGGGCTGCGGGCGCGTGGAATGGTGCGGCGATACCGATCCACTGCCCGGTCGCGTGCGCAAGGACGTGGATCGGCCCGTCGGGGTCGGTCTGATTCGACGAGCCGTGGTCATGCTCGACCGAGACGACGTGGATCGGATCGTCGTCGTGGACGATGGCGTTGTGCCAGCCCGACAGCGCGAACAGGCCCAGCACGGCGACCAGCGCCAGCCAGGCACCGAACAGCGCGGATCGAGAGGGACGCATCGGCATTCCGGTTACGGTAGGCGGCGAGGACTGCCGCGGCAAGCATATCACCGGCCCGGCCATTTCGGGTGGCGGCGGTCGATGACGTAGGGGTGGCTTTCGCCGGCGGCGTGGGACAGATGATGCGGATCGTCCGCGGCGAGGTCGCCATGCTCGTGCGCGATCACGTCCGGGTCATTAGCCGGCCATAGGCGGAGCGCGGCGATGACGCCGATCGCGGCGAGGACCGCCATGCCGGTGAAGGCGGCGGCCATGCTGACGCGCGCGCCGAGCTGGCCGACCAGGGGATAACAGATCAGCCAGCACACATGGCTAAGCGCGAATTGCGCGGCGAACAGCGCCGGCCGGTCGTCGGCGTTGGCGGAGCGCCGAAGCAACCGCCCCGATGGCGTGACGTTGGACGAATAGGCGATCCCCATTACCAGCCACCCGGCGAGAATGACGTGCCAGTAAGCCGGCCCCGGCGTCATCGTCGACGAGACGAAGGCGAGCGCGGCGAGCGCGAGCGTCAGCACGATCGCACCCAGGATCATCACGGTGCGATCGGCGACGCGATCGAGGATACGCGGCAAGGTGAGCGCGGCCGTGATCGAGCCGCCCCCGAAGGCGGCAAGGGTGAGCGCAACGTCGCGCTGCGACAGCCCCATCCCCTTCACGATGACGACGGTGTTGACGATGACCATCGCGCTTGCGGCAGCGGCGGCGAGCGTCAGCGCCAGCAACCCGCGCAGCCGCGGCGTCGACAGGTAGATGCGGATGCCGCGCGTGGTCTTGTCGTAGATGCCGGTTGGCGCATCGCCCCCCTCGCTCGGCGCGGGACGCGGCAGCACGGTCGAGACGACGAGCAGCGCCGAAGCGACGAAGCCGATCGCCGTGCCGGAGAAAAGCCAATGATAGCTCATCAGGGTCAGCAGCCCGGCCGCGAGGATCGGGCTGGTCAGGCTCTCCATGTCGTAGGCGAGGCGCGAGAGCGAGAGGGCGCGGGTATAGTCGCGCTCTTCCGGCAGCACGTCGGGGATGGTCGCCTGGAACGTCGGCGTGAACGCGGCCGATGCCGATTGCAGGACAAAGATCAGGATGTAGATCTGCCATACCTGGTGGACGAACGGCAGACAGACCGCGACGAAGGCACGGATCGCGTCCATGCTGACGAGCAGCGCGCGACGCGGCACGCGGTTGGCGAAGGCGCCGGCAATCGGCGCGACACCAATATAAGCGACCATCTTGATGGCGAGCGCGGTGCCGAGGACGGCGCCCGCATTGCCACCGGCAATGTCGTAGGCAAGCAATCCGAGCGCGACCGTGGCGAGGCCGGTTCCGATCAGCGCGATGATCTGCGCCAGGAACAGGTGGCGGTAGGTGCGGTTGGCGAGAACGCTGAGCATGAGGCCGCAGTATCCCCCACGGGGGATGTTGTCGATCCCCCGAGGGGGATGCTCGACATCAAGCGTTGCGGCATCCTACATAGCGGCATGGCCCACAATGCTCACATCAGCCATCCGGCGATCATCAAGCGGCTCAACCGGGCGACAGGCCATCTTCGCAGCATCGTCGGGATGATCGAGGAAGAGCGGCCCTGCGTCGACATCGCGCAGCAGCTCCAGGCGGTCGAGAACGCCATCGCCAGCGCCAAGCGGGCATTGATCAACGATCACATCGACCATTGTCTCGTCCACGCCGAAGAAGGCGAAGGCCCCCAGCACGCGATTGACCAGTTTCGGGCAATCTCAAAATACTGGTGATCAGTCGCTTCCGAATGCCGTTAGGATCGGGCACGGTCCAGACGTTCCGGACCCGCACTCGCGCGCAAGGCGGCGCAGCGATGCGCGCACCCGCTCCAAATCTTCGATCTTGGCGTCCAGGGCGGCGATCCGCTCGTTGGCGAGCAGGCGCGCGCGCGCGCGGTCGTCGGTCGCGTCCAGCGCCAGCAGTTCGCCGATTTGCTTCAGCGTGAACCCCGCTACCTGTGCCGATCGAATGAAGCGGAGCCGTCGAACGTCATCATCTCCATAGCGCCGAAACCCGCCGGCCGATCCCGGCCCGCCCGGCCGCTCGGGCGTACCGAGCAGCCCGCGGCGTTGATAGAAGCGCACTGTTTCGACGCCGACGCCGCCTTCGCGCGCGAACCCCGCGATCGTCATGCCTACCATGCCTTGACTCCGGACTATGGTACAGACCCTATATAGGGTGGGTAAGCAGTTGGAGAAGCGACATGGCGACCACCGCGCCCAAGAAGGCGGTGCTTTACCGGATGGTGATGCCAGAGCACACCTGCCCCTATGGCCTCAAGTCCAAGTGGCAGCTTGAGCGGCACGGCTATGAGGTCGAGGATCACTGGCTTCGCACGAAGGAAGAGACCGACGCGTTCAAGGCGAAGCACGACGTCAAGACCACGCCGCAGGCCTTCATCGGCGGTGAGCGGATCGGGGGCAACGATGATCTGACGCGCTTCTTCGGCGGCCACGTCTCCGCCAAGGACGAGACCAGCTACAAGCCGGTGATCGCCGTGTTCGCGATGACGGCACTGATGGCGCTCGCCGCCAGCTATGCCGTGCTCGGCACGCCGTTCACCGTCCGCGCGGGCGAGTGGTTCATCGCCTTCTCGATGTGCGTGCTGGCGCTGTTGAAACTGCAGGACGTCGAGAAGTTCTCGACCATGTTCCTCAACTACGATCTGCTCGCCAAGCGCTGGGTGCCCTATGGCTATATCTATCCATTCGCGGAAGGCGGCGCGGGCGTGCTGATGATCGCCGGCGCGCTGACCTGGCTATCGGTGCCCGTGGCGCTCGTCATCGGCACGATCGGCGCGGTGTCCGTGTTCAAGGCGGTGTATGTCGACAAGCGCGAGCTGAAGTGCGCGTGCGTCGGCGGCAGCAGCAACGTGCCGCTCGGCTTCATCTCGCTGACCGAGAACCTGATGATGGTCGCGATGGCGCTGTGGATGCTGTTCGCCTCATCCGCGCTGTCGATGGCACCCTGAGGCTGCAGTTGGCGTGCAAGCTGCAAGTGCACGGACACAGAATGTGAAAACTAGATAGCGACCTTCCATCCTGCTCTGCGTCGCCTTTTTGAGCGTTCCCGCGGCGCTACTATTCCTGCGCTTTGGACGGTTGTGCGAGGCTGCGGCAAGCGCCGCGCCGGTAGCCGCTGGTGGCCGAATGCGCTGGAAAGGGCACACTTATAAGCAGGCGACAGCGTCGGCGACACCACACCTTGCGCGGCCGTTCTCGAGACCAGCCTTATTCGGCCGGTGCCGGTGAGCTTGCCCTCGATCACGCCCCCGTTTTCCTGATACCGTCTAGCCGCCGTGGCGAGCATAGACCCGCTGGCTGTTCGGGCCGAACGCGATCACGTCATAGGCTTGAGGCCGCATAGCTGCGACCTCCATGCCGGGAGAACCCATCGGCATGCCGGCGACGGCCAGGCCGCGCAACCCTTTTGGGTGCTGAGCGGTCACCCGCTTCATGTCGGTAATCGGAACGTGGCCCTCGAATGTCATGCCGTCGATGATGGCGGTGTGGCAGGACGCAAGTGCGGCCGGTACGCCGAGCCGGCGCTGGTAAGTGGCGCGGTTGGGATCATCGACGATCTGCACCTTGCGGCCGAACTGCTGGCGAACTTGCGCCGCCCACTTTTCGCAACAGCCGCAGCCGGGGTCTCGATGCATGACGATATGCGACGTAGCCGATGCGACGCTCGGCACGGCAATCAAAAGCGTCGCTGCGAGGAGGCGAGGGGGATGGGTCATGAGTCAGCTCCAACGAGAGTAATCCCGCCCTGCCGCGTGGAAGTGGGGGACGGCAGGACGGGTGCAGCGCGCCTTACTGCGCGCGCTTGCCATGCTTGCGAAGCCATGCCTGCAGCTCCGCGATGTCCTTTTCCTGCTTTGAGATCGTCATTGTCGCCATCTGGCGGGTCTCGGCATCCTTTGCGTCACGCTGGGCGACCCGCGCCATCGCGATAGCGCCGCGGTGATGCTCGATCATCTTGCGGGTCCACATCTCTGCCGCATCTCCCTGCTTGGCCGCCATCATCTTCCGGTGCATGTCCATCTCGGCCTGGCCGTACGGGTTGCCTGCCATCATGCCGGCCATATTGCCGTGATCCATGCCCTGCATCTGGCTATGGTCCATGCCTTGCATCTGGCCGTGG
>JBELMF010000161.1:0-7904 GCA_042096015.1 Sphingomonas sp.
TGTCCCCCGCCGTGACGAGGATCAGCGCGCCGCCACCAAGCCCACGCAGAACCTCGCACTGGCGCACCTTGGCCTTGATCTGGTGCCGGACTTCCTCCTGCTCCAGCGCCTCGATCTGCGGCTTGTCGGCCTGCCAGTCTCGCCATGCGCGAATGCGATCAGTTGCGGGAATAGCGATGACCTTGCGGAGCATCGCCGAGCCTTCGAACGCCGCCTCGATCTGCGGGCCCGCCATGACCTGTGCGGTATACGCTCTGGCGGTTCTTGCGTCTGCCGCGGTGCCAAGGCCGGTGACGAGGTTCTGCAACCCGTCCGTGATGTTGCGGAGCCACGCCATGGGCGGAAGGATGGCGGGCTCGGGGTGGGGCTGTTACCGCCGTCAGAGGGCGCGGGAGAGGGCGGAGGCGTAGTTGTAGCCCCCGTCCAGCGCCACGATTTCGAAGGCGCGAGAGGTACTGTCCACATGGTCATCATGCTTGGCGGCGGGGAAGCCTTCAAGCTGGGTGAACCACGCCTCATTCCACGCGCCACGCAACACATCCACGTTGCCGGCTTCCACCTGTGCCGAGAATGGCCCGAACCGCGTGATCTTATCGCCTGTTTCGGTGGATGAGCGAACGGTATAGCCCGACAGCAAGAGGGTTAAAGCCTTCACTTGGCTCTTGCCAGCCTGCCCAGGATCTTGGGGGAGCGATATGGTTGCCGCTTTGCCGTCCTGCGATGCGCTGTTCTTGATGAACCGCTCCACACCCGCCGGGGTTTCTTGAACGAAACTATTGTCCACGACGATGTAGCGCCCGTCCGGCATTCGCCCGATCTTCGTGCGGCTGGTGGCGTCAGGGTCTGGGTTGTCCGCGCTCGGCGGGGTCGCGGCCAAGTCATAGCCCACCCCGAACACGGTGCCGGCTGGCACGGCGTCAACCACGCGGCACCATGACCGTTGGAAATACAAGCCCGCTGCCGGGCGAATCTTCCAGTTGCCCCCAAGTAGGCGCTCCCGCTCGACCATAGGCAGCGCGAGTAGCGACGCCATATAGCCCGGGTCAGCCGCCATCAACGCCTTGTTATCGGTCAGCTTGGCCGGGATGAACGTCAGCGACTTCGGCGGGATCGGAACCTGCTCTCCTTCCTCGTTGAGCATGGTGTAGCAGGCCAAGTCAGCGGAATTGTCGGCCCATTTTAAGTCTTCGCCCACGCGGACAAACCAGCGCAGCACACCGGCACGTTCCGGAATTGCTTGGCCCGTCTCCTGGTCGATCCACCACGCAATCAGGTCCGCGACCCAGCTATCCGCATCGGGATTGCACGTGGCACGGATGTAAGGGCGCACCCCGCACATCGAACGATTACGGCTGACCATGTACCAGAACTGCGTCGGCGTGAAATGCGTCAGCTCGTCGAAGTTGATCAGCGGGATCTGCGAGCCCTGCCAGTTGAAACGGGTCTTATCATGCTCAAGGTGTGCGAAGCTGCACGATGCGCCGCTCGGGAACGCCCAAGTTAGCACGTGCTCTTTCGGGTCTGCTCCGAGCTGTGGATACAGCACCGCGCTCTCATCCCACAGGCCGCCCTCATTCCGAATTTGCACCGTGGATCGGCGAAAGGTCACCGCGCCGAACCCCGGATTGTGGATATGGCGCAGCGGCTCCATCAGCAGCGCCCACGTCTTCCCGCCGCCCGCGGCACCGCCGTAGATCGCGATGTCTGCCGACGACGACAGGAAAGTGGTTTGCGGCCCGGGTTGGGGAACGATCGTCTGGCCCGGGACGATCCTCGGATCAGCCTCGGCCATTGTCGGGTAGCGCGAACACGGCGACGGCCGGCGCGGTGGCGGGAAGGTCCTTGCCATCCTTGCCGGTCAGCTCGCGACGGTTCGTATAGGCGTTGCCCATCTCCTCCGCAGCTTGCTTGTGGAGCTGAGCCGCGAGAACGAAGTTGCCCTTGCGCTCCGCCCCCTGTGCCATGCGGTACAGCGCGCGCAGCCGTGTCGAGCGGTGCGCGATCGGCACCTGCGTGGCATCGGTGATGAACCCGGCCCGAGCAGCTTCGAACATCTCCCGCCACTTCGGGGCGAGGCTCTTGCCGGCGTGCTTCGTCGGGTCATGGCCTTCGACCGCCTGGCGGGTCACCTCCAGGCCAAATTCTTCTTTGACCGCAGCGGCTACCTGACTGGGCGTGTCGAACATAGCCAACCCGTTGACGATAAACCGCTTCACCTCGTCGGGAATGCTGGGCTGCTTAGCTGCCATTGGTCAATCTTCCGTCAAGCCACGGCGCGCAGACAGGTGCCGCACGCACCCGCTATGTCTGCCGTTGCTACAGTTGGTCGGCGGTTCGCAGCTTCTACCATCTCGGCGACGCCCGATGCGCTCGCACCATACCGGGCAACCACCCCGACAAATTCTTCAACATCGTGACCACGGATCGCGAACGATGGTCGCCCGTCTTGTCCGAACTTCGGCATACCGAAAGCGTCCCGCTTCTGTGCGCAGTGGTATAGCTCATGCTCGACCAAGGCGCAGAAGCTCGCGTCATCCATCGTGCTCGCAGCAGGCGCGTAAAAGGTTAGCAGGAAGTCGGGCACGGCGCCGAACCAGTCCTCCACCTGCTGCGTCGCCCGCGCCTTCTGCCACTTCCCCATGGCCATCGGTGGCATGATCTCAGCCTGACCAATGACGCTCCGCATGTTCCTGCTGTTGCCAACATTGGTCCAGAGCACGCCGATCTCGGCGTCGGCAAGGTGCTGGTGATCGGGATTGGCGAGTTCACCATCCGGGTCGATGAACGTCGAGACGATCCACTCACGCAGATCCTCGGCTGGTTCGAACCGCTCTTCCACATCTGTCATGGTTTCAGGAGGTAGTGGGCGATTAGACATGTCGCGGCACCCGCTTCGGAACAGCGGTCGTCACCACATCACCGTGCAGCTTGAGCCGCATGCCGTTCCCCATCACCACGGTATCGCACCCGAAGGCGCTGGCGGTATCGATCGCGGGCACGGTCATCTCCCGGCGCACCGCTTCGATGTCCACTTGGTAGTGACGTTCGAGATACCTAAGCACGGCATGGTCGGACACATAGGCCATTTCCGCCTCCTCATTTACCGCCGTCATCACGCTTGAGCCGCTGACCCAGCACATACCGACGCGCGACGCCTGACCGCAGGTACGGACGCAACGGGGCGCCTGTTACCTTCGCACGCTCCCGACGCAGTTCGTCGCCGCCATTCTCCTCGATCCAGCGGATGATCAGCCTCCAGTTCGTCCGGTAGTGCTCCTCGATCTCCTTGGTCTGGCCGAGACGCAGGAACACCTCCCGAAAATCGGGCGGGCAGGGTCGGTATGGTCGAATCATACCCGTATCCCAGCGGCGAGGCGGTTTTTCCGCCATCAGCAACGATGCACCCCCATCACCTACCCTCCCGACAAACCCAATGCTCGATGTTGAAGCGGACCCATGCTGGTGGGATGCGGTACTTCTCCGCGAGCTTGTCCGTGTTGGCCCGGCGAAGCGACGCGGCTGGCGTGCGCATCATGCCGAGGATGAAGGGGGTGAGGCCGGTCATGCGGCACCCCTGTCCACACCCAAGGTGTCCACACCCTCAGGTGAAAATCGATCGCGGCTGAAAACCGGGGCATTTACCCCCATTCCCCACTCCACCTCGTTATTTACCACATAGGGTGTGGACAGTGTGGACAGGGGGTCAGAGGCCGCAGAAATCTGCCAGTTTTCTTGTCCACACCGGGGCGTGGTCACAGCGTGGACAGCGGCGTGGACATTGGTCCGATGCGGCCGCGATTGTCCACGCCTGGTCCACAACTGTCCACGCTTTATGGGGGGGGGCGTGGACAGGCTCATTCGTCGAGCCTCCAAACACGCGAGCTCTTGCGCGAACCATCCGGCCGGCGCACCTTTGCATACACCTGCGTCCAACCAAGATCCGACATGATTGCCGCTATCCGGTCTTTCGCGCGCTGCTCCTGCCGCTCGATCGGCATCTTAATGACGTCGGCGAGTAGCTGCTCTGAGGTATAGGTGTTGAGCGGCGATACGTGGTTGGCGATGGCGTCTTCCCAAGCATCGCTCTGCCGTCGCTGATCCTGCTCGCGCACGGCCAGCTTGTTTTCTTCGTCAGTCAGCCACCATTGCTCGCCATCGCGGTATCGCTGCACCGCCTCCGCCCACAGCAGATCGCGCTTGCGGCTGATCTTCGGGAGGTCGATCGCGGTGCAGGCGACCGGCCAGAACCGGCGGTTGCCCGTGCTGTCGGTGAGATAACCTTGGCCCGCCTTCGGATTGACCGACGCCGCCAGGACGCACTGACGGGGATATTCAACCGTGTGCCGTCCATAGCTAGGCCGCGTCTTGTCCACCTGCATGGTGATGATGGCCTTGACGAGCTCCACGTCAGCCTTGCGCAGCGCGGAGAGCTCGGCGAACTCGACCACCCATTTGCCGGCGATCTGCTCCACGAAACGCTTGTGGTCGCGGAGCTCATTGACCATCTCGGTGAAGTAGGGCGCGCCGAAGAGCGTGCGCAGGGCGGTGGACTTCTTGAGCCCCTGCGGCCCTTCCAGCACCAGCATGGTATCCATCTTGCAGCCGGGCTCGAACACCCGGGCCACCGCGCCGATCATCCAGCGGGCGCCGACTGCGCGCTCATAGGCGGTATCGGGCGCGCCAAAGAGGATCGACAGGAACCGATCCAGGCGGTTGATGCCATCCCACTTCAGGTTGTTCAGGTAGTCGCGGACGGGGTGATAGGCGTGGTCGAACGCCAGGCGAGCGACCGCACCGGGGATATCGGTTTTGTTGGGCGGAAAGCCGGCCTTCTCTACCATCACCTGAATGTCGACGTAATCGGCATCGCGGATCGGCTCGCCGCGCCATTCCACGACACCGGCGAGCTCATTGTAACGGATGGTGCTCCCCAGCCCGGGCAGGTTCTGGAGATACAACATCAAATTGTAGAGCGTCTTCTTCTCGCCCTTGCTGCCGATCAGCAGGCGCCCGCGCCACGCGTTCAGGGGGATCGCCTCAGCGGCCATTGATGATCTCCAGCGTGTGCGCGACCGCATCGTCACCGGTGCCATCGGTGGAGCGCGCGAGAATGTAGGTGCCGCCGGCGCGTGTCAGGGCTTCGGCGAAGGCGCGCTGCCGGGCGCGCCAGGCGTCACGGCCAACCTTGGCCTCGATGCCGAACATGCGCCCGCCGATGCAGGCGAGAATGTCGCTCGAGCCATTGAGGCCATATCGGATCATCCGGCCGTCATTCTTCAGCGCACCGGTGTTGTTCGACCATGCGAAGCCGAGCGGTGAAACGGCGAGCAGCAGGCGGTTGACGAGATCATGGTGTGTCATGCCCGCGCCCTCCACTGCTCACGCTGGCGCATGATGTGGCCGGCCCAGGCGACTGGATATTTGTAGCGGCGCTGCTTGCCGAGCGCGATCAACTGCTCCAGCGTCTTGGCGGACTTGAGCTCCATCCGCTTACGCGCACGGATCGCGTCGAGGTCAACCACTTCGAGCTCGCCGTCGACCTGCTCAATCTCCCGGCTCTGGACAACATAGGTGTGGCCGCACTGCGGGCACTCCGGTGCGGGCGAATGGACGAGGAAGCACGACGGGCACTGCTTGACCGGGACTTCGGTCTTGGCGCCCCGCTTCTTCTTGGGCCGATCGTCCAAGGTCCATTCGCGATCGTCGTCGGGCAGCCCGTGGCGCATCGCGTTGCCGGCATGGTCGAGGATGATCGCGTGCGGCTTACCCTCTGCGGGACGCAGCGCGCGGCCGATCTGCTGGAGGTGCAGCGATAGCGACTGCGTCGGCCGCAGCAGGATCACAGCCTCGACCGCCGGAACGTCAAACCCCTCGCCGAACAGGTCGGCGTTGGTGAGGACATGGATCGTGCCCGCGGCGAAGTCCGCGACGATCGCGTCACGCGCGCCGCTGTCCATGCTGCCGTCGACGTGCGCGGCCGGAATGCCAGCGGCGTTAAACTGCGCCGCGACATTGCGGCTGTGCTCGACCGAAACGGCGAACGCGATCGCCCGCTTGCCCGGGGCGAGACGCCGGTAATGAGCGACGGCGTCGCCGACGATAGAGGGCTTGTCCATCACCTTCGCGAGCTCGTCGCGCTTGAACTCGCCGGCCTGCGTCGTGACCGATGCCACGTCCGCGGTGGTCGGCGCGTAGAGCCGGTAATCACACAGGGCACCGCGCTCCATGAGATCGGCGACGGTTGGGCCCTGCACCATGCTCTCGAACCACTGGCCAAGCCCACGTCCGTCGAGGCGCCAGGGCGTCGCGGTAAGGCCGACCACCTGCGCCCGCGGGCAGGCCTCGAAGATCGCCTGATACTGCGCGGCGCCCATGTGGTGACACTCGTCGAAGATGATCAGGTCGGGCGGCGGGAGCTTGCCGAGCCGGCGCGCGAGCGTTTGGACGGAGCCCACCTGCACCATCGCGTCGCGGTCACCGATCGAGCCGCCCATCACGAGCGAGTGCGGGATCTCCATCGACCAGAACGTGCGGCTGGCCTGGAGGATGATCTCGCGGCGATGCACGACCCACCAGCAACGCTTGCCGCGCTCGCTGGCCGTCTTGACCATATAAGCGCTGGTGACGGTCTTGCCGCCGCCGGTGGCGAGTTGCACCAGCACCGTGCGGTCCATGCCGCGGAACTGCGTGCGGATATCGGCGATGAGCTGCTGCTGATAGTCGCGGAGCTCGATCATAGTGCTGACCTCCGCATCATGTCCGCCGAGAAGATCAGGGACTCGACTGCCACCCGCGTAAAGCCAAGCTGGCGGGCTGACAGGTCCGCCAGCGCAGCCAAGGTCGCGATGCGGGCGGCTTCGGCCAAGATCGTGCTTGCTTCCGGCCCACACCGGCGCAGCGCCGCGCACGCGCGATCGCGCAGGGCCATGATCTGCACGCGATGCTCGATGCTAAGCTCGTCGCTGTTCGGATAGTGAACACTGATCGATGCCCGGTACGCATCCGCAAGAGCGGGCTGCGGGCGGATCGGGATGACCTTCGCCGAGCGCGCCTCGACCTTGCGGACCGCCGTCACGCCGCCAACTCCATCGGGTCGCGCCACCCGTTTCGCACCGCGCGCTCGATCACCTCGGCAGCGGTGAGGATCGACGGCCCGCGCCGCCAATGCGTTCCACGCTCGTTGAAGCTTCCCTGCGCATCGCAGCGGACGACAGGACCATACCGGCGCAGATAATCGGCAGCCTGTCCGGCGAGGCTGGTGTCGACGAACACGCGCGTTGGCTTGATCTGGCCGCGTGGCGAGCTGCTGATCGGGAGAAGGGGGCGGTGGGGCACCGGCTGGCGGAACGGCTCGCGCTTGATGCCGGCCTCTGCAAACCAGCGCTTCACGACAGAGCGGCTGGCGGCGTAATGCTCGATCAGCTGCGCGTGCGTCTTGCCCTTCTGAACCTCCGCAAAGTCGGCGGGGATTGGTGCGGCGACGGCGCCGCCTGGCAGCCGTGTGCGCGCGGCACCGCATTCCTTGATCCACCGACGTACGGTGGCCGCGGAAGCCTTGTAGTCTGCACGCAGCGTCATCATCGGCTCTTGGAGCCGTTCGATGAAATCGTCGGGCACCGGTCGAGCTACCGCCGCCCCGGATGGCGCGTTCTTTCGCACGACGCCACGTGCCGCTGCTTCACGTACCCAGCGTACGATCGCGCCGTCACCGGCCGTGTAGCGCTCGCCGAGCTGCTGGTAGGTCTCGTTGATGTGGTCGAGAAAATCGACCGGCATCGGGCGCTTGCCTCTCATGCGCTGCGCTCCCCTTTCCGCCGCCACCCGAGCTTTGACGCCTCACTGCGCCGTCCGAACTCGCGCGCGGCGACGACGGCCTTGGTGGCGTCGAGGTTGGCGCTGTCGAT
>JBELMF010000162.1:0-7870 GCA_042096015.1 Sphingomonas sp.
ATATACTGACGGAGGGCGACCGGCATGAACTGGCTTGCTGGCATTAAGACCCGGTATAACAAGTCGGATTTCGTCGTCGCGCGATCCGTGAGGCTGTCGCTGGCCGGAGCCGACGATCCCGATCGGCAACGGCACGAGATGAAAGTCTGGTGTCGCGACAACTGCGAGGATCGCTGGTCAAAGCGATGGACCGCCACGCCGGATCAGGTGTGGTTCGACTTCCAGAGCGATGAAGAGGGCGTTCTCTTCCGCCTGCGATGGCCCTGACGCTCCGTCCCTTGGGGTATACCGTAGCGAGGCGTCCCCACGATTCTGATGCTATGTCTCATTAGGGTTGACTCGGGACATATGGAACAGTAGACGCGGATGGTCTAAACCCTATTGGGACGGTTGGCTCGATGCTCGTAGGTTACGCAAGGGTGAGTTCGATCGGGCAATCGCTCGATGCGCAGGTTGAGATGCTCGCGGCGGCTGGCTGTGAGAAGACCTTTTCCGAAAAAGTGACCGGCACCAGCACGGCGGGCCGTGCGGCCCTTGCCGACGCGATCGATTTCGTTCGGGAGGGCGATACGCTGGTCGTGACCCGCCTCGACCGCCTTGCCCGTTCATCGAACGACCTCCACAACCTGATCGCCAAGCTTGCGGCGAAAAAGGTTGGCTTCAAATGTCTTCAGCAGGCCGGGGTGGACACTGATACTGGAATGGGGAAGCTCGTGCTCGCCATACTCGGAGCCGTCGCAGAGTTTGAGACCGATATCCGCAAGGATCGTCAGTCGGAGGGGATTGCGCGCGCAAAGGATCGTGGCGTCTACAAAGGGCGGAAGCCGACAGTTGCCGTGAATGAGGTGGTTCGGCTCCACAAGAAGGGAGTCGGGGCCTCGGAAATAGCCCGGCAACTGGGCATTGGCCGCGCAAGCGTGTATCGCGCTCTTGCTACGAAGATATGAGATTTTTGATTGCGCGGGAGCGACTATGAGGCTTCGACATCTCATCACGATTGCGGCGGTCGTCGGAATGGCCTCACCAAGCTGGGCGGACTGGCAGTTTACCAGATGGGGAATGACCCCGGAACAGGTCGAGGCGGCAAGTGGGGGACGAGCGCCTATGGTCCCACCGCAGGTTTCGGAAGCGGGAACCGTGTTCAATATCGGTCCCTACTCATCGGGAGATCATAGCTTCACAGCGAAATACAGCTACAAGAGTCGGCGCTTGTCGGCAATCACGCTGGAGATGAACTCGTCGTGCGGGTCTCTCAAGGACGACCTGAAAACGCGATACGGGAACCCGCTTGCTGATGATTCTCTTCGGTCGATGGGAGAGACATCGCGATGGATCGATACCAAGAGGAACAACGCGATTCTAATGCTCGACTTTCTTGGATCATGTTACCTGATATACTCCGAAGCCAAAAGCTCAAGTCGGGAAGGCTTGTAGATATGCCGTCTGCTGACGACTTTAGGCGGGAGTTGCGGCAGCAACTTCTCTCGGCGGAACGCAAGGGGATTCGAGACATCGAGGTGAACGCCGGTCAGCTTCATAGAGCAGTCGGCGGCTATCCCAAGCCAAGCCCGCGAATGCCGAACTGCTGTAGCGTGATGCGTCAAGAGATGCGAAACGGGGACGAAGTGTCTTCCGAGCGGCATACAGATGGAGCATCGTTTACGGTGCGATACCGGCTGCCGCGACCGTGAAGCCCGGCCACCGCTCCCCCCAGAACAGACTTTGCGTATAGCTCGGTCATCCGAGAGCGATGAGCCGCAGGGGTAGAAGCCGCGTCAGGGAGCTTGACGAACTCGCACCTCCGCTACCATTCACCGAAATTGATGGGATGACAGCGGCTCCCAGGGGCCGCCGCGATACCACCAGGTCGCCAGCGCGCTGATCTGAACGGTGCGCGGGGCGAAATCCCGTGTGAGTGCGTCCAGCAGCGCCTTGGCCTGTAACGGTTCGACCTTGTTCTGCACGGTGACGTGTGGGCGCCAACCGGCCCGATCCTGCGGCGTAAGGACGGCGGCAAAGGCATCCGCGATCCGGCCGCGGATATCTTCCAGTGCCGGGCTGTCGATCCGAAAGGCGACGCCGCGGCCGAGCGAGAACGGGGCGGCCAGCCGCGCCGCCGGCGCCGCTATGCCTCTAACCTCCGCGGCCAGCCGCTGTTTCAGCTCCGGGGCGACACTCGGCGGAAGGTGGTGGAACATCGTCAAGTGAGCGGCAAGATAGTTGCGCTCCGGCGGAAAATGCCGCTGGCGCAGGGCATCGAACCAGGCCTGGTCCGCGCGGCCGAAGCGCCCCGTGACGATGATGGGCGCGGGGAGCGGCGCGGGGCCCGGCGCGGGCGCCGCCTCCGTCAAATCTCGATCTGGCTGCCGAGTTCGACCACACGGTTGGTCGGCAGGCGGAAGAATTCCATCGCACTTTCCGCGTTTCGCAGCATCCAGGCGAACAGCTTTTCGCGCCACAGCGCCATGCCCGGCCGCGCCGAAGCGAGCAACGTCTGTCGCGACAGGAAGAAGCTGGTTTCCATCATCCGGAACTCCCCATCGCATTCGTGGAAGGACTTCAACGCCGCAGGGATATCCGGCGATTCCATGAACCCGTATCGCAGGATCACGCGGTGAAACCCCTCGCCGAGATCCTCGTGCAGGAAACGGTCCGCTTCCGGGAAGAAGGGCATGTCGGTCACCTTCACCGTCAGCAGGATCACGCGCTCGTGCAGCACGCGATTATGCTTGAGGTTGTGGAGCAGCGCATGCGGCACCCCCTCGGGCGTCGAGGTCATGAACACCGCGGTGCCGGCGACGCGCGTCGCGCTGTTGGCGGCCGAGCCGATGAACACCTTGATCGGCATCGCCCCCTCGCGCATCCGCTGCAGCATCAGCTTGCGTCCGGTGGCCCAGGTGGTCAGCAGCACGAAGACGATGATCGCGATCAGCAGCGGGAACCAGCCACCATCGGGTACCTTCGTCAGGTTGGACGAGAAATACATGCCGTCGATGAACAGGAAGGCCGCGAGGAACGGCACCACCGCCCACCACGGCCAGTGCCACACGCGCTGGATCAGCACGCCGACCATGCACGTGGAGATGAACATCGTGCCCGTCACCGCGATGCCATAGGCGGCCGCCAGGTTCGACGATTCGCGAAACCCAAGGACCAGCAGCAGCACCATCGCCATCAGCGCCCAGTTCACGGACGGGATGTAGATCTGCCCCGCCGCCGACGCGCTGGTGTGCTCAATGCGCAGACGCGGCATCAATCCTAGCTGCACCGCCTGCTGGACGACCGAATAGGCACCGGTGATCACCGCCTGGCTGGCAATCACGGTGGCCATGGTGGCGAGAATGACCAACGGCAGGCGCCATTCCTCCGGCGCCATGAGGAAGAACGGGTTCTTCGCCGTGCTGGCATCGCCAAGCATCAGCGCGCCCTGCCCGAGATAATTGAGCATCAGCGCCGGAAAGACGAACCATAGCCAGGCATAAGCGATCGGCTTGCGCCCGAAATGGCCCATGTCGGCGTAAAGCGCCTCGGCCCCCGTCACCGCCAGCACGACCGATCCGAGCGCCAGGAACGCCAGCGTCCCGTCGGTTGCGGCGAAACGGACCGCCCAGCGCGGATCGAGCGCAAGAAGGATCTCAGGTTGCGCGATCACATGACTAACGCCCAGCACCGTCAGCGTGACGAAGTACACCGCCATGATCGGGCCGAACAATTTGCCGACCCGCGCCGTGCCCACCGACTGGAGATAGAACAAGCCGATCAGGATCGAGACGGCGATCGGTATGACGAAGCTGTCGAACCGCTGCTCCACC
Organism: Sphingomonas sp.; assembly: GCA_042096015.1. Taxonomy (GTDB): domain Bacteria; phylum Pseudomonadota; class Alphaproteobacteria; order Sphingomonadales; family Sphingomonadaceae; genus Sphingomonas. The sequence continues at coordinate 3,813 of JBELMF010000162.1, forward strand.
GTGGCCAAACCCTCCACGGCGGACAGAACCGAGATCGCGGGGGTGATCATGCAATCGCCGAAGAAGAGCGCGGTGGCGAGCACGCCGAGCACCACGAGGCTCGGCCCCCATCGCTTCCCGGCGCCGCTGCGGCGCTGAATGAGCGCCAGCAGCGCGAGGCTGCCGCCTTCGCCATTATTGTCGGCCCGCAGGATCACCATGACGTACTTGAACGTCACGATCAGCACGAGTGACCAGAACACCAGGCTGACGACCCCGAAGATGTGGAGCCGGTCCACCGCCAGCGGATGATGGCCGACGAACACTTCCTTCATCGCGTACAGCGGACTGGTGCCGATATCGCCGTAGACGACACCGACTGCGCCCAGCGCGAGCTTGGCTAGCGAATTGTGATGGTGGCCATGTTCAGCGGGCACGGCCGCGGCAGCGACGGTGCTCACAGAAAGTCCGCAGACGCCAGGTCAAAAGAAGCGAAAACCGCCATCATCCCGTCAAAGCCCCGGAGCGCGTAGCACTTGCTGCCAACGCCGCAAAGGGAACGTTGCAGGAACATAAGAGTTGCCTGTCCCGAAAGGAAGATCCTCATGGCCGATGCAGATCCGAAAAAAAATGCGCCCTATTCCAATGCGGAAAAGGATCCCGATGACTGGACCACCGGCGACGAGCCGATGACGGGTGCGCAGGCAAGCTATCTCAAGACCCTGAGCGAAGAGGCCGGCGAGACATTCGACGAAACGCTGACCAAGGCCGATGCGTCGAAACGAATCGATGCGCTGCAGGAAAAGACCGGACGCGGGAAGTAACGCCGATAGGCCAGACGCCCTACGGCGCTGCGCTCAATGCAGCCATGTACTGATCCAGCAGCAGCAGCTGTCCAGCGATCGCCTCGCGATAATCCATCCCCTTGGGCGAGAGCGCGACAGCTCGCCTCCAAAGACGGTGCCCCGTTTCGAGGTCTCCGGCCCGGACATAGGCGAGGCCGGCATAATAAGGCGGTGCAGGATGAAAAGGCGCTAGCTGCATGGCGCGCCCGAATGCGAGCTTCGCCGCCGGCGACACCTGATCGCCGTCAACCTTGGCCAGCGTCGTTCCGAGCTGCGTCCATAGAATGAAGCTTTGCGGTAGAGCGCGAACCCCGCCCAGCACGACCTTGGCCGCCGCCCGCCGATCCCCTGCGCGCAGCATCGCGTCCGACGCAACCAGATAGGCGGTGTCTGCCGTGAACCGGCCCATCAGCCGCTCCCGCAGCGCAATAGCCTCAGGTGCAATCGAAACGGTATCGGCCGTCGGCTGAGCGGGCGACGCGGCCAGCGCCGGTCGTCCCTGCCAGGAATAGCCCGCTGCGCCGAGGCACAGCGCCGCCCCGGCAAACGACCACAGCAGCTTTGGAAGGCGCAGCAGCACCAGCGCCCCCGCGGCCGCCGCGGCAATCACCGCAAGCGCGACAAAGCCGCTCACGGCTGCAGGCTCTTGGTCTCGTGCATTTTCCCCGCAAGCTCAGGCGGCATGTACTTTTCGTCATGCTTGGCCAGCAGGTTGCTCGCGACGAAGAGGCCGTCGCGTCGGAACTGGCCTTCAGCCACGACGCCGGACCCCTCACGAAACAAATCGGGCACAATGCCGGCGAAGCTCACCGGCGTCACGGCCTTGCCGTCCGTCACCCGGAAGCGGACCGTCACGCCATCGGCCGCACGTGTCACCGATCCGCCCGCGACCATGCCGCCCAGGCGGACCGCGCGATCCGATGCGAGCACGTCAGGGGTCACATCCGACGGCGCATAGAAGAACGCCGCCTGATCGCGCAGCCCGGACAGCGCCAGCAACGCCGCGGCCACGATCGCGACGACCGCGGCGCCGGCAAGCCAAAGCCGCTGGTGCTTGGCCTTCACCTTTTGTCCTTCTCAGCGCGGCGCATCGACAGCCAACTGACCGAAAAGAGCACGGCCGTTGCACCGAGCGCCAGTGCATAAGCGGCAACGACAAAGGGCCAGGCGTTCATCTGCAATCGCTCACGCGGTCGCACGGCGGCGCATCCGCGCCTCGGCCTTTGCGATGGCCAGCAGGGTCCGCATGCGCATCAGCACCACCGCGGCGAACAGGAAGGTGAACCCCGCCAGCATGATCGGCAGCGGCCACAGGATCGACGTGTCGATAGTGGATTGTGTGAGCCCGATGCTCGGCCCCTGGTGCAAGGTATTCCACCAAACGACCGAATAGCGGATGATCGGCAACAATACCGTTCCGGCGATCCCGAACAGGGCGGCGATGCGCCCATCCCCGCCGCGCTCGCGATCTGCGCGGGCCAGCGCGATATAGCCGACGTACACGAAGAACAGCAGGAGCATGGAGGTAAGCCGTCCGTCCCACTGCCAATAGGTGCCCCAGGTCGGGCGTCCCCAAATCGCGCCGGTAACCAGGCAGATCGCCGCGAACACCGCGCCGGGCACGGCGATGGCCCGCGCCGCCACATCGGCCAGCGGATGGCGCCAGACGACATAGGCGATGCTCGCAATGGCGATGCCGCTCCAGCCGCCCATTCCCAGCCACGCGGCGGGAACGTGGACATACATGATCCGGACGGTGTCGCCTTGCAGATAATCGGGCGGCGTCTGCGCGAGCCCGGCCCAGCAGCCGATCACGATCAGCGCCACCCCCGACAGGCTCAGCCAGGTCGTGAGCGGGCGCGCGATCTTCAGAAAGCGCGCAGGATTGGCAAGGGCGTGAAGCGCAGGCACGATGTGACAGCCCTTATGGCGAAAAACGCGACCCGTCACCCTCATCAGCGCGCCGCGTCTTCGATCCTTTCGGCGGCGAAGACGCGGCGGGATGATATCTTCAGGCGCGCCCGATCAGCCGGCGTGCGATACGGTCAGCGACATCGGCCGCGGGATCGCCGCTGGCGTCGCTCTCATCCCACACCTCGATCAGGCGATCCGGGATGCGGGCGATGCGCGCCTTCACCTCTGCCTCGTCCCCGTGGCCGAGATACTCCAGCCCGACGTTGATGATCCCGCCGGCGTTGATCACGTAGTCGGGTGCGAAAAGCACGCCGCGCTCATGCACGCGGCGCCCGTCCTCGCGCGTTGCGAGCTGGTTGTTCGCGCCGCCCGCCACGACCTTCGCCTTCAGCCCGGCAATGGACTGTTCGGTCAGCACGGCACCGAGCGCATTGGGGCTGACGAGGTCGACGTCCGCGGCGAGGATCGATTCGGTCGGCGCGGTGGTCGCACCGATTTCTTCGGCCAGGGCCTCCGCCCGCGCGCCATTGACGTCGGCGAGCACCAGAACCGCGCCATCGGCCGCCAGCAGCCGGGCCAGCCCGCCGCCGACCGATCCCACGCCCTGGATCGCGACGCGAATGCCCTTCATATCCGTCGCGCCGAGCCCGCGCTGCGCGGCGGCCTTCACGCCGAGATAGACGCCAAGCGCAGTATAGGGCCCCGGATCACCGCCCGCGGCGCCGCTCGCCACCGGCAAACCGGAAACGTAGCGCGTCTCTTCGGAGATCACCTTCATCCGCGCCTCGGACATGCCGACGTCTTCGGCAGTCACGTAGCGGCCACCCAGCGATTCGACGGCCTGGCCAAACGCGCGCAGCTGCGCATCGCTGATCGTCGCGCCGGGGCGGTCGGCGAACACTACGCCCTTGCCGCCACCCAGCTCCAGACCGGCCATGGCGTTCTTGAAGCTCATGCCGCGCGACAGGCGCAGCGCATCGGTGATCGCGGCGACATGGTCCGCATAATGCCAGAAGCGTACGCCGCCGGCGGCTGGCCCGAGCGCCGTCGAATGAACCGCGATGACCGCACGCAACCCGGACGCCGGGTCGGTGAAGAGGTGGACGCCCTCGTGGTCGTCAAAATCGGAGAAACCCCATGTCGCGCTCATGTCACCCTCCGACGCTCGTTAGGAAGTTACCGGATGGCGCAATAAAGTTACCCGCACGGAAATGCGAGTCGGAAATGCAGGGTTCAAAAGATGGGGCGATCGACGGGACTTGAACCCGCGACCCTCGGTACCACAAACCGATGCTCTAACCAACTGAGCTACGATCGCCG
>JBELMF010000163.1:0-7803 GCA_042096015.1 Sphingomonas sp.
CTCGCGGTGCTCACCTTCGCCGGGCTGCTGTGGTGGGGAGTGAAGCTGCGTCGGCGGACCGACTGGCACCGGCGCCTCGTGATGGCGGCGATGACCGCGATCATGGGGCCGGCGTTCGGGCGGCTGCTGCCCGCGCCGCTGATGGTGCCGTACAGCGCCTGGGGGATTTTCGCCGGCATGATGCTGTTCCCGCTTGCCGGGATGATTCATGATGCGCGCCGCCACGGCCGGGTACATCCGGCATGGTGGTATGCGGTCGCGATCCTGATCGGGATGCAGGTGACGATGGACCTTGTGACGCTCACGCCGCTTGGTGCGGACCTTTACGGGGTCGTCACCGCCGGTTCGCCCGGCGCGCAGATCGCGCCCTTCGCTTATCCGCCTTTTCCACCCATGGCTTGATCGCGGGGCTCGCGCGGGCCATCTGCGTGGCCATGGACCAGCCGCAGAACCTCCAGGGTATCGACATCCGCGCCGAGATCGAGCGCCTCCGCAAGGAGCGCAACGCGGTGATCCTGGCGCATTATTACCAGAAGCCCGAGATTCAGGACCTGGCGGACTTCGTCGGCGACAGCCTCGACCTAAGCCGCAAGGCCCAGGCGACCGATGCCGACGTGATCGCCTTCTGCGGCGTGCGCTTCATGGCGGAGACGGCGAAGATCCTCTCGCCCCAGAAGACGGTGATCCTTCCCGACATGGACGCCGGCTGCTCGCTGGAAGACAGCTGCCCGCCCGAGCAGTTCGCGGCCTTCCGCGCGCAGCACCCGGACGCGATCGCGCTGACCTACATCAACTGCTCCGCCGCGGTGAAGGCGCTTTCCGACGTGATCGTCACTTCCTCCTCGGCCGAGAAGATCCTGTCGCAGATCCCCAAGGACCAGCCGATCATCTTCGGGCCGGACCGCAACCTCGGCGGCTATCTCGCGCGCAAGACCGGGCGTGACCTGATCCTGTGGCCGGGCGTGTGCATCGTCCACGAGGCGTTCAGCGAGACCGAGCTGCTGAAGCTCAAGGCGCAGCACCCCGCCGCACCGATCGTCGCGCATCCGGAATGCCCGCCGGTGATCCTCGATCATGCCGATTACGTCGGCTCGACGCGCGGCATCCTGGAATATGCCATGGCGATGCCGGGCGACACGCTGATCGTCGCGACCGAGCCGCACATCATCCACCAGATGGAAAAGGCGCTGCCGGACAAGACGTTCATCGGCGCGCCCGGCGCGGACGGCAACTGCAACTGCAACATCTGCCCCTACATGGCGCTGAACACCATGGAGAAGCTCTACGTCGCGCTGCGCGATCTCAGTCCGCGGATCGAGATGGACGAGGACCTGCGGATCAAGGCGAAGAAGAGCCTCGATGCGATGCTGGCGATGGCGAGCGGAACGGTAGGGCTGGGTGATCTCGGTCCGGCGAAGGTGACGGGCGACTGAGCGGCGCGCCCTCATCGCGTTCGCGCGTCAGGCCGCTGCGCGCACCGCGTCGCAGATCCGCTCCACCACCGCCTCGACCTGCGCGGCATCATCGCCCTCGGCCATCACCCGGATCACCGGCTCGGTGCCCGATGGCCGGATCACCAGTCGCCCGATGCCCGCCAGTTCCGCTTCCGCGGACGTGATCGTGTCGCGGACGCTTGCCGCGTCCAGCGGTTTTCCGCCGCGCTCATATCGCACGTTCTTCAGAAGCTGCGGCAGCGGCTCGAACCGATGGAGGACATCGCTGGCGCGCGCGCCGGATCGCTTCACCTCCGCCAGGATCTGCAGCGCGGCGACCAGGCCGTCGCCGGTGGTGCCATAGTCCGACAGGATGATGTGCCCCGATTGCTCGCCCCCGACATTGTAGCCGCGCGTCCGCATCGCTTCGAGGACGTAGCGGTCACCCACCGCGGTGCGCACCAGGCCCAGCCCCTGCGCGGACAGATGCCGTTCCAGCCCCAGGTTCGACATCACGGTGGCGACCAGTCCGCCGCCGGCAAGCTTGCCGCGCCGGGCGAAGCTGGTGGCGATCGTCGCCATCAGCTGGTCGCCGTCGATGATGCGCCCATTCTCATCGACCACGATCAGCCGGTCGGCATCCCCGTCAAGGGCGATGCCGATCGCCGCGCCGCTCGCCACGACGGTGTCCGACAGGGTCTGCGGCGCGGTGGATCCCACCTTGTCGTTGATGTTCTTCCCGTTGGGCGAGACGCCGATCGCCACCACTTCGGCGCCCAGTTCCCACAAGGCTGACGGCGCCACCTGATAGGCGGCGCCATTGGCGCAATCGACAACCACCTTGAGGCCGTCGAGCCGCAGGTCGTCAGGAAAGGTCGATTTGGCGAAGTGGATGTAGCGGCCGCGGGCGTCCTCGACCCGGCGCGCCCGGCCGATGTCACCGGCCGGCGCCAGCGCGACGTCTCCGTCGATCAGCGCTTCGATCGCGAGTTCCGCCTCGTCCGACAGCTTGTAGCCGTCCGGGCCGAACAGCTTGATCCCGTTGTCGGCAAAGGGATTGTGGCTGGCCGAGATCATCACGCCGAGGTCCGCGCGCATCGACTGGGTGAGCATCGCGACCGCCGGGGTCGGCATGGGGCCGAGCAGGACGACATCCATGCCCACGGCGGTGAAGCCCGCCACCAATGCATTTTCGAGCATGTAGCCCGACAGGCGTGTGTCCTTGCCGATCACCACGCGATGGCGATGATCGCCGCGCACGAAATAGGCGCCGGCGGCCATTCCCACCTTCATCGCCATCTCTGCCGTCATCGGGGCGATGTTGGTCAGGCCGCGAATTCCGTCCGTGCCGAAATATTTGCGTGCCACAGCTCGCCTCCAATCCGTCTTGCCGCGGCAGGCCCGCTGCCGCACAACCATGATCAGACGCTCTTGCAGATTGGTTCATCCGGGAACAAGCCCGCGGTGACGAAGAGTTCGAAAGGCCCGATGTCTCAATCTACCCGCATCCTCCTTGCCCTGGTGGCGGGGCTTGTCGCCGGAATTCTGCTCGCCGCGTACCTCCCCGCCGGGGTGGAGCCGACGGCGTCGGTCGCGCAGCCGATCGGCCAGGCGTGGCTGAACGCGCTTCAGATGACGATCGTGCCGCTGGTCTTCTCGCTGCTCGTCACCGGCGTCGCGGCGACAGCCGAAGCAGCCCAGGCCGGGCGGCTCGCCGGACGGGCGGTCGGCCTGTACGTGACGGTGATGGCGGCATCGGCGGTGACGGCGGCGGTGCTGACGCCTTTGTTTCTGGAGCTGTTTCCCCTGCCCGCCCGATCGGGGGCGGCGCTTCGTGCCGCGCTGACCGGGGTCGGCCCGAATCCGGAGATACCGCCGCTCGGCGAGTTCCTGGCCGGCATCATCCCCAGCAACATCGTCAAGGCGACGGCCGAAAGCAGTTTCCTGTCGATGATCATCTTCGCGTTGATCTTCGCCTTTGCGCTGATGCGCATTGCGCCGGAGCTTCGCGAGCTGCTGGTGCGGTTCTTCGTCGCGCTCCGCGATACGATGCTCGTGGTGATCGGCTGGGTTCTGTGGATCGGGCCCCTCGGCGTGTTCGCGCTGGCGTTGGTGGTCGGGGCTCGCGCCGGCAGCGGCGCCTTCCATGCGCTGCTTCATTACATCCTGATCGTTGCGGGCGTAGGCGTGGTGGTGACGCTCTGCGCCTATCCCATGGCGATGATCGGCGGGCGGGTTTCGCTGGCGCGTTTCTCGCGCGCCGCGCTGCCCAGCCAGGCGGTGGCGGCTTCCACGCAATCCTCGCTCGCTTCGCTGCCGGCGATGCTCGCGGGCGCGCGCGCACTGGGCGCGCCGGTCGCCACGGCGGGCGTCACCTTGCCGCTGGCGGTGGCGCTGCTGCGCGCGACCGGCCCGGCGATGAATTTCGCGGTGGCGATCTACATCGCGCACTGGTTCGGCGTGCCGCTGACAGCCGGAACCTTGGCGGTGGGAACGCTGGTGGCGGCGCTTACATCACTGGGCGCGGTCAGCCTGCCCGGCACGGTCAGCTACGTCAGCTCGATCGCCCCGGTCTGCGCCACGATCGGCGCCCCCGCCGCGCCGCTCGGGCTGCTGGTGGCAGTGGAAACGCTTCCGGATATCGTCCGCACCCTCGGCAATGTGATGTGGGATCTCGCCACCACCGTGACATTGGCGCGCGGCGAGCGGCTGGCGCCGGACGAGGCGGACGCGCTGGTGGAGCAGGCGGCGGGCTGAAGGAGTGCGGCGCGGCTTGAAGTGCAATGAAGACAATGGGGAGGTTAGCTGCCGTTCGGCTTCAACCAACGGCGGAAGAACGCCTGCCGCGCGGACACTCGCTTCCGATGCTCCTCCGCTGCCCGCTCTTGGAAGTCGGAACGGCTGTAACCAACCATCCAGCGGTAGAGGGACACGAGCATAATGGTGAACATCCCCGCGACACCGAGCGCGAGAACGCTAAGAACGACTAGACCGTCGTGCGAAAAGCCCAAACTCTCAAGAGCGCCGATGACCGCTAGGCTCAAGAAGACTGGAACACCCCAAACGAGGCGCTGTGCGAAGGCGAACACCGGATTGTATCTTCGGTTCGCCCAATCCCGATCCATCCACTTGATCAGCGCACGAAACATGACGAACCGCTCCCTTAAGCCTGTCTTAGCGCTTACCGCCTACGTCCGCTATGAGGCTCTTTTGGATCGGCAGCCCGAGTGCGGAACGACCGAGATTGGGAGGATTGTGTTGAAAAACTCCCGCGAGGCCGAGGGTGAGCCTTCGCTGCGAAGTTATCTGTCCAATGAATGCTGTAAAACGTAACTAAAGTTTCGGAAGAAAGGCGCGTGTTAGAACAGAATTGCGCGGCGCTTGCGAGCTTTGGCCCCTTGCGGAGTTTTTCAACATAATCGGGAGGAAAGCGGTCGTTAGAGGTTGCCGCTAACGAACTTGAAGATCGCCATTGCGCAGAACCGAACGAAGAGCGTGAAAAGCGCCATAGGCGGCCCAAGCGAGAGTATTTGCCTGTCCCAACCCCAACCACGATCAAACGCCCAATCTACAAGCGTTGCTGCCCACATGATCGCTATAAGGCCAAGGATCATGACGGTGATAACGTTAACGCCCTTCCGTTGGGCAGCGAGATACCGATCGAAGTTCACGATGCTGGTATCTCATCCAGCACGAACGTCCGCAACTGGGCGCAAGCCGCCGTTGCTCATTCCTCCCCGGGAAGGGGAGGGGGACCAGCGAAGCTGGTGGAGGGGTAGGCTTCCGCAGACGCACCGCATTGTTCGGGGCGACCACCCCTCCACCGCCTATGGCGGTCCTCCACCCCCTCCGGGGAAGGAGTCGGCCTTTCCCGGGCCGTTCGCGTGGCGTGTCGAGGATGCCACATCGATAAAACCCCATATTGCATATGGCGATCCAGCAAACGCTACCGGCGCAACGCCCAGCGCAGCGCCTGGCTCATGCCCCGCGCGCCAAGCCGTATGGCCGGGCGACCGAAGGCGGGCGGCGTCTTGCCATGGAGTTCGGCTGCCCGGGGAGGCAGCAGGTCGATCGCGGCCGGCGCGATGATCGCGAGCGCGCCGGTGGTCAGCATGTCCGGCCCCGACGCCAGCAGCGCCTCGGCGACCTCATGCGTCCGTTCGTCAAAGCGCAGCCGTGGCCGGATGCTGCGATAATAAGCATCGACGTCACGCCGGGAGACCGGCACGTCTTGCGCGCCCAGCCGCCGCGCAATGGTCGCGGTTTCGGCGAGATAGCGATCCTGATCGGCGCCCGACAATCCGGGTTCGCGATAGCGCACATAGGCGCGCAGGAAGCTGTCTACCTCCGCAACATGCACCCAGGTGAGCAGGGCGGGATCGTTGGCGTCATAGGTTGTGCCATCCGGCAGGTTCCCGGACACCTGATCGTGGATGCGGCGGACCCTGGCGATTGCGTCTTCCGCCGCGACGGTGCTGCCGAATGTCGTCAATGAAATGAACTGCGCCGTCCGGCGCAGACGCCCCAGCCGATCGCGTCGGAAATCACTGTGATCCCATACGCCGGCGAGCGCCAGCGGGTGGAGCATCTGCAGCAACAGTGCCGAGACGCCGCCGATCATCATGGCCGAGAAATCGCCATGGATGCGCCAGGCGACCGATCCGGGCCCGAACAGCCCCGCGTCGCCCGGCGGGCGCGTCAGGTCCACCGTGCCCGAGCCGACGAGCGCACGAATGCGCCCGCCGATCGCGCCTCGCATGTCGGGCAGCAATGCCGCCGCCCGAATCACCTGCGTTTATTCCCCGGCGGTCGCCGGAGCTGCCGCCTTGCGACCCCGCTTTGCGGTGCCCGCTTCCCCGTCGGCGCCCTTGCGCGTCATGCCGGGCTTGCGGCCGAGGCCGATCTTCTTGGCCATTGCACGGCGGGCCTCGGAGTAATTCTCCGCGACCATCGGATAATCGGGCTTCAGGCCATAGCGCTGGCGATACTCGGCCGGGGTCAGGCCATGGCCGGCAAGGTGACGACGCAGCGTCTTGTACGGCTTGCCGTCGATCATCGAAATGATGTGATCCTTGGAAGCAAGCGACTTACGAACCGATACCGCCGGCGTGTATTCACCGGCGGGCTCGTCCTCCATGACCGGCTGCGCGTTGCTCGAAAGCTGATTCACGGCCTCATGCATCTTGTGCAGAAAGCCGGGAACCTCCTCGCTGGAAGCACGCGTGTTAGGATTGGACAGCCATGCGATCGTCAGCTCGGTGGCAAGTTCGACGGCATTGGTGTCGATGGTTTCATCGGTCATGGGACGCTCCTTACTTTTATAGTTGCTTTAGCGCTCGATTTGTGTCGGTCAACCTGATGGGCAGGAAAGTGGCCGACTTTATTTGATCATCATATCACGTTCTAAATTTTCGGTCTGTGTCTTTGTTTTGCGGGATGTTTCAGCCGTCGGCATTCATATGGCATTAACTTGCGCGATACCCCCGTAGACGGGGCTCGCCAGCATGCCGCGACAACAGTATCGCGCAGCCATGACCCGCTTGTCCGTCAGCCACGTTCCGCTGGGTTTCGCTTTTCTGATCGCGGCGGGCGGCATTGCGCTCTTTTCGGTGATGGACGCCGTGATGAAGGGCCTGGTGCTTGCGATCGGCGTGTACAACGCGATGCTCTGGCGCTCTCTAGGCAATGTTGTCCTGGGCGCTATGGCATGGCGCGCCGTCGGCATCAGGGCGCCCAGCCGCCGCGCCTTGCGGCTTCATGTTGTTCGCGGTGCGGTGACCTGCATGATGGCGCTGCTGTTCTTCTGGGGACTGGCGCGCGTGCCGATGGCGCAAGCAATCGCGCTATCCTACATCGCCCCGATCCTTGCGCTGATCCTGGCAGCCTGGTGGCTGAGGGAGCGCGTGTCTTCCCGGACGATCGGCGCGGTCATCGCGGCAAGCTTGGGTATCGGCACCATCTTCATGGGGCAGGCGCGGGCTGAGCTTGGGCCGGAGGCATTCGAAGGCGCATTGGCGGTGCTCGGCTCGGCGATCCTGTATGCGGTCAACCTGATCCTCACGCGTCTGCAGTCGCTGGCGGCGCGGCCGGCCGAGACGGCGTGCCTGCAGTCGCTGGTCATCCTGATCCTCCTCGCCTGCGCGGCGCCATGGCTGGCGCAGGTGCCGCCTGCGGCGACGATCGTGCCGCTCGCGGCGGCGGCACTGCTGGCCTTTGTTTCGATGATGATGCTGTCGTTCGCCTATGCGCACGGCGAGGCGGGTTATTTGGCGATGACGGAATATACGTCCTTTGTTTATGCCGCCGTGCTTGGTTTCCTGGTCTTCGGAGAGCGTGTGTCCCCTTTTACGGTGCTTGGAGCGACGGTCAT
>JBELMF010000164.1:0-7713 GCA_042096015.1 Sphingomonas sp.
GACTGGGGTCATATTACCCCAGGCTCGCATGAACGCATGGGCGCTTCACTTCTGTGAAGCACCGGATCCACCAGCTCGATGCGGTCCAGCGTCAGCGTGCGTGCTTCCTCCAGCGTGTCGAACCGGATGCCGTGCAGCCGCAGCCGGTCGATAACCTCGCTGTGCGCGGCGGGCACCCACCAGGCGCGGGGCAGGGGCACGCTCTCCGTCGGCGTTTGGCCGATGATCGGCATACGGAAGGTGATCGGCTTGCCGAGCCAGCGCTGCTCGTCGCGGCCGGTCACCGGCGAGCGATACGGTTCGAACGCGACGCCCTTGAACTGCTCGACCCAGCCGATCGGCTCGGCTGCGGGCTTCCACTGCGTCAGCAACTCGGCGGGGCGGCTGGCGCGGTCCAGTGCCTTGGCGGCAGCGATCCGGTCCGCATCGGTAGCGGCACGGCGCAGCGCTTCCTCCAGCAGCACATAGGTGCCGAGCACGCGCTGTCGGTACGGCTTGAGCATGTGGTTCTCGACCAGCACCGTCGGGACGCCGATGAAGTCGCCATAGCCGGTCGAGTAGCGCGGCCCTTCCGGCGCGTAGCGGATGCCCTTGGCGGGATCGCGCACGTCGATCGGGCTGGGATAGATCGTCGGCACGTGCCCGGCCTTCTCCAGGGCGGCGGTCACAGGCGGGCCGAAGCGGTTCTGCAGCCAGTCGGCCGTGGCGCGATGGCGGGCGTAGGTGCCCCAGCCGGCGTAAGTGAAGGTTACGTCATATTGCATGTCGAAGCCGTCGCTGACGTGGCAATCGACATAGAGGATCGGGTCCAGCCGGCGCAGCAGCGTGATCATCGCGCGCGTTTCCGGCGCATCCGCCTTGGCGTAATCCCGGTTCAGATTGATGTTGCGGGCGTTGCGGACATAGCCCTTCTGCGCCGGGCCGCGCAGCGCGGGGAAGTTCCACGCGCTCACCCGTTCGTGCCCGTCGATGTTGAGGATCGGGATGAAGACGAGGTCGACCTGGTCGAGCAGCGCGTGCTTGCCGCGCACCGCGATGTCGCGCAGCAGCATCAGCCCGGCGTCCTTACCGTCGATCTCGCCCGAATGGATGCCGGCCTGCACCAGCACCACCGGCTTGCCTGTGCCGCCCTTGCTGGCGCGCACGAACAGCAGGTCGCGGCCTTCGCCCGTTTTGCCGAACGTCTCCACGGTGATCAGCGGGGACGCGGCAGCGAGCTTCTCCACCCACGCACGTACCGCCGCGTAGCGCGGCGTCGTGGCGAAGCCGGCGCGTTCGGCGGGCGTGATCCACGGATCGGAAGCCGCGACGATCAGCCGCTCGCTGGGGCCGGACCAGGGGAGGGCGGGGGGCAGCACCGCGGGAGACGGCTGCACGGGTTGGGCAAGAGCAGGAACGGCGGCAAGCAGCGCCAGGCCGGCTACGGCCGGGGTGGTCAAACGCATCGAAGCCTCTGGTCAGAATGTGGCGCGCAGGCCGATCGTCGCGGTGCGCGGCGCGCCGGGCTGCACCCAGACGGGCGAATAGCTGTTGGCATACCAATGCTCGTCGAACAGGTTGCTGACCGATCCGAACAGCTCGACGCCGTCCGTCACGTCGACCTGGCCGAAGATCCGCACCAGCGTGTGTGCCGGCAGTTCGAAGTCGGTGCCGGTTTCGCCGTTGCGCGCTCCGAGATACTGCACGCCCGCCCCGATCAGAGCGCCGCGATTGCCGAGGGTGAAGCGCTTCGACGCCTGGACGTTCAGATTGTGATCCGGGATGTTGATCAGCGGATCGCCAGGCTCGATCTGGAAGGAGAAGTTCGGATCGAGCACGCGCGATCGTGCCTCGGCATCGGTATAGGCATAGCTCAGCAGCACATCGACATCGCCGGGCAGCTTGCCGTTGACGTCGAGCTCCACGCCGCGGCTGCGCGCCTTGCCGATCGCGATCGAGAAGCCCGGATTGAGCGTGTCGGTGGCGAGGACATTGGATTTCTCCAGCTGGTACACCGCCAGCGTGCCGGTGAGCCGGCCGCCGAACGCGCTCAGCTTCACGCCGGCCTCGATCGAGGTGCTGGTCTCCGGCTCGAAGACGTTGCCGTTCGCATCGGCCCCGATGTTGGCGCGATAGCCCTCGCCATAAGCGGCATAGAGCGACACGGGATCGCTCACTTCATAGACGATGCCGGCCTGCGGGCTGAACCGGCTGCGCTTGCGCCGTCCGAGCACGCTGGTCAGGCGATTGTCGACGCGCAGCAGGAAATCGTCGAACCGGCCGCCGACACGCACCTGCAAGCGATCGGTAAGGCTGATCTGGTCCTGGACATAAGCGCCCATCGTACGCTGTACATCCAGGCGGTTGGTGATGGGGGCGGTTACCGGCACGGGATAGCGGCCGTACACCGGATTTTGCAGATCAAGCACATAGCCCGCCTGATCGGTGGTGGTTGGCGTCACCACGGGGCCGCGATAGCGCGTGAAGAGCTGATCGGTATCGAAATAGTCGAAATCGCCGCCGATCAGCACGCGGTGGCGCAGGGTGCCAGTCTCGAACTCGCCCGAAATCTCCGCACGCAGCACGCTATGTTCGGACGTGTAGCGCCGCGTGCGCCGCTGGCGTGACAGCGAGCGGCCGTCGACATACAGTTTCTGGCGCGAGCGCAGCGTCTCCGCATCGGATGATGCGCCGGTCAGCAGCGTGTCGCGGTGGCTCGCCCCGACCAGCAGGCTCCAGCGATCGCTGAAGTCATGTTGCAGCCGCAACTGGTGCCCGGTCGCGCGGGCCACCGTGTCGCCGTCACTCGGCTCGCCCAGGAAGCGCGAGCGCGGCACGGTGTCGAAGTCGCCGTCCAGCACGACGATACCGCGATCGAACGGCACCTCGACGCGGGTCCATTCGAAGTCATAGGTGAGGCGTGTATTGTCGCCGATCCCGAGGCCGATCGACGGCAGAAAGCCCCAGCGCTTCTGCTCCACCGTGTCACGAAAGGTGTCGCCGCTTTCGGCATAGCCGATCAGCCTGGCGGTGAGATTGCCGGTCAGCGCGACATTGGCATCGCCCTCCGCCCGTACCGTGTCGAAGCTGCGATACTGGAGCGACGCAGTGCCGAAGGTGCGGCCGAGTTCCGCCTGCTTGGTGACGAGATTGATCGAGCCCCCCGGCTCGCCGCGCCCGAGCACCGCCGCCGCCGGCCCCTTCAGCACCTCGACCCGCTCGATGCCGGCAACGTCGCGCTGGCCGCTGAAGCCGCGCCCGGCGTTGAAGCCGTTGACGAGATAGCCGCTGGGCAGATTCTCGTCGCCCGCGAAGCCGCGAACGGCGAAACTGTCCCACAGCCCGCCCAGCGTGTTCTGCCGCACGACCGAGGCGTTGAGATCCAGCGCATCGGTGAGGCGCAGGATGTTGTTCTCCTCGATCACCGCCTCGTCGATCGTGGCGATCGCCTGGGGGATCTCCTTCAGCGTAAAGTCGCCGCGATACGACTGTCGCACGCCTGTGACGGTGATCGCCTCGCGCTCCTCCTCCGCCGTTGCGTCGGCGTCGACCTCCGCCGCAGCGGGTGAGCATGCCAGGGCGATGACAAGCGGCAGGGCGCTGGCGCGCGCCACCGCGCGCATGGATGAAAGCACGTGGATAACCCCCTTGAGACTGATCGTCCCGTCGGCTCTGCGCGACGGGTCTGTTCGTGTGCCTGATGACGTGATGATGTAACAACGTCAACGATATGTTGTCTTATCAACTGCAATGCGGCAGGTGGCGCGCATTGCATTCGACGAGGTAGAGATGACGCCACCGCCCGCTCCGATCCTGATCGACGGCCTGACCTTAGCCTACGGCGACCATCGCGTGCTTGACGGCCTGTCGCTGCGCGTACCCGCCGGCAGCATCACCGCTTTGCTCGGCGGCAACGGCGCGGGTAAGTCGACCACGCTGGCGACGTTGCTGGGGTTCGTGCGCGCGCAATCCGGCACGGTGCTGGTGGCGGGCGTGGACCCGGGCGCCGATCCGGATGGCGCACGGCGGCGCATCGCCTATCTGCCGGAGAACGTCGCGCTCTACGAACATCTGACCGCCGTAGAGAACGCCGACTATCTCCTGGCGCTGTCCGACGAGCGCAAGGACCGCCGCGTCATCACCGATGCGCTGGCGGCGGCGGGATTGCAGGAGCGCGCGTGGGATCAGCGGCTCGGTGGGTTCTCCAAGGGCATGCGGCAGAAGGTGGCGATCGCCGTCGCGCTGCTGCGCGAGGTGCCGGTGCTGCTGCTCGACGAGCCGACCTCCGGCCTTGATCCGCGCGCCACCGCCGATTTCAACGCCTTGGTCGCCGCGGTGCGCGATCGCGGCACGGCGGTGCTGATGGTGACGCATGACCTGCTCTCCGCCGCCGACGTGGCGGATCGGATCGGCTTCCTTGAGGCCGGCCGCATTGTCGAGGAAGTCGAGGCGAGCGGCGCCGAGCGGTTCGACGTGCGCGCGCTCCACGCCCGCTTCGCGGTGGCGGCATGAGCGTGACGCGCCTCATCGCCCGCGACGAATTGCGCCTGATGCTCCGCAACCGGGTCGCGGTGATCGCCTTCGCGCTGCTGGTGCTGCTGACGCTCGTCGCAGTGCTCAGCTCCTGGTCGCACCAGCGCGCCAACGCGGACCTGCGTGCGCGCCACCAGCATGAGGCGCAGCATGCGTTCGATGCGCAGCCCGATCGCCACCCGCACCGCGTGGTACATTATGGCCATTTCATCTTCCGCCCGCTGGGGCCGCTCGCCGCCTTCGATCCCGGTGTCGACGCCTTCACCGGCAGCAGCATGTTCCTGGAAGGACACCGTCAGAACACCGCTAATTTCGGCGACGTGCGGCAAAGCTCGCTGCTGGTGCGCTTCGGCCAGCTGACGCCCGCCTTCGTGCTGCAGGTGGTGGCGCCGCTGCTGCTGATCTTCCTTGGCTATGGCGCGCTGGCGCGGGAGACGGAGCGCGGCACGATGCGCGTCCTCATGCTGCAAGGGGCATCGCGCGGGCAGGTGGTGCGCGGCAAGCTGCTGGCGCTGGGCGCCGTCGCGCTGCTTGCCGGTTTGCCGGCGATGATCGGATTCCTCGCCATCGCCGGGCAGCCGGGCGCGCTGGCGCTGCCGATGGTGGTGATCGCGCTGGGCTATGCGGCCTATCTTGCGCTCTGGGTGGTGCTGATCGTGCTCGTCTCCGCGCTCGTCCGCCGCAGCCGCGATGCGCTGCTCGCGCTGGTCGCGCTCTGGGCGGTCGCCGTGGTGCTGCTGCCGCGCGTCGCGCCCGACGTGGCGAGCGCCGCGGTGCCGCTGCAGAACCGGCTCCAGACCGATGTTGCCATCGCCCGCGACCTGCGCCGGATGGGCGACAGCCACAATCCCGATGACCCGCATTTCGCCGCCTTCAAGCAATCGGTACTGGCCAAGTACGGCGTTTCGCGGATCGAGGACCTGCCGGTCAATTACAAAGGCCTGCTCGGCATGGAGGGCGAGCGGCTCACCTCCGAGCTGTTCGACCGCTACGCCGGGGCGAGCTACGCCGCGCAGGCCAAGCAGAATGCGCTGGTCGAGGCGGTCGGCGTTCTGAGCCCGGCGATCGCGCTCCGCTCGCTGTCGATGGCGGCGGCGGGCACCGATTTCGCCGGGCACCGCCGCTTCCTGGAGCAGGCGGAAGGCTATCGCTACGCGCTCGTCCAGCGGCTCAACCGGATGCAGGCCGAAGCGGTCAGCTACGCCGACGATACTGCCGAGGACGCGGATGCCGACCGCCGCAAACGCGTATCGGCCGGCAATTGGGAACGGCTGCCCGATTTCACCTATCAGGCGCCCAGCGGCGCTGCGCTCGCCGCCGGCGCGCTGCCGGGGCTGGCCATCGTGCTCGGCTGGTTGGTCGTCGCCGGTCTGCTGCTCGCCCGCGCCTCGCGCACGCTGGGAGAGCGCCGATGACACTCTGGACTCACGAACTGCGCCTCCTGCTTCGCGCCCGGCTGACGGTGGTCGCGCTGGCCATGCTCGCGGCTCTCTCGGTCGCCGCGGTGGTGGCAGGAATGGCGGAAGTGTCGCGCCAGCGGGCGGCCATCGCCGCCATCCCGTCGGCGCAGGCGGAGGACATCGGGGCGATTGCGGATTATGTCGATCGCACCAAGGATGCGGGCAGCGCCGCCTATTACAGCTTCCATCCCACCTGGGACGCGCCATCGCCGCTCGCCTTCGCTGCGCTCGGCATGCGCGACGTCTCACCGTATATCCTGCGCGTCCGCGCGCTGGGTCTGGAGGCGCAGATCTATGACGGCGACACGTTCAATCCCGAACTGGCGCTGCCTGGCCGGTTCGACTTCGCCTTCGTGCTGGTGTTCCTGGCGCCCTTGTTCGTCATCGCGCTGTTCCACGATCTCGTCTCGGGCGAGCGCGAGGCGGGGCGGCTGCGCACGCTGACCGCGCTGCCGCGCGGCGGGGCGGGGCTGATACGCAGGCGCACGCTGCTGCGGCTGGCGCTGCTATGGGCGGTGCTGGCGGTGCCGTTCGCCGTCGTGGCGGTGATTGCCGGCGTGGGGGCAGGGGCGATCGCCCTGATCCTGCTCGTCATCGCCGCTTATCTTTTGTTCTGGATCGGCCTCGCCGCGCTGGTCGGCCGGCTGCGCTGGAGCTCGGTGGCCAATGCCGCAACGCTGGCGGCCTGCTGGCTCGTGCTGGTGCTGATCGCGCCGACGCTGGCGCATGTCGCGATCAACCGCGCGGTGCCGATCACGCAAGGTGCGGAGATCGCGCTGGCGCAGCGCGAGCGGGTCAACCACGCATGGGACATCCCGCGCGAGGAGACGATGCACCGCTTCTACGCCCGCCACCCGCGCTGGGCGAACTCGGCGCCGCTCGGGCCGGAGTTCCACTATAAATGGTACCTCGCTTTTCATCAGAACGGCGACGAGAGCGTGGCGAAACAGGTGCGTGCCTATCGCGCGGGCCTTGAGCGGCGCGACGCCACCGCGCGGGCGCTCGGCTGGGTGCTGCCTTCGGTCGGGGTGCAGGCGCTGCTCACCCGGCTCGCGGATACCGATCTGACCGCGCAGCTCGCGTACCAGGACCGCATCCGCGATTTTCACCGACGGCTGCGCGAATTCTACTACGGCTACCTCTTCACCGATCGCCCGTTCGGGAAGGAGGATTTCGACCGCGCGCCGATATTCGCAGGCTGAAGACGCCGTGCGGTGCCGCGTCTGGACTTGGCAGGCGCGCGCCGACGAAGCCGACATTGCCGGTCAGGGCAGATCCGTTCCCGAAGCCGGATTAATCCTGATGTTGTGGAGATGAAGAATTCATAGGCTCGCGGTGTGTCGATCAGACACTGCCGGAGGAAAACATGCGGGATGCGGTACAACGGATGGGCGCCGAATTCGTGGGCACCTTGTGGCTAGTCTTCGGCGGCTGCGGCAGCGCCGTCATTTCCGCCGCCTTTCCGGATGTCGGGATCGGACTGCTCGGCGTGTCGCTCGCCTTCGGTCTGACCGTGTTGACGATCGCCTATTCGGTCGGCCAACTCTCCGGATGCCACCTCAACCCGGCCGTCACCTTCGGTCTGTGGGCAGCCGATCGCTTCCCGATAAGAGACATAGCGCCGTATGTGCTGGCGCAGGTTAGCGGAGGCATCCTGGCGGCGTGGCTGCTCTACGGCATCGCCAGCGGTGCCCCGGGCTTCGACATCGGCGTCACCGGTCTGGCTCAGAATGGCTATGGC
>JBELMF010000165.1:0-7637 GCA_042096015.1 Sphingomonas sp.
CGCATGCCATACCAATCGCGGCCCTTTTCATCATCACCAACGTCGTGAGCCCCTGATGCTTCGTCAATGTTTCGCTCATGGCATAATCTCGCTTGCGGGCGGCTGAATGGGAGGATCGGCGCGCTTGTTCTGCTCCTCGAGCAGCGCGGGCAGGTTGCGATCGATCAGGCGCTTGGGATCGTAGAAGCTCGCCGCCGAATCGATCAGGCCGCGGAAAGGCGCCTTGATGCGGATATTGAACACGAAAGGCAGCTTCTGGAGGCGGCGCACCAGGAAGTTGGACTTGGCCCCCTCCCCCTGGCTGACGCCGGCGAAGCGCACCTCGGTGACCATCTCGCCGGCGAGCGGCCCGTTCATCACGATCTGCAGGTTTCGGTAGCGCAGCGAGCGGAGCGCCTGGAAGGCGATGTTGCCCCAGGTGCCGAGGTCCTTCTCGGTGAGCTCGCCGAGATAGGCGAGGCTACCGCCGCCTTCGCGCACCACGAGCGTGCCGTTCTCAATCCGCCCGCCAGACTGGTCGAACACCATCGGCAGCTCGCCGTCGAACACGCCGGTGGCGTCGAGGTTCTTGAAATCGAACTGCTGGAGAAACTGGCGTGCCTCCATGCCATCGACCCGGAAGGTCATGCGGCGCTCCTGCGGCGAGGAAAAGTCGAGGAGCGTCGGCTGGAGCGTCAGCGTACCGCCCGCAAAGGGCCAGCGACCACCGTTGACGCGAATCCTGAGGTCGCGGAGCAGCTGATAATCGATGCGGCCGTCCGTGACGGCGACGCCGGGGTTGATCTCCGCCACGGTGGCGATCTGGTTTGGCGCGGATTCGAGGGCGAGCAGATCGGTGAAGCGGATCTCGCCCTTGATGCCGCTGACCGGGCCGAAGGCGGCGGCGAGATCGAGCTTGTCGGTGCCGAAGGTGCCGGTGGAGGTGACGCCTTGCGGCGACCAGGCGATATCGCCGTGCCCGGCGACGCGTCCCTTCACCTCGGCAATGACACCGAAGGTGAGCCGGGTCAGCTCCTCCGGCTGAAAGCCGTCGCCGAAGGTGATACCGGGGACGGCGAGATGCGCCGCGCCTTCGCCTGTCGAAAGCGCGTGGCGGATGGTGACATCGGCGACCTTCACGCTTTTGCCGGGCTCAATCAGCTGTCCCGTCGCCGTGACAGCGTTGCCGGCCAGCCGAAGCGTCACGTCACGGGCGGCGAGCGGATTGAAGCGGGCGTTCTGCGCCGCATCGCTGACCGTCAACGCACCTCCCAGCGACAGGGCGCCGCCGGCGAAGCGCCAGTCGCCCGCCGCATCGGACAGCAGCAGCGGCACATTGCCGATCTGCCCCGCCGCGCCGGAGAAGGTGCCGGCCAACGTCCCGGCCTTCACCGCGCCATCAAGACGCGACACGTCCAGTCGGGTGAGGCGTTCCGGCCGACCCAGCCGTGCCTCCACCTTGTCGATCGCGAAGCCCGGTTCGGCATGCCGCCATTGTGCCGCGCCCGCCGTCAGCAGCAGCGGCGATCCGCCCAGCGTGCCGCGCAGCTGCAGCCTCGCCGCCCGAACCCCGCCGCCGATCCGCCCCTTGTCCAGCCGCAGCAGCGCACCCTCGACCGGACAGAGCGTCAGCCGGGTTTCGCCGAGCGACAGGCTCGACAGCGACAGTCTGCGCATGCCGATGGGCACGCAGCCGGGATTGACGATCAGCGTGTCTCTGCCGTCCCAGTAAGCCGCAACCGGAACGGTCAGCGCCTCTACCGCGCCGCCGGAAAGAGGGCCGGACAGAACGGCCTCGGTCCGCAGCCGGACGGCGCCGCCCGGATCGGCAGTGAAGCGCAGGGGTGCCAGTGCGAGCCGCGCGGCACCGGCGGTGTAAGGCGCGATCACCGCCGTGCCGCGCACCGCTGCACCGGCGCGCGGCTGCACGATGCTGATCCGGGCGGTGGGCAAGCCGCCACCGCTGATGCGAAAAGAGCCGTCTGCGCGGAATCCCGCCTGCTCGCCGAGCACCAGCCCTGCGCCGTCGCCGAAGCTGGCCTGTGCGCCGTTGGCCGCCTGGATCGTCAGCGACCGCACCGTGGCGAGCGGCCGCCCGGATGCGGTGCCCAATGCCAGCTCGCCGCCGAGATCGAACCGCGTCGCCGCTGTCGCCATCGCCTGGCCCAAAGCGGAAGCGAGCGGCCCGACCGGGGTGCCTGCCGCCTGCCCGCCCCATCGGCCGAGCCGGGTTCGAACCGCGGCGGAGAGTGCCACGTCGCGCGCATCCACGCGGCCACCCGCAAAAGCCCGATTTCCCGCCACCCGCCAGCTGCCGGCAAAGGTCAGCATGCCGCCTCGGGCAAACCCGCCCTCGATTGCCTCGCCGCGTAGCTGCGCCTCGCCCTCGGTGCGCGCCGCCGTGCCCTTGAACGTCAACTGCCCGTTCAATCCGGCCAGTTGCACGGCCGCCGCGGCAAGCCGCCCGGCGCGCAGGCCGGCCGAGCCGAACCAACGATCCATCCCCGCCGCGAGCCCGACATCGACGCGCGCCTCGGGACGCATCACCCGGACCTCGCCGCACTGCACGTCGCCCGCGCGCACCGGCCCGGCCACCAGCGGCGCGGCTTCGCGTACGCTGAGATCGAGAAACGCGGTGGGCGCCTCCAGTACGCAATCACCGATGCGCAACCGCTCGCTCACCGCCGCCAGCGTGCCGCGAAACCCGTCGTTGAGCCAGCCGCGCCCCGACAGGCGCAGGCCGACCACGCCCATGGGCGTCGTGAGGCGCATCCGGCCGTCCGCCACTGCGAGATCGATGGCCGGCAAGGCGAAGGGCTTGCCCGACGGCGCGGGCAGCAGCCGATCGAGCGCGCCCAGCGAGACACGCCCGTTCACCAATTCGCCGCGCAGCCGCACACGTCCGGCCCGCACCCCGACGACGCTGGGCCCGGACGGACCGATCGCCACCCGTGTCTCCACCCAGTCGGCCATCAAATCGGGGTCGGCCGGATCGCCGATCACCACATTGGTGAGCCGCTGCCGCTGAAAGCCAAGGTCGGTTATCTCGTAGCGCGCGGGCACGTCGTTGGCGGCGAAGCTGCGGTCGATGAAGCTGGTGGCGATCGGCACACGGGCGAGCCACAGCGCAAGCAGCGCCGCGGCGAGGAGCAGCACCAGGACCAACAGCGCGCGCACGAGGCGGCGGCGGCGTGGGCTCCTGTCCTCCTGTGCGGCTGTCACCTTGCTCCTTCCGGTACGCGAAGAGTGGGTTCTCTAGGGACTGATCGGCGCGGGTGGAAGCGTGTGCGCCATCGTCATGCCGGGCGCGAGCGGCAGCGCCTGTGGACGGTTGGACCCCGGCGCAAGGCCGGGACTATGGAAGATAGTTAATTGCGCGTGTCACCGTCCCCGCTTAGCCTCTCGCGCGATGGCCGACAGCGATCCCGCCGCCACCGACAACCATGGCCACCGCGCGCGGCTGCGCGAGCGGTTGCTGCGCGGTGGCGGAGAGTCGCTGCTCGATCACGAGCTGATCGAATATCTGCTCGCACTCGCCATCCCCCGGCGGGATACGAAGCCGCTCGCCAAGGCATTGCTGCGCGAGTTCGGGGGGATCGGCGGGCTGCTGACCGCGGATGCCGAGGCGTTGATGCGGGTCAGCGGCATGGGCGAGACAAGCGCGGCGGCGATCAAGATCGCGCAGGCGGCCGCGGTCCGCCTGGTACAGGCGGAAGTGGCGGCGCGGCCGGTGCTGGGCAATTGGCAGGCGCTGCTGGACTATCTGCGGGCCGACATGGCGCATCATGTGATCGAGCGGGTGCGCGTGCTGCATCTCAACAGCCGCAACATGCTGATCCGCGATGAGGTGATGAGCGAAGGGTCGATCGATCAGGCGCAGGTGCATGTGCGCGAGGTTATCCGACGCGCGATCGACCTGGGATCGGCGGCGATCATCCTGGTGCACAACCATCCCACTTGGGCTTTTTGATCACGTTCAATCACGTCATATCACGTTGAAACACAACAGCTTTTAGGCTTGTCGTGGAGTCGGCCATTGTGGCATATTGGGGTCGGTTTTGAGGGGATCGACGCCCTTTTTGACCCCAGTCGCCGACCCCACCTACCCGTCGCGCGACCCCACTTGGAAGCCGTCGGAGAAGCCCAGTGCCAAGCCTTACAGATGGAGAAATTCGCGGAGCCCTGAAACAGGTGGAAATGACCGGCAAGCAGCTCAGCCTGGTCGACGGCGAGGGTCACGGAACGGGGCGCCTCGTTCTCGTGCTGAAGCCCATGCCAACCCGCGTAACCGCCGACTGGATGGCGCAGCAGTGGCGCGACGATAAGCGCATCAAGAAGAAGCTCGGCTCGTATCCGTCGATGTCCCTCAGCAAGGCGCGCGAGATATTCAACCGCGACTTCGCGGAAAGAATCCAGAAGGGCCGTAGCATCAAGATTGCTGGCGACACCCGCCCCGGAACCGTCGCCGACCTGTTCGAGGCTTATGTCGCCTACCTCAAGGCCGGGGGAAAGCCGTCCTGGAAGGAGGCGGAAAAGGGCCTCAACAAGATCGCCGATACGCTCGGGCGCAACCGGCCTGCCCGCGACATCGAGCCCGATGAGATCACGGAGATCATCCGCCCCATCTACGAGCGCGGTAAGCGTTCAATGGCGGATCATGTACGCAGCTATATCCGCTCGGCCTTTAGCTGGGGCCTGAAATCCGAGCACGACTATCGCACCACCGCCGCCCGCCGCTTCCGGCTGGTATACAACCCTGCCGCCAGCATACCGACGGAGCCCAAAACAATCGGAACGCGCTGGCTGAGCGAGGAGGAGTTCGTTCGGCTCTATTGCTGGCTGGAATGCCCCGACACGCCGGTTCATCCTTCCTATCCCCGCGCCATCCAGATCATCATGTTGACCGGCCAGCGCGTCGAGGAAATCGCCCGCCTCCATGTCGATCAATGGGACGCCCGGGAGCGGATCATCGACTGGACCAGGACCAAGAACCTTCAGCCGCACGCCGTTCCGGTGCCCTCGCTTGCCGCCGAACTGATCGAGTCGATCACCCCGAACAAATACGGCTGGTTCTTCCCCTCCGCCAAAGACCCGTCGAAACCGGTCAGCCACGGAACCCTCTACAGTTTCATCTGGCGTCAGCGGGAGCGCGGGGTGATCCCCCACGCGACCAACCGCGATCTGCGCCGGACTTTCAAGACCCTGGCCGGTAAGGCCGGTGTCCCGAAGGAAATCCGCGACCGTATCCAGAACCACGCCTTGCAGGACGTCAGCTCGAAGCACTACGACCGCTGGAACTACATGGTCGAAAAGCGCGCCGGCATGGCGAAATGGGACAAGTTCGTCCGCGCCATGCTCGCCAAGAAGCGGCTGAAGGCGGCGGCGTGAGCGGCGTGCGCCCCATGCCCGCGCCTTGCCGCACCCACACCGAAAACCGGCTCCGCCTTGGATTCGCACAACGGGTCGCCGTCCCATCGCCCTTGACTCCACATAGCTTGGAGGCTATATGACTTGGGACGTTAAGCTGCATGATGCCTTCGAGGCAGAGTTTGCCGCTCTTGAGCGCGCCGTCCAAACCGAACTCCTGGCCGTCGCCAAGCTCCTTGGCGAATACGGCCCACAGCTCGGCCGGCCTTATGTGGACACGCTCAACGGCTCCAAACATGCCAATATGAAGGAGATGCGCTTCTCTGCCGCCGATGGCGAATGGCGCGTCGCCTTCGCTTTCGATCCCGAGCGCAACGCGATCGTGCTGGTCGCGGGCGACAAATCGGGCGGCAGTCAGAAGCGTTTCTACAAGCAGCTCATTGCAAAGGCGGACAGCCGGTTTTCCGTACATCTGGAAAACCTGAAACCCGCAAAGAAGGGATGACCGATATGGGCCGGAGCCTGACCGACGTTATCGCCTCGCTGCCGCAGGACCAGCAGGCCGAGATCGAGACCCGCTATCAGCAGATGCGGCAGGAGGTCGAAGGTCTGCGGGAATTGCGCCAGATCGCTGGCAAGGCCCAGGAGGACATTGCGACCGCGCTGAACATCAAGCAGCCGTCTGTCTCCAAGATCGAGAAGCAGGCCGATATGTATTTGTCGACCCTGCGGAGCTATGTGGAGGCGGTCGGCGGCAAGCTCGAATTGATCGTTCAGCTTCCTGGCGCGCCAGCGCTTCGCCTCGATCATCTTGGCGACATCGCGGAAAGCCGCCGGCCGGCGCGCACGGTCGCGCGTCGGCGCGCCGCTGCAGGCGCATAGCCCTCCCCCAGCAGGTTTCACAATCATCGGAAGTAGCAGGACCGCGGATTGGACTCCGCAACACCGCGATGCGGCAGCCGGTCAGACGGAAGCGAGAACCCGACTATGCGTATTGCGATCGGCCTGACGTTGCTGGGGGCAATGACCGTGGCGACGGAGGCCAAGGCCGATCCCTGCAAGGCCATTCCTGACCGCGGTCCGATGCCGTCCTATCTCCACCGCGACGCGCACTTCGCCGGCCCCGTGGTCTATGTCGGGGACGGCGACTCGCTATGCGTAGCCGTGGGCCAAGGGCCAGAGAACTGGGTCGAGATACGGCTCGAGGATTTCTACGCACCCGAGCTCCACTCCCCCGCCGGTCCCGATGCCAAGGCCGCGCTGGAAAGGGTCGCCATGGGCCGAAACGCGGACTGCATCGCCGACCACAAGTCCTACGACCGTGTTGTCGCCACCTGCCGGATCGGCGGGCACTCCATCGGGGATCTGCTGCGAACGGTCGGAGGCGCCGAAGGTGGTAACGGATACGCCCGGAGCAGGAATTAGCCTGCGGGGAACGCCTTCCCCTGCGGCCGAGCCACGGTCTCGGCCGACCCCTTCTGCGGGGAGATTCCCCGCAACGCCCCTGTAGAGTGAGAGTGCGGACGGGATTTCCGTGACGGGTTGAGGGCTGGAGAAGAGGTCTCCGGCGCCCGTCGCGGAGAACCGCGATGTTCAGGAATGACCGCAACGCGCGGGCCGGCTCGGGCCGCGCGAGCCTTTACGACGACATCACCAGCAAGATCATCGCCGAGCTGGAGGCAGGCCGGTTCCCCTGGGTCCAGCCCTGGGGTACGGCCACGGTCAAGGCGCCCCTCGCCATGCCGAGGAACGCCGCCACCGGGCGGCACTATACGGGGATCAACGTGCTGATCCTCTGGGGCGCGGTAATCCAGCACGGCTTCCCGGGCCAGAGCTGGCTCACCTTCCGCCAGGCCCTATCGCTCGGCGGCAATGTCCGCCGGGGCGAACGCGGCACTACCGTCGTCTACGCCGACCGCTTCACGCCGGAGGACGAGAAGCGCCGCGCCCGCGAGACCGGCGAAGAAGCCGCCGCGATCCCGTTCCTCAAGCGATTCACGGTGTTCAACGCGGCGCAATGCGATGGGCTGCCGGAGGACGTCACCATTGTGGCTCCACCGCCTCCGCCCGGCCTCATCGAACCGCGGGTCGAGGCCCTGATCCGGGCGACCGGCATCGACTTCCGCATCGGCGGCGCCCGCGCCTTCTATGTTCCAGCGCTCGACTATGTGCAGGTTCCGCCGCCCCAGGCGTATTTCGAGCCGATCAACTGGCACCGCACGGCCCTGCACGAGCTGGGGCATAATGCCGCGATCCGGATTATGCCGCATGGTGCTGAAACGTGGCGGCTT
>JBELMF010000166.1:0-7605 GCA_042096015.1 Sphingomonas sp.
AGACCGTCTCGACCGATTACGACACCTCGGACCGGCTCTATTTCGAGCCGCTGACTGCCGAGGACGTGCTGGAGATCCTGCACGTCGAGCAGTCGACCGGCGAGCTGGTCGGCGTGATCGTCCAGTTCGGCGGCCAGACCCCGCTCAACCTGGCGCGTGCGCTGGAAGCGGCCGGCATTCCGATCCTCGGCACCTCGCCCGCCGCAATCGACCTGGCCGAAGACCGCGAGCAATTCGCCGCGCTCGTGGACAAGCTGCGTCTGCTTCAGCCCAAGAACGGCATCGCGCGCAGCCGCGAGGAAGCGCTGACCGTCGCCGAGCGTGTCGGCTATCCCGTGCTGATGCGCCCCAGCTTCGTGCTCGGCGGCCGCGCGATGGAGATCGTCGACGGCCCGCAGCAGCTGGAGGATTATATCCAAACCGCGGTGCAGGTGTCGGGCGATGCCCCGGTGCTGATCGACCAGTATCTCCGCGACGCGATCGAGGTCGACGTTGATGCGATCTGTGATGGCGACGATGTGGTGGTCGCCGGCGTGCTCCAGCATATCGAGGAAGCCGGCGTCCATTCGGGCGACAGCGCCTGCTCGATCCCGCCCTATTCGCTGCCGCCCGAGATCATCGCCGAGATCGAACGCCAGGCCGAAGCGCTCGCGCGGGGCCTCGACGTGCGGGGGCTGATGAACATCCAGTTCGCGGTGAAGGACGGCAAGGTGTACCTCATCGAGGTGAACCCGCGCGCCAGCCGCACCGTGCCGTTCGTCGCCAAGGCGATCGGTTCGCCGATCGCCAAGATCGCCGCGCGCGTGATGGCGGGCGAGAAGCTCAAGGACCTGCCGGTGATCGATCGCGCGATCGATTACGTCGCGGTGAAGGAGGCGGTCTTCCCCTTCAATCGCTTCCCCGGCATCGATCCGGTGCTGTCGCCGGAGATGAAGTCCACCGGCGAAGTGATGGGAATCGACCGCGATTTTACCACTGCCTTCGCCAAATCGCAGCTTGCGGCCGGCAACGTCCTGCCGCGTGCCGGCGCGGTATTCGTCAGCGTCAAGGACGGCGACAAGGCGGCGATCGTGCCGGCGGTGCGTGAACTGGCGGACGCCGGCTTCACGATCGTCGCCACCGGCGGCACCGCCGATCACCTCGAACGCGCCGGGATTCCGGTCGAGCTGGTCAACAAGGTGGCGCAGGGGCGCCCGCATATCGTCGATCGGATCAAGGACGGCGGGATCGCCCTGATCTTCAACACCACCGAAGGATGGCAGAGCCTGAAGGACTCGCAGCCGATCCGTGCGTCCGCGGTCAATCAGAAGATCCCGTATTTCACCACGGCGCAAGCGTGTATCCAGGCGGCGAAAGCGGTCGTTTCGGCGTCACAGAACCTTGAAGTACGTCCGCTGCAGTCCTATTATTTGCAGTCGCACAATTAATCCCCGACATTCTGTTTGAGGTGCGAGGGCGGTTCCAGGCGGGGCCGTCCGGGGACGGGTTTTTGGAAGGGTGACGCGCAGATGGCGACCGTCGAGAAGATGCCGATGCTGCAGGAAGGCTATGAAAAGCTGACCGCGGAACTGAAGCGACTGAAGATCGAACGGCCACAGATTGTCGATGCCATCGAGGAAGCGCGCGCGCACGGCGACCTTTCCGAAAACGCCGAATATCACGCCGCCAAGGAACGCCAGGGCCAGATAGAGGCGTCGATCGCCGATATCGAGGACAAGCTCTCGCGCGCGCAGATCATCGATCCGCGTGACCTTTCCGGTGACAAGGTAGTGTTCGGCGCCACGGTGACGCTGCTCGATGAGGATGACAAGCCGGTGCGCTACCAGATCGTCGGCCAGACCGAAGCGGACGCCAAGACCGGGCGGATCAGCTACAATTCCCCGATGGGCCGCGCCCTGATCGGCCGCAGTGTCGATGACGAGGTGGAGGTGTCGGTGCCCGCGGGTGACCGTTACTACCTCGTATCGAAGATCGAGTTCATCTGAGAACGGCCGTTATCCCGGCCTGCGCTGGGGTGACGCTGGATATTTCATTGGTCATCCCGGCCGTGAGCCGGGATCCGAAGCGCCGTGAACGCTGCCGCGAGTGGCGCCGAACCATCTGCCGACAACACGCCGTGCCGGCATCCACTCGTCCGCGCGCGTCACGCCGGTGGGAAAGGCGGCACGGTTGATGCCGGCGCAAGGCGGCATGACGATTCGGAGGAGGCGGACACAAAAATGCCGGGACAAGGCCCGGCACATTGCGTTGGTCTTCTGGTCAGCTCGCCGGTTTCAGCAGGTCCGGTTCGAGCAGGCGGTGCAGGTGCACCACCACATATTTCATCTCGGCATCGTCGACCGTGCGTTGGGCCGCCCCGCGCCAGGCCTTTTCGGCCGAGGCGTAGTCGGGAAACACGCCGACGATGTCGATCGAGTTCAGGTCGGCGAAATCCAGCGTGCGCGGGTCGGATACTCGGCCGCCGAAGACGAGGTGTAGCTTGCTCATAGCTGCTCCCTTATCGCCAAGACGTGCCGGTTTGAACCCTTTCCGGCCCGCTTTAATGCGTGGTCTTGATTTGCTCGCGTCCGGCCTCCGCGGCGGCAGTGCCCGCGTTCGACGCGGCCTTCACCACGCCCTTGAACAGTGACTTTGCCTGGTCGCGCGCGGCATCCTTGGTCAGGCCGAGTTCTTCCAGCTCCCCGCGACCTGCCTCCTTGGCAGCGGCAAGCGCGGCGACAGCCGCAACGCCGATCTTCTTGCCGACCGGCGCCAGCAGCTGCTTCTCGCGATCGCTGCGCGGCACCAGCGCGCCGACCAGTACGCCGAGCGCCAGGCCGCCGGCCAGCGCCCCCAACGGGTTCCCCTCAATGAAGTCGGCCGTCTGATGCGCCGCATCACGCGCGCTTTCGCGTGATGAGTCCATCGTGTCGCCGGCGCGCGCTACGGCGTTCTCATAGGCATGGGTGGCGCGATCGCGCAGCGTGTCATGCTGGTCCGTCGCGGTCTGCTTATCGGCATCGGTCATATGCTTTTCCTCTCGGCCACCTGGGGCCAGTCACCTGGTATCGAACGCGCTATGTGCGCAGCGGTTTCGCGCTCACGATCTTGCGGGCTCCTGCGGGCGAACAATCCGACGATGCGGCGCCGCGCGAGCCAGGCGGTGGCCAGAGTCGCCGCCCACACCAGGGCCTCCGGATGAGCGCGCGCCGTGCGAACACCGGTACGCAGCGCCTTTTCGCCGCTTTCCTGAATGTTCTCGACAGCATCGCGGGCTACCGCGCGCGGGTTCAGTCTCGCCTGCAGCGTTCCGACGGTGGCGGACAGGCGCTGGCGTGCGGCGGCCGCCCGCTGCTCGGCCAGCGCCACGCTGGCGGCCTGCGGATCACTGCTCACGGGACCACCTTCTTGGATAATTGCGCCTTGCCCATCAGCCCGAGGATCGCGACGATGGCAAGGACGCCCGCCACGACGGCCGCGGTCGCCCACCCCGGGCCGATCAGCGTCGCCAGCGTCAGGATGAGGCCGACCAGCAAGGCGATGAACGCGGCCAGCGCCAGGACGGCCGCGGCGCCGAAGTACACCGCCGCCCATTTGTAGCGGGTGACGGCGAATGCGGCGCGTGCCTTCGCCAGCGCCACCTCGGCCTGTGCAGCTTCACGCGCGTCGGTCGCCAGTTGCGATACAAGCTGCCCGATGCCGACCTCGTCGAGGTCGGCGCGGTCCCCCGGCATCAGGCTTATGCCTTTTCGCGCTGATCGAACCCTGCCGACAGCAGCCGTGCGGCGACGAAGCCTACTGCCGCCGCCACGCCGATCGCCGCAGCCGGGCTCTTGCGCACCAGATCGCGTGCGTCATCGAGCAGTTCGTCCACCGTCCGGTCGTTCAGGGTGGAGGAAAAGCCCTGCACCTGATCCGCCGCGCTACGGGCATACTGACCATATTGGCTGCCAAGCTTCTCATCGACCTGGCCGGCGGCGTCGTTCAGCATCGCGACCAGCTGATCCAGCGCGCCCGTCGCCTTCGCCTTGCCCTGATCGGCATAGCTGCGCGCGCGGTCGCCCGCTTCGCTTTTCAGCTTCGTCACATTGTCGCTGATCGCCTGTCGCGTCGTTGTCGCCTCTCCATCTGCGGGCTTGTCCGCACCGGTGTCGGTGATCGGATCGCTATCGGCGGTGCCGGTCGCCTTCAGCGGATCGGCGGGCTGCAGCGCGTCGGTTGCCGCGATCGGATCGGCAAGCCCGGGTGCGACGTCTTGGTCGGTCATCGGCTTGAGGGTGTCGTCGGCCATGGGAAATCCTTCCTTGATCGTAACGGAGAACCCCGCCGCTGCCGCCGAGGTTCCATCGCGAATTGCCGCGGCGCACATGGCTCGTTATCGACCACGGCGAACCCGTTCCTCTTCATCCTAGAAGGATCGTTACGTGACCGCAATCATCGACCTGCAAGGCCGCCAGATCATCGACAGCCGGGGCAATCCCACGGTGGAGGTCGACGTGTTCCTGGAGGACGGCAGCTTCGGCCGCGCGGCGGTGCCCTCTGGCGCATCGACGGGTGCGCACGAAGCGGTCGAGAAGCGCGACGGCGACAAGAGTCGCTGGCTCGGCAAGGGTGTCGACGACGCGGTCGAGGCGGTCAACGGCGAGATCGCCGACACGATCCGCGGGCTCGAGGCCGAGGACCAGATCGAGATCGACTCGGCGCTGATCGAGCTTGACGGCACGGAGAACAAGGGCCGGCTCGGCGCCAACGCCATCCTCGGCGTCAGCCTGGCGGTTGCGAAGGCTGCCGCCGACGCGCGCGGCCTGCCGCTCTATCGCTATGTCGGTGGTGTCGGCGCGCATGTCCTACCGGTGCCCATGATGAACATCATCAACGGCGGCGAACATGCCGACAATCCGATCGATTTCCAGGAATTCATGATCATGCCCGTCGGGGCGGAGAACATCCTTGAAGCGGTGCGCTGCGGCTCGGAGATCTTCCACACGCTCAAGAAGGGCCTGCACGACAAGGGTCTGGCGACCGCGGTCGGCGACGAGGGCGGCTTCGCCCCCAACCTCGCCAGCACCACCGACGCGCTCGACTTCATCATGCAGTCGATCGAGAAAGCGGGCTACACGCCGGGCGACGACGTAATGCTTGCGCTCGACTGCGCCGCGACCGAATTCTTCAAGGACGGCAAGTACGTCATTTCCGGCGAGAACCTGACGCTCGAACCCGGCGCGATGGCGGACTATCTTGCCGATCTCGTCGCCCGTTACCCGATCCTGTCCATCGAGGACGGCATGGCCGAGGACGATTTCGAGGGCTGGAAGGCGCTGACCGACAAGGTCGGTGGCAAGGTGCAGCTGGTCGGCGACGATCTGTTCGTCACCAACCCGGCCCGCCTGCGCGACGGCATTTCGCGGGGCCTCGCCAATTCGCTGCTGGTGAAGGTAAATCAGATCGGCACCCTGTCGGAAACGCTGGAAGCGATCCGCATCGCCGAGCGCGCCGGCTACACCGCGGTGATGAGCCACCGTTCGGGCGAGACGGAGGATGCGACGATCGCCGATCTCGCGGTCGCCACCAATTGTGGGCAGATCAAGACCGGCAGCCTCGCGCGCTCGGACCGGCTCGCCAAATACAACCAGCTCATCCGTATCGAGGAGGAACTCGGCACGGTTGCCGCTTATGCTGGCCGGGACGTGCTGCGCACACGCTAAAATCCCTTGAATCTACGGGGGCTTTCGGCGAGAATCTAAGAGTGACCCGCCGCAAGCCCTCGACTTTCCCGACCATGCTGAAGCGCGCTGCCTGGCCGGCGCTCGCGCTGATGGTGATGGCGTTTTTTGGCGGCTATGCGGTGCTCGGCGCCAACGGCCTGCTGGCGTTCGGCGACTACAAGCGCCAGGTCGAAAAGCGCGAGCGCTATTACGCCGCGCTCGATCACGAGCGCGAGAAGCTGCGTAACCGTGTCGCGCTGCTCGATCCGCGCCATGCCAACCCGGATATGGTGGACGAACTGGTCCGTCGCGAGCTGAACGTCGCGCATCCGGATGAATTCATCGTTCCGCTGAAGTAAGCGGCCGTCATCCGGCCTTGCGCCGGGATCCAAGGCTCCGCGAACGCTGCCGCCAGTAGTTCTCACGACCAAGGCATGACGGTAGGGTGAGGGGAGCGGCCATCACGAGCGCCTGTCCACGCGGCACGATGGACCCCTGCGCAAGCCCGGGATGACGACCGGGGGCGCCAATCCCGCGGAACAGTCAGCAAGCAGGACCTTCCCGCCGCGTTCAAACCGCGCCATGCTCCCGCTGTAAAGGGGGAAGGGCACATGGCCGTACTCGACATCCTGTGGCCGACGTTCGCGCTGGTCGCGCTCGTCTTCATTGTCTGGTTCACGCTGTTCTTCCAGCGCATGGCGCACATGCGCCGCAACCCGCCGCGCCGCGACGACTTCGCCGACGGCGAGGCCGCGTTGCGATACTTTCGCCCCGTCGAGATGCCGGCCAACAATCTCGCCAACCTGTTCGAGGTGCCGGTGCTCTACTTCGCGCTCGTGCCGCTGCTGATCATGACGGCGCAGGCGAATCACGTGCAGGTGGCACTGGCCTGGGCGTTCGTTCTTGCACGCGTTATCCACAGCTTTATCCACATCGGGCCGAAGAAGGTGCAATGGCGCTTCTTCGCCTATCTCGTGTCGGTCGTCTTCCTGACGGCGATGTGGGTGGGGTTCTTTATCGATATCGTCCGTGCCGCGCGTGACTATCACCGCGTCATGGATGCCATGGGGGGTGTTCTTTGAAGTCCATGCTGCTTGCCGCCGCTGCCGTTGTGGCGGCCGTTCCCGCTGCCGCCGACACGGTCGTCGTCACCGCCGCGCGTATGCTCGATGTCGAGAAGGGCGCGATCGTCCAGCGCCCGACGATCACCGTCACCGACGGTCGCATCACCGCGATCGGCGGCACCGCGCCGGCGGATGCGAAGCGCATCGACCTCGGCGACGTGACGCTCGTCCCCGGGCTGATCGACATGCACGTCCACCTCGACAGTACGCCGCTCTACGGCGGCTATACGGGCTTGCAGTTCACCGACAATTTCTGGGCGGTGCAGGGCGTCGGCAATGCGGCCGCGATGCTGCGCGCCGGCTTCACCACCGTGCGCAACGTCGGCTCGGAGAACTACAACGACGTCGCCTATAAGCAGGCGATCGACGAAGGGCTGATGATCGGCCCGCGCATCGTCCCCGCGGCGCACGCCCTGTCGGCAACGGGTGGGCATTGTGACAGCACGTTCTTCCCGCCTTCGTTCAACCAGCGCGGCAAGGCGGTAGGCGACACGCCCGACGAGCTGCGCACCCACGTCCGCCAGCAGCGCAAGTACGGCGCCGAAGTCATCAAGGTCTGCGCCACCGGGGGCGTATTCAGCCACAATACCGAACCGGGCCAGCAGCAGCTGTCCGAGGCAGAGCTGCGCGCGATCGCCGACGAGGCGCACCAATGGGGCCTGA
The DNA here is from genome assembly GCA_042096015.1 of Sphingomonas sp. Lineage (GTDB taxonomy): Bacteria > Pseudomonadota > Alphaproteobacteria > Sphingomonadales > Sphingomonadaceae > Sphingomonas. Next base: position 7,472 of record JBELMF010000166.1, read on the forward strand.
AGACCGCCGCGCACGCCCATGGCGCGGCCGGGATCAAGGCCGCGATCCGCGCCGGCATCGACACGATCGAACACGCCAGCCTGATCGACGACGAGGGCATCCGCCTCGCCAAGGAGCGGGGCGCGTACCTCTCG
>JBELMF010000167.1:0-7525 GCA_042096015.1 Sphingomonas sp.
CCATTTCGGCCCCGGTGCGTTTCACCGCGCGCATCAGGCCGCCTATGTCGATGCGCTTCTGGATGACGATCCGCGGTGGGGCATCGCCGCGGTGTCGATGCGCAGCCGCGACACCGTCGAGGCGCTGGCGCGGCAGGAAGGGCTCTATACGCTGGCCATTCGCGACGCCGAGCCGTCGTATCGCGTCATTCGCGCGCATCGTCGCTTCCTGGGACCGGGCGATGCCGTCGAGACACTGGCGCTGCTGGCCGATCCCGCGACAGGGATGGTGACCACCACCGTCACGGAAAAGGGCTATTGCCTTGCCCCCGACGGCACGCTGGACGTCGCCCATCCCGATATCGTCCATGATCTCGCCCGCCCGGCGGCGCCCGCGAGCGTGGTGGGGTGGATCGTCGCGGGGCTCGCGGCGCGGCGCGACCGGGGGCTGGCGCCGTTCGTGGTGCTGCCGTGCGACAATCTGGCGAGCAACGGCACGAAAATCCGCGCTGCGCTGATCGCCTTCGCGCGCGCCATCGACGGCGCCCTTGCCGACTGGATCGCGGCGCAGGCAGACGTCCGCTCGACGATGGTCGACTCGATCACGCCCGCCGCCGACGCGGCGCTCGGGCGTGACGTGGCGGCGGCACTCGGCGGCCTTGTCGATGATGCGCCGGTCCAGCGCGAGGCGTTCACGCAATGGGTGATCGAGGACAACGGTCGCCCGCTCGGCCCCGATCTGGCGCGGGCGGGCGCGACGTTGACCGCAGACGTCGCTGGCTTTGAACGCGCCAAGTTGCGCATCCTCAACGGCGCCCATTCGACGCTCGCCTATGCCGGGCTGCTGCGCGGGCATGCGAGCGTCGCCGAGGCGATGCGCGACGACGCATTAGCCTCGTTCGTCGATACCATGATCCGCCGCGACATCGCGCCGATGCTGCCGGCGGTGCCGGGCCTCGATCCCGACGCTTACCGGGCCAGCGTGCTCGAGCGGTTCCGCAATCCCGGGATCGTCCATCGGCTGGACCAGATTGCGCAGGACGGGTCCCAAAAGCTGCCCTATCGGCTGGGCGACACGCTTGCAGCCAACCGGGCGGCCGGGCACCTGCCGGTCCATGTAATCGCCGCCCTCGGCTGCTGGATCGCCTTCATCATGGCGCGCGCCCGGGAAGCAGCGACGATCGTCGATCCCAAGGCCGAACGACTGGCCGAGGTGGGCCGCTGCGGCGATCCGGCGACGGCCGCGAGGGTGTTGGCGGCGGAAGCGATCGGCTTCCTGCCGGCACTGGCGGCAGACACGCCGGCAGTGGCGGCGATCGGCGCGGCCGCCGCCGCGGCGTGCGCCGGACGTTGGGAGCAACTCTTTACCGGTGCTTGCCAATGACACCGGTTTCCCAATATGGTCAGGGCAAGAACAAACAAGGGGAGGTTGAGTGACGCACAGCGTTGAGGAAGCGGACACGATCGCGCGCGCCTTCGTGGAGGCAAGGCGAGACGGCAGGGCGCTGCCGGACTTTCCCGGGACGATGCCCGCCACGCTGACCGATGCCTATCGGGTGCAGGATCGTGCGCTCACGCTGGCGGGGGGACGCGTTGCGGGGTGGAAGGTCGGCAAGATCGCGCCTCCCGTCGACGGCGAGAACCGCCTGGCCGGCCCGATCTTCGCCGATCAGGTGGTGAGCGACGACGCGGGCGTGCCATCGATGCCCGTCTTCGCCGACGGCTTCGCCGCCGCCGAGGCCGAGTTCCTGCTGCGCCTGGCCGCCGCGCCCGATCCCGCCAAGGTCACCTACACGGCGGCGGAGGCACGGGCGCTGGTCGACGCGGTGCATATCGGTATCGAAGTGGCGAGTTCCCCGTTCCCGGGCATCAACCAGCACGGGCCCGCCGTCACCATCGCCGATTTCGGCAACAACAACGGCCTGGTCGTCGGCGCCCTGGCGGAAAACTGGCAGGACGCGGATCTCGACGGATGGCCGGTGACGCTCACCGTCAACGGTGTGGAGATCGGGCGCGCGACCACCGCGACGATGCTCGACGGGCCGTTCGGGGCGGTGCGGTTCCTGCTCGAACATGCCGCCCGGCGCGGCATGACGCTGCAGGCCGGGCAATGGGTCTCGACCGGCGCGGTGACCGGCGTCCACCCGGTCAAGCCCGGCGACCACGTGGTCGCGTCATTCGACGGCCGTCTGACGGCCGAGTGCACAATCAAGGCTCGCTAGAAGGCCAAACGGTAACGGCCCGCCCAGAGGTCGATCAGGAGAGGGTATCATGGAAGCAATCACCTCCGGCACCGATCATGCGGTGGCGGGCGCGTCGGCCCGCGTCGGCCGCTATCGCTGGGTGATCTGCGCGCTGCTGTTCGCGGCGACGGCGATCAACTACGTCGACCGGCAGATGATCGGCGTGCTGAAACCCACGCTGCAGGGGGAGTTCGGCTGGTCGGAAAGCGAGTTCGCAACGATCATCTTCTGGTTCCAGCTCGCCTATGCGATCGGCTATATCGGGTTCGGGCGGATCGTCGACGTGGTGGGCGCGCGCGCGGGCTACACCATCGCCATCATCGTATGGACGGTGAGCCACATGGCGCACGGCCTGGCGACGTCGATCACCACCTTTGCCATGGCGCGCTTCGGGTTGGGCGTGGGCGAAGCGGGCAACTTCCCGGCCGGCATCAAGGCGGTGACCGAATGGTTTCCCCAGCGCGAGCGTGCCTATGCGATCGGGCTGTTCAACGCGGGTGCCAACATCGGCGCGATCGTGACACCGCTGCTCGTCCCGGCACTCGTCCTCGCGTTCGACTGGCGGGTGGCGTTCTACGTCACGGGCGTGTTCGGCTTGCTCTGGCTCGTCGCGTGGCTGGCCATCTATCGGCATCCCGAACAGCACGGTCGCGTATCGGCCGCCGAGCTCGCCTATATCCGCCAGGATCCCGCCGATCCGATCGAGCCGCTGGCGTGGCGAACGGTGGCGACCTATCGCGAGACCTGGGCCTATGCACTCGGCAAGTTCTGCATCGACCCGATCTGGTGGTTCTTCCTGTTCTGGCTGCCGGGATATCTCTTCACCCGGTATGATATGGATCTGAAGACATTCGGGCTGCCGCTGGCCGCTATCTATCTGATCTCCGATCTCGGCAGCATCGCGGGGGGATGGATGTCATCTCGCCTGATCGCAAGCGGACGGACACCCAATTTCGCCCGCAAGGCAACGATGTTCGTGTGCGCCTGCCTGGTGCTTCCGGTCTTCTTTGCCCAGAACATCTCGACCGTGTGGGGCGCGGTTGCCGTGATCGGCCTTGCCACCGCGGCGCATCAGGCGTTCTCGGCCAACCTTTATGCGTTGCCGTCCGACATGTTTCCACGCGGCGCCGTCGGATCCGTGGTCGGCATCGGCGGCACGGTCGGCGCCATCGGCGGCATGGGCATGGCCTTGTTCACCGGCTACATCCTTGATGCCACGAACAACAATTACTCGGTCCTCTTCGCCATTGCCGGAAGTGCCTATTTCGTCGCCTTGCTGGCGGTACACCTGCTCTCACCGCGCCTGGCACGTGTTGATGCGCGCTGAGCAACGGCTGCGCGGATCAATGGTGTTTCTCCTCGATCGAAAGCGCTGGGCCGGGCTGCTTGCCGCGAGCACGGCCCTCGCCTCCCCCGCACTGGCACAGGACGGGCTGCTTTTCCGCGCCTCGGCCGATCGCGACCTGATCGCCGAGGTCGCGGGCGGTGAGCGCGTGCCGAACTTTCGCGCCGGGGTCTCGATAGTCTCCGATGGCGCAATCGGCGGCGCCGCCCGCTGGGCAGACGACGGCTATGTCGCGTGGCGGGCGCCGGGCAACATCCGCGCGGCACGCGGTACGTTGTCCTTCTTCTGGCGACCACGAACCCCGCCGGGCGAAGCACCGTTCAACATCTTCCGCGTGGGCTTCGCCGACCATTCGAGCTGGGACATGGCGTTCCTGCGCATTGACTGGAACGGCCACGGCTTCGACGCCTTCGTCACGGACGCCAACCTGTCGCGCGTGCGAATATCCTGGCGGATCGAGACCGTGCCGGCCGCATCCGAGTGGCGCCATCTCGCCTTCGCCTGGGATGAGACGGCCGGCATTCGGCTGTACGTCGATGGTCGCGAGGTCGCGCGCCGAGACCAGACGGCGGATCTTGATGCCGGGCTGGACCAATTCGGCATGGCCGGCCGCGTGCTTTCGCCACATCAGGTGCAAAGCCGTTACAATTTCATGCGCGGGTCCGACCTGGACGAGATCCGCGTGTATGACCGGATGTTGGGCGCCGACGCCGTGGCCGCGCTGGCGAACAAGCGCGAGCCGGTGGTTGCCGCGGCGCCCGATCCTGAAGCACGGCGGACGGCGTGGCTCCATCGCTATGGCTGGGATACAGCATCGCCGCCGCTGCTCGACGCCCCTGCGACACGCGTGCGCAAGGTGGAATTCGCGGACGCGCGGGACCAGAAGCAGTGGATGTGGAAGGGCGTCGACGGCATCGCCGAGACGACCTGGCCCGGCGTCTACAATCGCTCCGCGCTGCCGGGGCGCCACGACTATTTCGAACTGCCCGACTGGAACACCTATGTCGAAGGCGGTCGCGCCTACGACCTGACGGTGCCGCCCGCGGAGCGCTTCAACCAGATCGAGATCCGCGGCGCCGCCTATGGATCGCTGAGCTGGAACGGCGAGACGCTTGCCAACCGGCCAAAGGGCGTGGTGCGAAGCGTGACCCGGACGGCCGAGCGCACCGGCGGCGCGCTGCGCTTCGCCAATCGAATGGCCGAACAGCCGATCCAGGAAATCTGGGCCTATAACGTCGCGCCCGGCGTGGAGCCGGCCGGTACATTCAAGCTCGACTATACCATCCGTGCCGATGCCGCGCCGACGCTCGCAGCGCTCGGACCGCTCAACGCCTTCATCGCGGGCCGCTATGCGCCCGACGAGCGGACGACCGTGCTCGCCATGCCGACCTCAGGCGTCAAGGCCGCAGTCGGCGCAGGGGCGGCCGGAGGGGGAGACATCGTCGAGCGGCCGGCAGGCGCTGCCCCGATCGTCCATGTCCTGATCCCGGCAAGCTTCGGCGATGCCGCACCTGACCAGCCGGTCGCGCGAGCATGGGATTATGGCTGGCAGAACAGCCACGACGGGCTGGACGGCATCGCGATCGATCTGCCCGCGATGAAGCTGGTGCCCGATGCGCGGGGCCTTGTCCCGCTGAACATCCGCGTCAAGGATCCGATCTGGCCGGGCCGCGACATGATCGACCTGTCGGTAGCGGTGCGCCCGAACCAGGCCCGCACCCTGTGGCTCGACCTGCGGGATCGCATCCTGCCGCATGACAGCCTGTACCTTTCGATCGCCAGCGCAGCGCCCGATTTCGGCGCCGAAAGTCTCGACGGCGCGCGTATCCGCCTCGTTTTCAAGCCCCGGACCGAAGCGGCGAAGGAGCATGTCGCCGACCGGTTCAATCAGGTACGCGACAATTGGGGCTTTCTGGTGGAGGAGCACACCGCGTCCAAACGGGCCGGCCTCTATGCGCGCCTGTTCGCCGACACGACCGATCTGCTGCGGGTCGATCCCGATCATGTCGAGGGGCGCGCCTATTGGGCGGACATCAATTATCGGCCGGAAACCCTGCCTCCGGTGGCCCTGCCACCCGTACCCGCCGGCGTCCCGGCCTGGGCGCACTGGCAGTTGCAGGATCTGAAACAGGTGCGCCGCTTCGTCGAATGGTGGATCGATCAGCGCCAGGTCGCCTACGGCGATTTCGGCGGTGGTCTGTCCGATGACTCAGACCTCGTCCAGCAATGGCCCGGCGCCGCGCTGATGGGGTTGATCCCCGAGAAGATCACCGCATCGCTCAACCACCTCTCCGACGCGGTTTACCGGAACGGCATGATGACCGGCGGGCTCGGCACCATCGCCACCGATGAACTGCACGCCTATGAGGAAGGGCTCAACAGCGACGCAGCGCGGCTTTATCTAAACTGGGGCGAGCCGAAGGCGCTCGAACGGATCATGGCGACAACGCGCGCGCTGCAATCGGTGATCCTGCGCAATCCCGCCGGACACCTCCATTTCGCCTCCTCCTGGTATGGCGCGCACGCGATGTACCGCGACGATGCATGGGCGTGGCAGAAGCCGTATGCCTTCACCGTTCTTCACGGGCCGACCTTGCTGGGTCTGTATAACGGCAATGCGCAGGCACGCGCGCTGGTGACCGGGACGGTGGACGGCTGGCTCGCGCACGGCAAGCAGGGGGCGGACGGCAACTGGTCTTTCCCCAACGAGATCAACTGGTCGTCAGATCGGGAGCGCCCAGGCGACGGCGGCGGCGCCACGCTGCCGCTACAAGCCGCCTGGGCGGCCTGGCACTGGACCGGCGATCCGCGGTACCTCCGGCCGCTCCAAGCACGGATCGCAAAAGCCGGCACCGCAGCGCTGGGCGAGATCAACGACGACGTGTTCAGCCTGCTGCCGCAAGGCGCCGCCTGGCGCGATACCGCGGCAGGTGCGGCCGGTGAGGCCCCGGGGACGCTTTACGCGCGCTGGCACAAGTCCGGCGACACCGCAGCCCTGGCAGCCCTGCATGAAGGCGCGGCGCGCGACAAGGCCGCGCGCGCCTATATGATGACGGAGGGGCATTGGTGGTCGGACCGCGTGGAGGCGCAGAGCGAGTGGCTCCAGCGCGCGCGGCTCGGCGGCATTGCGCTGCGCCGCAACCAGAGCTGGCCCGCCGGCGCGGTGTCGTGGCGCTTCGCCGACCCCGCGGCGGCCGAGCAGGTGGCATTGCTGGTCAAGTCAGCGCCGGAACATGTCCGCGTGACGGCGTTCAATACCGCAGCAGGCGAAATCGCCGCCGACATGTCGACATGGAACATTGCGGCAGGCGAGTGGCGCGTCACGTCCGCGGGCCGTTCCCGAACGCTCACGCTGGAGCGTGGCGCCCTCGTGCCGGTGACGTTCGCGCCGGGTGAAACGACGATAGAGCTGGATCTGCTGCGCGCCGGCGAACCGATCGAGCGCCGACCCGACCTGGGCATCGGTCGCGACGACGTGACGGTCCAGGGCCGCCGGGTGAGCCTGACCGTACACAGCCTGGGCGCGCAGGCGATTACCGGCGGCACCGCAACGCTGGTGACGGGCGGGCGCGTGGTGGCGAGCGCCAGAATCCCGCCGCTCGAGGCGCCGGCCGACCTGACGCCGCGCACAACCACGCTGACGATGACGCTGCCGGCGGGTACCGATCCGCGCGCCGTCGAGGCGATCGTGACGATTGATGGTGACGTGCCGGAGGTGACACGCCGGAACAACAGCGTGCGGCTGACCGTGGTGGATGACGCCAGGACGGTCAGCGGACGATGAACGGCCGGCCGGCACGCGCCCCGCAACCGCGCACGATGATCGGCCGGCGCGTCATCCTGGCGGGGATGGCGGCGTCCGCACTGCCGGGCATGGCCGCCTCCGCGGATGAAGCGACCCTGGCGGCGCTCGACGCGGCGGCGGGGGCGGTGCCGGCAGACGGCCTGGCGATGCTGG
>JBELMF010000168.1:0-7487 GCA_042096015.1 Sphingomonas sp.
AGCTGTTGATCGAGCTGCGCGACCTGTTCGACGAGGATTTCTACCGCAGCCAGCTCGACGCGCCGATCGAGGGCGATGCGCTGACGCACTTCCTCAACATCGGGTGGCGATGGGGGCTGAACCCGTCCGCGTCGTTCGATACGGCTTATTATCTCGAAACCAATCCCGACGTGTCGGAGATCGGGCTCAATCCGCTGCTCCACTTCCTGCGCCACGGCCGCGCGGAAGGACGTCGCACCGCCTGTCCGCCCGGCAACGATACCGATGCGGGGGCAGACGTAGAGCCCGAACTGCCCGAAGCCGTGGAGGCCGAAGCGCCTGTCGCGCCTGCGGTCAGTGAGACGCTGCCGCCCGATGATCCGGCAGCGGCCTTCTTCGATGCCGGCTTCTACGCGGCGCAGCTGGATCTGATGCCGGACGGCATCACCCTTTATCAGCATTTTTCCGAAACGGGGTGGAAGCAGCGGCTCGATCCCTCACCGCATTTCAGCACGGCCTATTATCTGCAGACGAACCCGGAGGTTGCGGGGGCGGGGATCAATCCCTTCCTGCACTGGGTGAACTATGGCCGGCACGAGAAGCGTCCCGCGGTTCCCTATTACCGCCAGCCGGATTTCGCGCCGTTGGTGTCGGTGATCGTGCCGAACTACAACCATGCGCGCTTTCTGGAGCAGCGGCTGCGGTCGATCTACGATCAGACCTATCGCCACATCGAGCTGATCGTTCTCGACGATGCGTCAAAGGACGACAGCCGCGATGTGATCGCGACGCTGCTGGAGGACTGCCCGTTCCCGTTCCGGACGGCCTTCAACGACATCGGCACCGGCAATCCCTTTCGCCAGTGGCAGCGCGGGCTGTCCATGGCCGAGGGCGATCTGATCTGGATCTGCGAAAGCGACGATTTCGCGGACCCCGCCTTCCTGGCCAATCTCGTGCCGAGCTTTGCCGAAATGTCGGTGAAGATGGCCCTGGGTCGCATCGAGTTCTGCAAATCGGACGGCTCCGCGATGGCCGGCATGGCGGGGTTTCGGGAAGCGGCCGAGCCGGGCATCTGGGACAAGCCCTTGGCCCGCCCCGCGGCGCACTGGTTCCGATCCGCCTTCGCGATGCGCAACATCGTTGCCAATGTCGGCGGCTGTGTGTTCCGCAACCAGCATGTCGACGCATCCGTCTGGGATCAGGCGACGCAATATCGCATTGCCGGTGACTGGTTCCTCTACATCCACCTTTTGGGCAGCGGTAAGCTTGCCTATTCCCCCGATGCCGTCACCTATTTCCGCCAGCATGAGGCGAACACCTCGGCCCGGAACTTCGACAAGCTCTATTATTATGACGAATGCTGGGCGGTGCAGCAGGAGATCCGTCGCCACTGGGCGGTTGATGCGGAGGCGAGCGAGCGGTTCATCGCGGATCTCGCTCATCAGTACCGCCACTTCGAGGTCGCGGCGCAGCACGGTCCGTTCGAGGCACGCTATTCGATCGAGACGATGACGCCGCCCGAGCCGCGTGCGCCGCACGTCGCGATCGGCTTTCTCGGTTTTGAGACCGGCGGGGGGGAATTGTTCCCGCTGCTGCTCGCGAACGAATATGCCCGGCAGGGCAAGAAAGTGTCGCTGCTCGCCGCGAACCTGACCGAGCGGAACGAGGACATGGTCGCGCGGCTCGATCCACGCGTGCCGGTCTATTCGCGAGACGATTTCTTCCCCGATGGCGGCGCCGCCTTCCTCCGCGCGGCGGGGATCGATGTGGTGCATTCGCACAGTGTGCTGATCGAGAACCTGTTCTTCGAACGCGGGGCGGTGCTGAACCAACCCTATGTCGTCTCGATGCACGGATCGCATAATCTGCCGGGCGGGGCGCTCGATACCCTGCTGTTCCGATCGCTGCGTAACGTGGATTACTGGGTCTATACCGCGGAGAAGAACCTCGACATCTTCGCGGGCATGCCGTTGGACGGTTCGCGCTTCATCAAGATGCCGAACGGCATGCCGCGTGATCTGCGGGAGGCGCCGTTCACGCGGGAGAGCCTGGGCATCGGCGAGGATGCGGTGGTCTTCACCTTCATCGCGCGCGGCATTCAGCGCAAGGGCTGGCGCGCGGCGGTGGAGGCGTTCCGGACGCTGAAGCAATGGCATCCCGATCGCGAGATGCATCTGCTGATGATCGGCGAGGGGCGCTTCGCGGAGCGTTCGCGCGAAATCGCGGGCGGCGATCCGGCGATCCACTTCCTGGGTTATCAATCCTGCATCAACGCGATCTACCGGATGACCGATTGTGCGCTCGTGCCGACGCGTTTCGAGGGGGAATCCTTCCCGCTCTGCGTCATCCAGGCCCTGCAGGAGGGCTGCCCCGTGGTCGGAAACGACGTCGGCGAGATCCGGAGCATGCTGACCTCCAACAAGGGGATCGCGGGGGCGGTGACGACCAACATGCGCGACACGTCTTCGTTCATCCTGCATGTCGCCGAGACCATGGAGCAGTTCCTAGACCAGGATTTCCGCGCCGCGGCAGCGGCGCTGACCGCCGAGGTTGCCGACCGGTTCAGCATGGAGGCGTGTTCGGCCGCCTATTGCGACCTGTACGAGCGCGCGATCGCGGCACGGCAATGATGCGCGCCACGGGAAGCGGCGCCGGGCGCAGGGCAATCGTGATCGGCGGCGGGTTCATCGGGCGCGCTTCCGCGAAGGCCTTGGTGGACGAAGGGTGGACGGTCGACCAGGTCACACGCGCGCCGGTGCCGCCGGTGCCGCATGTGCGACGTCATACCATGGATTTCCGGACACCCGAGATCAGCGATCTCCTCGCCGGTACTGAGGTTCTGGTGTTCGCCAGCGGCGAGATGTTGCCGGCCTATGTGCCCGATGATTTCGCCGCGGCCTATGTCGAGCAGGTCGCCCCGATCATCACGCTGGCCGAACGTGCCCATGCCGCCGGGGTGAAGCGGGCGCTGTTCGTGTCATCGGGCGGCACCGTTTATGGTCCGCGCGCGGCCGTGCCCACGCATGAGGACAGCCCGACCGATCCCAACAACGCCTACGGCTTTCTGAAACTGCAGACCGAACATGCATTGCGGTTCGTGGGGGCCCGCACCGGCCTGTCGACGGTGGCACTGCGGGTGGCCAATCCCTACGGCCCCGGTCAGCGCACCGATCGTGCCTTCGGCTTCGTCAGCACGGTGTTCGAACGCGCGCTGAGCGGCGAGGAAATCGCGATCTGGGGAAATGGCGAAACGACGCGCGACTTTCTCTACATCGACGATCTGGGATGCGCGATCGCCGCGGCGGCCGCCAAGCCGACCAGCGCGGTGATGAACATCGGATCTGGGCGGGAAGTATCGTTGAACGAGGTGTGCGCGGTCGTCGAGCAGGTTACCGGCCGGCCGGTACGCCGCACCTATCATCCCGCCCGCGCGGTGGACGTGCCGCGCAGCACGCTGGCGATCGGACGCGCGTGGGTGGAATTGTCATGGCAGCCGCAGGTGGAACTGGCGGACGGGCTGCGCCGCATGCTGGAGGCGCAAACTTGAAGAAAAAGCGGCAGGCGATCGTTCACATCGGCCACAAGAAGACGGGTACCTCCTTCATCCAGCGTCATCTGCATCGCAACCGTGCTGCGCTGCACGAGCAGGGCGTGCTGTATCCGATGCGCGAGGCGAACCATTCGTTCGCCTTGTCCGGGCTGTTCAAGCAGCACAATCTGGCAAAGGCGCCATCGCCGCTCGACCATTATCTGGCGGCCGGCGACAAGGCGCGTCGGGCGCTGGACGCCGAACTGGCCGGCAGCGACTGGCGGCAACTGGTGCTGTCCGCCGAATCGCTGTGTGGCTTTTCGCGCCGGGAACTGGACGGGCTGAACGGCTGGCTCGGCCAGCATGTCGCCACGGTGCAGATCATCTTCGTGATCCGCGATCCGGTCGACTGGGCGGTGAGCGTGGCGCAGCAATATCTCAAGACCCGCGGCGATGTCGACGCCGTGCTGGCCGAGCCCGATGACGTGCAATGGAGCAAGATCATCAAGCGGTTTCGCCGGGTGTTCGGCGCCGATGCCGTCACGGTGCTGGAATATGAGGAGCTGGCCACCGAGCGCGCGCATTTCGCCGCCCGCTTTGCCCGTGCGGTGGGCCTGCCGCCTTCCCTCGATGCCGTTCTGAAGAGCGCTGAGGGCGGCGCCAATGAATCGCTGTCGATGGAGGCGGCGCTGATGCTGGGGCGCTACAATGCGCGCGTGCCGCAGCGGATCGACGATGCCCGCAATCCCGCGCGCAACGGATTCGAGCCGCGCGTTTTCGCCGGCTTGCCGGGCCAGCGGTTCGATCTGCCGCAGCCGGCGCGGCTCAAGGCCCATGCGCAAAGCCGCGACGATGTGGCCTTCGTCGCGCGCGAGTTCGGGATCACGCGTTATTCCTACGGCCCCGGCAAGGTCGCCCCGAGCCGCTATACCGAGGCGGTGTCGACCGCGTACCTCGATGCGCTGACGGACCGGGTGATGGAGATCAATGCGGCCAGCCATGCATCGCGCATGCTGCTGGATGCGCAGCGCTGTACCCTGACCGGAGATGCCGATGGCGCCGCGGCCGCGATCCGCGCGGCGGCCCATCGCTTTCCCGGCGACAGGCGCGTCGCCCGGGCGCTTGCCGGGCTGAAGCCGCGCGGGGAGCGGGACTGACCCGCGCTCCCCGCGCCAACGACGATGATCAGACGTTGAAGCGGAACAGCATCACGTCGCCGTCGTGGACGACATATTCCTTGCCCTCCTGGCGGAGCTTGCCGGCGTCGCGCGCGCCGGCCTCGCCGCCGAACGCCACATAATCGTCGAACGCGATCGTTTCCGCCCGGATGAAGCCGCGTTCGAAGTCGGTGTGGATCTCGCCTGCCGCCTGCGGCGCCTTGGATCCCGCCGAGACCGTCCAGGCGCGCGCTTCCTTGGGGCCGACGGTGAAGAAGGTGAGGAGGTTCAGCAGCTTGTAGCCCGCACGGATGACGCGGGCGAGGCCGGTTTCCTCCAGCCCGAGCTCGGCGAGGAACTCGCCGCGGTCTTCGGCCGGCATGGTGGCGATCTCGGCCTCGATCGCGGCGGAGACGACCACCGCCTCGGCACCCTCGGCCGCAGCCTTCTCGAACACCCGCGCGGAGAGCGCATTGCCCTCCGCGGCATGGGCCTCGTCGACGTTGCAGACATAGAGCACCGGCTTGGCCGTGATCAGCTGCGCCTGGGCGAAGACGCGCGCCTCCTCGGCATCCTTCGGTTGGGTGAGCCGCGCAGGCTTGCCCTCGCGCAGCAGATCGAGCGCCTGACCCAGTACGCTGGCGCCGATCTTCGCTTCCTTGTCGCCCTGCTGCCCCTTCTTGACGAGGTTGGGGACGCGCTTCTCCAGGCTTTCCAGGTCGGAGAGCATCAGCTCGGTCTCGACCGTTTCGGCATCGGCGATCGGATCGACCTTGCCCTCGACGTGGGTCACGTCGCCATCCTCGAAGCAGCGCAGCACATGGACGATCGCGTCCACCTCTCGGATGTTGCCGAGGAACTGGTTGCCGAGCCCTTCGCCCTTCGACGCGCCGCGCACCAGGCCGGCGATGTCGACGAAGGCGAGCTGCGTTTCGATGATCTTGGCGGACTTGGCGATCTCGGCGAGCTTCTGGAGCCGCGGATCGGGCACCCCCACGTTGCCGACGTTCGGCTCGATCGTGCAGAACGGGTAATTCGCCGCCTGCGCCGCGGCCGTTTCGGTCAGCGCGTTGAAGAGGGTGGACTTGCCCACGTTCGGCAGGCCCACGATGCCGCAGCGGAAACCCATGACAGATCCTCGAGATTAGATGTGGCGGCGGCCTTAATGCCCCCGCCCGCGCGACGCCACCCTTAGGTCGAAAACCGCTTTAGCCTCTCGCCGTCTGTCTCCGTCCCGGCCGGCCGCACGCCGTTCAGCGGTTTGCTCCGTCGCCGCGGCGCTCCGCGCGGGCAGCCTGGCGCTCCGCGCGCTGTTGATCGCGCTGCGCTTGTTGTTGCTGCCGCGCGGCGCGAGCTTGCTCGGCCTGGGCGCGCTGGGCCTGCTGGGCGGCGCGCGCCTGCTCACGCTGCTGGCGTTCGGCGCGCTGCGACTGGCGGGCCTGTTCGGCCTGAGCGCGCTGGGCCTGCTGGGCGGCGCGCGCCTGCTCGCGCTGCTGGCGTTCGGCGCGCTGCGACTGGCGAGCCTGATCGGCCTGTGCGCGCTGGGCCTGCTGGGCGGCGCGCGCCTGCTCGCGCTGCTGGCGCTCGGCGCGCTGCGACTGACGGGCCTGTTCGGCGCGGTTGCGCTGGGCCTGCTGGGCGGCGCGCGCCTGCTCGCGCTGCTGGCGCTCTGCGCGCTGCGACTGGCGAGCCTGTTCGGCGCGGTTGCGCTTGGCCTGCTGGGCGGCGCGCGCCTGTTCGCGCTGCTGGCGCTCGGCACGCTGGGATTGACGGGTCTGTTCGGCACGGTCGCGTTGCGCCTGCTGGGCAGCACGCGCCTGCTCGCGCCGCTGCCGCTCCCACCGATCGCGATCTCGCTCGGCATCCTGCTGCGCCCGCTCGCGCTGGTGCGCCACCCGCTGGAACCCGGTGCGCTCGCGCTGATCGAGCAGCGCGCGACGTTGCTGCTGCGCTTGTTCGCGCCGGGCGCGTTCGCGCGCGGCCTCGTCGCGACGATCCGCGAACAGCCCCCGTCGCTCCTCGCGCACCGGCGCGAAGCGGCGCTCGTCACGTGCCCAGGACGCACGCTGCCAGTTCGCCGGGATCGCACGGGGCGGGGGAGGCGTACGAAAGTTCGTGTTCTGCCAATTGGCGAACCGGCGCGTGTCCGCCTCGCGACGGCGGGCTTCCGGCCGCCAATAGTCTCGGGCGTCGCGGTTGTAGCGCTGGCGATAGGCAACCCATCGCGGCTGCTGCGCGCGGGCCGTCGTCCAGACCCGACGCGTCTGGACGATCACCGGCCGGCGCACGTTCCAGTTAGCCGCGATGACCGGCACCCGCCGGACACGCGAGGCGCGCCACAGATCGCGGCCGCGGGCCATATAGCGCGACGCATAGACCAGCCGCGGGCCATAATCGGCCCAGGGCACGATGGCGCCGTCACTGGCATAAACGACCGCCAGATTGCCCCCGTCATAGCCGTAGCCGTAATCGGCATCGCGGATGAAATAAGGCGAATCGGCGCCGGGCCGGTAGTAATAATAGCGGTACCCGTCATCGACCGGCTCTGCGAACATCCGTGAATCGTCATAGCCCTGCCACGCCCAGGGATCCGCCTCGCCATAGTCGAAGGCATAATCGGGCGGGGCATCGCCCAGCGCATCGGCAAAGTCATAGGCCGCGTCGGCATAGGCATAGCCCTGATCCTGATCGGCGATCCGCACGGCGCGGAGCGGCGCCACCTCCGGTAGCTGGTTCGCGTCGGGTGCATAGCTGACCGGCGTGGCCTCCCCTGTCGCCAACGGCAGGGTGGCGGGAAGGTCGGGCAAGGCGGCCACGCCGTC
>JBELMF010000169.1:0-7437 GCA_042096015.1 Sphingomonas sp.
GAAATAGCGGCCGATCACATCATAGTTCTGCGCATCGTAATTGCCCTCGGTATCGCCCACCTGGGGCGGCTTGCGATTGAACAGGTTGGTGGCGCCCATGCGGAACTGGGTGCTGTCGTCCACGTCGAAGCGGGCGTTCAGGTCGAAGACGTTGTAGGCGTCCACCCCGCGTGTCGTGCTGGCCGGTGTCACCACCTTCGCCGAGTTGATCATGCTGTCGATGAAGCGCCAGCGGAAGCCGATGTTCGCCTGCCCCAGCGTATAGCTGAGCGAGGTGATCGCCTTCCACCGCGGGTGCGCGGTGCCCGCCGTCGTTTCCACGCCGACGCCGATCGACCCCGCATAGTCATAGGTCGCCGCCCCCGGCAGCGCCTGGATCTCGAACTTGTCGAGATAGCTCACCGCCGTGTTCAGCGCGATCGTGCCGGAGTCACCGCCGATCCCCAGCGAGTCCAGCCCGAAGCGCCAGTCGAACTGGAAGTCGATGCCCTGCACGTTATAGGTGCCGAGGTTCAGCAGCGGCTGCGTCGGATTGAGCGGCACGCCCGACGCGCCGTTGCGAGTGATCAGCGAGCAATAATAATTGCTCGGGTCGTAGCTCGGATTGTTGCCGCCCGAGTTGAAGCAGAACTGGAAGGCCTGCGCGATCGACAGCGGCCCCACCGCATCGGTGATCTTGATCTTATAGAAGTCCACCGAGAGTGACATATTCCGCGCAATGCCGCCGAACGGCGATTGCAGCACCGCGCCCGCCGAATAGGTGTCGGCGGTTTCTTCCTGCAGGTCCGGGTTGCCGCCGGTCAGCGCGAAGACCTGTGCGGTGCCCAGCTGATAGCTGTCGATGATCGACGTCGGCACGCCTTGCGCCAGGCAGAGCGCACGCACCTGCGTACCGTTCGCCCCCTGGCGATAGGAGGAACGCACGTCGCACGGATCGCCGTTGGTGGTCGTCGCGGTCGCCGTGCCGATGCCGACCGATCCGGTCGAGACGGGCGCAAACAGCTCGCCCACGCTCGGCGCGCGGATCGCGCGATTATAGCCGCCGCGCAGCCGCAGCGGATCGAACACCTGCCAATTGGCGTCGACCTTGTACGCATGGACGCCGCCCACCGAGTTATAGTCGGAATAGCGGTACCCGAGATCGAACTCGAGCTGCTTGATCAGCGGCAGATCGTGCAGCACCGGCACGAGCAGCTCGGCATAGGCTTCCTTGGTATTCACCGATCCGCCGGCCGGCCGCAGCACGCTATAGCCCAGGATATCGCTGGTCCCGTCTGCCTGGTTCAGCGCGCTATCTGGGTTGAAGCCATAGCTGTTGTAACGATAGTCCGCGCCGACCGCGAGGCGCACGTCGCCCGCCGGGAGCGAGAAAAGCGCCCCCTGAAGATTTCCTTCCACCGTGCGCTGCTTCAGCTCGTTGGTGTTGAGCGTGCGCCGCGAGATATAGTCGATGCAATCCTGCGACGGCGTCAGGTTGCCGAACGGATTGAAGCCGCCCTCGCAATATTCGGTGCCGCCGGTCGGCGAATAGAGCAGGTTGCGCAGCGCACTGGCACTGGCGCCGCCTGTCTGTTCGTTCGAGAACTTCGCCTGGCTGGTCGAGCCGTACACGTCCCAGGTCCAATCCCCCAGCCCCAGCTTGCCGGACAGACCGGCCGTGATCTGCCACACCTCATAGTCATAGCTCTGATAGCGCGGGCCAAGGATGTTGAACGCCTTGTAGAAGGTGAAATCGGCGTTGGGGCTGGGGCGCGAGGCGAGGATCGAGCGGAAGGCCGGCGTGACGAACGGGTTCGTCACCGGCACGCTCAGGCCATAGACGTTCGACGCCAGCGTCGGGTTGGTGATGCCGAGCGAGGTATAGCTGGTGTAGGTCGCCTGGACGAATGCCTTCACGTCATCGGTAACGTCATAATCGACCTTGCCGAACACCGACCAGCGATCGAGATCGGCCTGAAGCGATCCACCATTATAGCCGAAATTGATCTGCTGCGCGTTGGTACCGGAGTTGACGATATAGGCTTCGTCGGTCTGCGGATCGCGGAAGTTGAGCACCGGCACGCCCGACGTTGAGAACAGGGACTGATCGGTGTTGAACCCGATCTGTCCCGTGTAGCGCCCGGCCGCATTGCCGGTCAGCGCCGGCGTGCCATATTGCCCGACGAACACGTTGTTCACCGCGGCGAGCGTGGGCAGGTTGGCGCCGAACAGCACCGTGCCCTGCGGAATGGTCGACAGGCCCGGCGTCGAGGAGCGGAACACGTAATAGTCGCGGTTGCCCTGCAACGCCCGCTCGCGGTTGGTATAGTCGACCGACAGCACCGCGCTGCCGCGATCATCGGCAAAGGTCGATCCCATGGTCGCGGTGATGCGATAGCTCTTGCCGTCGCCATAGTCGCTGACGCCGGTCTGGCCCGCGAGTTCCAGGCCGTTGAAGCGGCGCTTCAGCCGGAAGTTGACGACGCCCGCGGTCGCATCCGAGCCATAAGTGGTCGATGCACCACCGGTGATCACCTCGATATTCTCGATCAGCGCCTCGGGAATGATGTTGAGGTCGACCGAGCCGTCGGGGTTGGACGGCTGGATACGCCGCCCGTCGAGCAGCAGCAGCGTGCGCTTCGATCCAAGGCCACGAAGCGAGGCATAAGCCTGGCCGCCGTTGAGGCCGGTGGAGGTGCTACCGGTGTTGCCGGCGCCGAACGAGCCGGCGAACTGCGGCAATTGCGTCAGCGTGCTTTCCACCGTGACGCGGCCGGTATTCTCGATCGCTGCGCTGCCGACGGAGACGATCGGGGAGTTCGCAACATAGTCCGGCCGCGCGATGCGGCTGCCGGTAACGACGATGTCCTCGGACGGCGGGGGCGGCGCAGCAGGATCCTGTGCCTCGGCGATCGCCTCGGCTGCGACCGGGGGCGGATTTTCCTCGGTCGGAACCGAAACCTGCGCGGCGGCTTGGGCGGCGATCAGAGCGAGGCCGGCAGTGCCGGCGGACAGGAGCGTGCGGAGCACGAAGCGCTGGTGCATGGCGTGTCTTTTCCCTTGAAGCGCCGCCTCGTGTCGGGCGGCTCAAGGATCAAGACGCGGGCGCCGGATCACCCCTCACCTCGCATGTGCAAAAAATATTACGCCGAAGTGGCGGCGCAAAGACGTTAGCGATCGTCAGGCGAAATGTTCGCGGAACATTATTTCATCACACCCGTGTCACTCGGTCATCCCCGCTCTGTCTTTCACCCGGGCAGACTGCTGCCGCCAATGCTTCGTCATCCCGGCCCTGTGTCGGGATCCACTATTCCGCGAATTCCCTCGGCTTGGCGGTTTGCGGCCAGGTGGATGCCGGGACAGGCCCGGCATGACGGCGTTCACTAGGAAGAGCGGACGCGACCCACGACGACGGGGAGGCGGTGCTAAAACGAACCGCCTCCCCCCCCGCCTTATTGCGCCGCTGCGCTCGCCGGACCGTAGAGGATGCCGTTGAACAGCAGCTTGAACGAGGCATAGGGTTGGGCGCGCTGGGTCACCTCCGGCCCCATGGCGAACAGCTTGCCCTGGCCAAGATCAACCTCGGCGACCGCCACGGTGCCCTTCAGCTTTTCCTGCCCCACGGCCCAGCCGCTGCGCAGCGGCGTCGCGCTGTCGAAGGTGACGATGGGGGTCGCGCCCGCCGTCGGCACGAACGGTTGGCTCTCGTCAAAGAACAGGTCCACCTTGGGCGCCATGCCATAGGCCAGCGGCTTGGTCGGATCGACGCTCGCCGACAGCACGGAGCCGGGGATGTAGAATTGCTTGTGGTCGAGCGCCGTCACCGTCCCGTCCGGCTTCTTCGTCACCAGCGCGGGCTGGATCGCCGGTGACAGCATCGAAGCGAGCGCGTTGGCGCTGCCGACCGTGATCACCGTGCCGCCCGCCTTGGCGAAGGCATCGATCGCCGGCACCGATTTGTCCTTGCTCACATCACCCAGCCACGCGCGATAGTCCGCCGGAATGTCCGCCGGCTTGGGCATGGAATTGCGGTAACCGCCCGGATAGGCGCCGCCGCGCTGCACCGGTACCGTGCCGTCGGCAAAGACGAGCACGTCATATTTCGCCTTCAGGTACCCGGCATCGAGCGTCTGCGGATAGACCACCTCGAACGGAAATTCATATTGTTCCAGCAGCCAGCGGGTCCAGCCGGCCGGCATCACGCCGCCATAGTGATCCACCAGCCCCACGCGCACCGGCTTCAACGCGGTCTTCGCCGCCGTTGGGGCGCGCGACACGCGATAGGCATCGACGCCCAGCGGCGCGGATTGCGCGATGATCGCGGCCGCCTGCGGCGTTGCCGGGATCCACAGCGCGCCCGGCGCGAAGGTCACGCTGCCTGCCTTGGTCGGCGCATCCAGCCAGGAGACAGGCACGCCCGCCTTCAGCAACCGGTTGGTCAGGATGAAGCTGTTGTTCGTCTCATGCCCCACGATGAAGCCGGCATTGCCTGACCCCAGCACGCGCCCCGGCGGCGGGGTCAGCTGATCGGCGGTGACCCGCGTGAACTGACCATCGAAGCCGTCGAGGATACGGTCGAACTGCACGCCCATCTGATAGGCCAGCGTGTAGCCGGTGATGTCGTACGGCGCCTTGGGCGGGCCGCCGGGATATTCCAGATCATGCGGGTGATCCTGCGGCTCGAACATGTCGAGCACGTGCGGGCGATAGGCCTGCGCGGTCTTCACCACATAGCTGCCCGCCGGATAGCGCTTGCCCCCCGCAGTGAACGGCGCCGTCGCCTGTTCGATATCGACGCCCGTCTTCAGCAGCGCGTTGAGGAATGCGATCGTCGTCGGCGTGTCGCGCTGCATCGGCGGCAGCACATAGCCACGCGGATCGCGCTTGGCCGGGTCCTGCAGCACGGTCTTGTAGAGCCCGCTGTCGACCGGCGGCGGCCCCCGGAAATAGACTTCGCCGCCCTCGGCCGTCTTGCCCTTCGCCGCTTCCTTCACCGCATCGACATCATTGGGCGTAATCGTCCAGCTGTCGCGCTTGCCGCGCGCGATCGCCTGATCGCCCATCCGCCAGATGTTCATCAGCAGCCGCTCGCGATTGCGTGCGGCATAGTCCATCACCGCCCGGTCCAGCGAGTTCTGATACTCCAGGCTGTCCTTCAGGTGCCATTCCTGCGGTGCCACCGGCAGCGGCTCGTCATTGCGGGCGAGCTGGTAATCGGGGATCAGCGGGATCTTTTCGGGCGTCGGCCCGCCGATGATTTCGGTCAGCAGCCCGATCGAATTGTGGAAATAAGCGACCGAGCGGACCATGCCGTTGTGCCAGGTCGAATAAGGCGCGGCGGAGCGCATGCCCGATCCCGGCTTCTGCTCGGACACCAGCCGGCTGTGCATCGCCGCGCCCACTTCCTGCAGCTCCGTCATCACGATCGGGCTGTAGTTATAATTGAACGGGTCACGGAACGGCGGAACGAACACGACCATGCCGGCCGGGCCGGTCTGGTGCTGGTTGAAGATGATCTGCGGATACCATTCGCGGAACAGCACGCGGTTTACCGCCGTCGTCTCGGGCATCTGCGACATGAAGCTGTCGCGGTTGTTATCGTGCCCGACGTACTTCTGGTACAGCCGCGGGATGGTGCGGAACTCGCGATCCTTGGGGTCCGGGTTGCGCATGTACCAATCGGCGACCAGCTGCAGCCCGTCGGGATTGTCGTGCCCGAACAGGACAATGGTTTCGTCCAGGATACGCTTGGTCTCGGCATCCTGGCCGGTCAGCATGCGGTAGAGGACGTGGATCTGGCTCTGCGTCGTCACCGTCTCGGTTGCGTGCAGTCCGGCATCGATCCACACGATGGCGCGGCCCTCGGCGGCCAGCGCCTTGGCCTCCGCCTCGCTCACGCCTTCCGCCTTGGCGAGGCGGCGCGCGATCTCACGATAGCGATCCAGCTTGGCGAGATTTGCGGGCGAGGAGACCACCGCCGTCCACATCGTTCGTCCCTCGGCGCTCTTGCCGATGTCGATCAGCTTCATGCGGTCGGACTGGGCCGCCAGCGTCTTCAGATACTTTTCATAGGCGTCGTAATTGGCGAGATAATAATCGCTGCCCGGCTCGGTCGGAAACGCTTCCGCCGGTGACGGCAGGGTGCCCGCCTTCGGGGTGATCGGGTCGGCCAACGCCGGAATCGCCAGCGCGAGCGCCGCTGCTCCGCAGAAAAGTCCCAATCTGGTCATGTAACCCCCCGTTTATGTCGCTGCTGAACCCTATGACGCACGTTTGCGCCGGAACCACACCCGTTTCTTCCGGAAAATTCTCCGAAAGTCCTCCGAATGTCACCCGGGCGCGATGTCGAACGCCACAGTCAGGCGCGGCTCGTCGCCGGTGAACGGCTCGGTGCCGTGCCACAGATACGATGGGAATAGCGCCAGCATCCCCGGCTCCGGCCGCAGCCGCCGGAACGGTTCAAGCGGCGGCGTGGTGGCGATTCCCGGCCGGCCGAACGCCAGCCATCCCTCCGGCTCCTGCGCCACAACCGTCGGTAAGGACACGTAAAAAGCGGACGAGAGCCAGCCTTGCGGGTGCACGTGATCGGTATGAAATCCGCCCGGCTGCAACAAGACGGACCAGGCACCGGCAAACCGCCACCCTGCCCCTATCCGCCGCCGCACCGGATCATCGCCCCGCCCCAACTGCGCGATATGGGCATCGACCAGCACCCGCAGCGTCGCAAAAAGCTCTCGAATTACAGGCGTTTGCACCTTCGTCAGGTCGACCTGCGTCTGGCTCCCGTGCCGTAGCGACTGACCAAGCGGATGCGATCGCCAGCCGTGCAGTTCCCGCAAAGCTGCCGCAAGCGCATCGAGGAACGCGCTGCGGTCGGACCACCCCGCCGGAACAGGCAGAAGGTCATGCGAAATCAGCGCCTTGTCCTCGCACCATCCCCGATGCCGCGGATCATGGGAAAGCCGCCATGCGGTGGTCAGCAGGGCAAGCGCCGCCTGATCGTCCGGTGCCGCCGCGACGATGCGCGTCGCAAGGTGCACACCCTCTTCGATGCGTCCGGCGTGCAGCAGGGCCTCGACCGCCGCCCGGGCGGCCTCGGTCGAAGCCGGGGCAAGCCGTAAGGCTGCCGTGGCATGCGCAAGCTGCGCCGGTGCGTCACCCGCCCGCCCGGCCTGCGCCGCCGCCGTCAGGTGCAATGCCGGGTTCCCCGGCACACGCTCCAGTGCCTGCTTGATCACGCGCCGGGCGGCGGCGTGATCTCCGATGCCGCCCAATACCGTGGCGCGGACCAGGGCGAGTTCGGGCGTATCGGGCGCCCGGTCCAGCGACCGCATCGCGTCGGCCGGCACCGCGCTGCGCATCCAGCGCAACTGCGCCAGATCGCGATGGGCCACCGCATAGTCCGGACGGCGGTGGATCGCCTCCTCGAACGCCCTTTCCGCAGCTTCGGCATCGCCT
>JBELMF010000170.1:0-7368 GCA_042096015.1 Sphingomonas sp.
CGTCCACGAAACCACCGGCCGCGTCCTCGTCGCGCGCTTCACCGAACATGCCAGCCGCGAACTCGACCCCCATCTCCACACCCACGCGGTCGTGCTCAACATGACCAATCGCGAGGATGGTGGCCCCATGGCGAGCCTCGAGACCCGCGCCATGTACGCGGAACAGCTTACCGCCGGGCAGGTCTACCGCAACGACCTTGCGCATTCGATCCGCGAACTCGGCTACGAGATCGACAGCGATCCCCGCAGCGGACTGTTCGAGATCCGCGATGTCCCCGCCCGGTTGATGCACGCCTTCTCGCAGCGCGCCGGGCAGATCGACGCCTATGCCAAAGAGCATGGCCTTGAAGGGCAGGCGCAACGCCGGCAGGCCTTCTATGCGACGCGGCCGGCCAAGGAGCGGATCGGACTCGACGAACTGCACGGCCGCTGGGCCGAGCGATCCGCGCCCGAGCAGGAGAAACTAGGCGATCTGCGTGGCGCGGCAACCGGGCGCGAGCTGCCGGTCGACCCCGCCACCGCCGCCCGCGCGACGCTGTTCGGCATTCGCCAGACGGAGACGCGCGAGGCGGTCAATGAACTCGGGCGCATGCTCCGGATCGGGCTCGCCAGCCATGTCGGCGAGGTGCGGCTGGCTGAAGTCCGGCCGCTGATGAACGGGCATGAGGAGCGCCGCAAACTCCTCGCCACCCGCGAGCCGACCGGCGACAAGGTACTGTTGCGCGGGCGCACGACGAGGCGCACCGCGCGGCTCGAACAGGCGCTCGCCCAGCACATCGCGCTGGGGCTCGACGATGTGCGTCCGATCGCCAGCGCCGACCGGCTTCTCCGGGTTCTCGAAACCGCCGGGCTCACCCCGCAGCAGGAACAGGCGCTCGCGGCGGTGGCGCTGACCCGCGATCGCGTGACCGGCGTCCACGGCGTCGCCGGTGCCGGCAAGTCGATGCTGGTGGGAACGCTGCGTGCGGCGGCGGAGCCCGGCACCGCGTTCATCGCGCTGGCACCGACGTCATCGGCGGCCGCGAATCTCGGGCAGAGCGCCGGCATCCCGTCCCGCACCGTCGCCAGTCTGCTCGCCGGCGGCGGGCATGGGATCACGCCTGATCATGTCCTCATCCTCGACGAGGCCGGGCAGCTCGGCAACCGTCAGGCGCTGCGCATGCTGGAGATCAGTCGCGTGACCGGCGCGCGCCTGGTGCTGCTTGGCGACAACAGCCAGACCGGCGCGATCGAGCAGGGCAAGGCCTTCTGGCTGATGCAGCGGCTGGGGCTGCCGACCGCGCAGCTGACCGAGTCGATGCGCCAGCAGACCCGCTCGATGAAGGTCGCGGTCACCCGCGCGCGGGCGGGCGATTACATCGGCTCGATGGCCGCGCTCGACCGGGTGACCAGGGGCGATGACACGAAGGAACTGGCCGGGAGTCTGGTCGGCGAATGGACCCGGCTGCGCGGCGATACCCGTACCTCGACCAACATCCTCGTGCTCGAAAATCAAACCCGCCAGCTTGTCCATGCCATGATCCGCGATACCCTGAAGCGGGAAGGGGTGGTCGCGGCGGAAGACACCCGGCTGGAGGTGCTGTCCTCGGCCGTGATGACCGACCAGCAGAAACTTTACGCGCGCTTCTACTCGGGCGGGCAGGTGGTGACCTTCGGGCGCGACATCGCCGTGGCGGGGATCGCGCGCGATACCGAGTACCGCGTCGTCGGGATCGGACGCGAGCCGAACGGGCGGCAGGTGGTCAAGCTTGCCGATCGCAATGGTCACGTCATCCGCTGGGATCCGCGGCGGGGGCAGGTCCGGCACGTCAACGTCTTCAACATCGAGGAGCGCGATCTTGCCCGGGGGGATCGCATCCAGTGGCGGCTGGTCAACCACGAACTCGGGCTCAGAAACGCCGATCGCGGCACCGTGGAGAAGCTGGCCAACGGAGTGGCGACGATCCGCTGGGATCGTGATGGACGGGTACAGGAGGTCGACCTCGATCGGCACCGCACCTGGGATCATGGCTACGCCGAGACCGTCTACTCGGCACAGTCGAAGACCTATGCGCGCGTCTTCGTCTTGGCGCCGGTCGGCTCCGCGCTGGTGAACGGCCAGAACTATTACACCGCGATCACCCGCGCCCGCTTCGGGGTGAAGCTGTGGACCGAGGATCCGAAAGCTCTGGCCGAGAAGCTCGAACAGCATTCGGGAGAGAAGACCTCGTCGCTCGAAGGGTTGGGACGGCTCGACAAGGACGGACATCGCGCCGTGGCGGACCGGCATCCCGACCGGCTTCGCGACGGTAGGGGGGAGCAGGAACGCTGGCGGGAGGAGCGTCGCGAGCGCACGCTGATGCGGCGCCTTGATCGGCGTCCGATGCCGCCCAACGGAATCGCGGAGCAACTCGCCGAGGGCGCCCGCGAGATCGCGGTGCGGCTCGACCGCTTCCTCCAGGCCGTGCTCGACCGTGAGCGGACTCCCGATCGCGAAAGTACGGCAGCGCCCGTGCACACGCCTGCCGCCCGATCCCATTCCCCTGAACCTGCGGTGCCGCAACGCGGCCCGGAACGCTGAGGTCCGTCATGACGATCACGTCGCTCCTCTCCCGGTCGACAGTGGCCATGGCTGCGTCGAGCGTATCCCGTGCGACGGTTCGGCCTCTGATCCCGGCAGGATCGATCACAGGTCGGGCGCCGATCGCCTGCGGTCGCCGGCACCCCGCTATTGCAGTCTGCCGGCTGCGTTCGATGGTCCGGCTGTCGCTGATCGTCGCCTCGCTGGTGGTCACAAATTTACCGACGTCGTCGCTGGCGTGGAATGTCGGGCATGGCACGGCGGTCGAAGAGCGCATCATCGCGCGCTGCATCCGCCGCGCCGCGCAGGGCAAGCCATGGCTCGAGAAGACCTTGTGGGGGCTGAGGGATCAGGAAGGAGGATCGATCGGATCGGAGGTCCGCAACCGCGATGGTAGCCATGATCTGGGGCCGATGCAGATCAACGATCAGTGGGTGCTCCGGATCGCGGGCCTGACCGATCGGCCGCCGGCCCATGTCCGGATGTGGCTGCGCGACGACGCCTGCTTCAACATCGAAGCGGCACGGTGGCTTTTCCTCACCGGCTTCGCCGCGACCTCCGATTACTGGACAGCCATCGGCGTGTATCACAGCCCCACCCCCTGGCGGCGTGCGCGGTATGCGGCAGCGGTGGCCGTACGGCTCGATCGGCGTTTTCATCGCCCGACGCCCGAAGTGGTGCGACGATATGCCATGCCGCGCGAACGCTGATCGTCCGTGCCCGAAGGGGCGATGCGGACGGGATCGCGGTCGGGTGGGGGGCGGAACGTCTTGCGCCCGTCACGGTCGTCGCGTATCGAGATGCGAACGATTCTCAACAAGAAAAGGGGGACAGCGCAGAGAGGCCGACCATGACGAGCCATGTTTCCATCCCGCCCGCCCCGGACCCGGCCGCCGCATCCGCGATGCTGATCGATGCGGCGCGGTGCTGGCGTCATGCACGCGACGGTGGCCTGCCGGTGCAACCCTGCCTGTCGCGGACCCTTGGCGCCTATCATTGCCCGATCCTCGCGCCGGTGTTCGACAGCCTGCTGCATTTCTATGAGGATGCGCTGGGTCGGCCGATGGTGGCGGGCGAAGCGGGGGGAATGACCGGAGACGAGCGGTGTCTGGTCCGCCTGATCGACGGCTCGCTGCCCCGCCGCGCCTGCATCGACTGTCCCGAGGGGGCGGCGATCGGTCTCGACTGCGCGATCTGTTCGACGCGCATCATGATGATCGCGGCATGGGAAGCGTTCGCGAAGGAAACCCGGATTCCCGGGGGTGCCCGTGCGGGGCTCTAGGCTGTAGTGACGATTTAATCATTTGAGCCACATCATGATGCTGGCGAGTTTGATGAAGCCGAGGAAATTGGCGGCGAGCTTGTCGTATCGTGTGGCGATGCGTCGCCATTGCTTGAGGCGTGCGAAGAAGCCTTCGATGCCCCACCGCTGCCTGTAGGCGATGCGGTCATAGTGGCGCGCAACCTTGCGGTGGCGGCGCGGCGGGATCACGGGTTCGCCGCCTTGCGCACGGACGAGATCGCACAGGCTGTCAGCATCATAAGCGCGGTCGGCGAGGATTTGCCCGGCAGGCAGGCCCCGGATCAGGTCGCACGCCGGAGCCATGTCGTTCTGCTGACCCGGCCCCAGCACGAAGCGGACCGGCAGGCCGAGTGCATCGACTACGGCATGGACCTTGGTGCCGAACCCGCCTCGGGAGCGGCCAAGAGCCTGGGCTTGAATGCCCCCCTTTTTACCCGAGCCCCGGCTGCCTGGGCCTGAGCACGGATCACAGTCGCGTCGATCGCCAGCCACTCGATATCGGGATCGTTCGACACCGCCTCGAATATCCGGTCGATCACACCCTGCTCGACCCAGCGGTAGTAGCACCGCTTCGCCGTCTGATATGGACCGAACCGATCCTCCGGCAAATCACGCCAGCGCCCACCCGAACGCGCCAGCCACAGCAACGCATTGAGAAACCGCCGCCCGTCGCTGCGCGGGCCACGCTTGCCCTTGCGTCCCCCCGGCACAAACTCGCGCAGCCGTTCCCACTGGTCGTCCCGAAGTATCTCGCCTTCCACGCCAGCCTCCAAAAGCCAGCGTTGAATCAGAACTCAGACACCATGGGAATCCCTAAATCGTCACTACAGCCTAGTTGTGGAGCCTCAACAGGTTGTTCATCGGCAGAGCCAGCCGACTGATGGGTGTCATGGATTTTAGGCTACCGTGTGGTCGATGCCAGTTGTAATTGTGCGGCCAGGGTTCGAGAGCGTCCTTTCGCTGGTCTGATGTTGGGTATGCGCGCGCATAGGCCCATTCGCGCAAGCTGGTCTGGATGAAGCGTTCGGCCTTGCCGTTGGTCTTGGGCGTATAGGGTCTGGTGCGGATGTGCCTGAGGCCGAGCGCCTTACAGGCATCGCGGAAGGCGAAGCTTTTGTAGCATGAGCCATTGTCGGTCATGACGCGGGTGACGGTGACGCCGAGGCTTTGGTAGTAGGCGATGGCTGCATGGAGGAAGGCGACGGCGCTTTCCTTTTTCTCGTCGAGCAATACCTGGCTGAAGGCGATGCGCGAGGCATCGTCGATGCAGACGTGGACGAACTCCCAGCCGATACCCCGGCTGTTCGACTGGCCGTGACGGTCGCCGGTGATGCGGTGGCCGATGCGCTCGAAGCGGCCGAGCTTCTTGCTTGCCACCGGCCTTGCCCGGAGAACGCTGCGCTCTTGCGACCCGTATCGTCCCGCCGTCGATGCTCACGCAACCGCGGCGAGCCGTTCGACCAGATAGTCGATGAACACGCGGACGCGGGCGGGCATCGTCGATCCGCCGACGAAGACCGCGTGGAGCGCTTCGTGGTCCTGCGGATTACAGTCCTCCAGCAGCGCCACGAGCCGGCCGGCGGCGAGATCGTCGGCCACCGCGAACCGGCCGACGCGGGCGATGCCCACCCCGGCGCGGGCGAGTTGCGCCAGCGTCTCGCCGTTGTTCGCCTCGATCGTGCCGGTGACGTTCAGCGCGAAATCGCGGCCGTCGCGGCGGAACGGCCAGCCGGGTTCGGCGCGGCGGAAACTGAAGCTCAGGCAATTGTGGTCGAGCAGGTCGTCGGGCAGCAGCGGCGTGCCGTGGCGCGCCAGATAGCCGGGTGCCGCGACCACCACCCGCCCGGTCTCGCCGAGCTTGCGCGCGGTCAGCGGGCTGTCGGCGAGATGGCCGAAGCGGATCGCGATGTCGGCCTGCCCGCCCAGCACGTCGATGATGCGGTCGCTGAGGATCAGGTCGATCAGGATGCCGGGATGGCGGGCGGTGAAATCGCCCAGCAGCGGCACGACGCAGAGCCGCCCGTGCGCCAGCGACGCGGTGACGCGCAGCCGGCCGCGCGGCGCGCCCTGGTCGGCGATCGCGCCCTCCACCTCCGCCATGTCGGCCAGGATCCGCCGTGCCGCACGCAGATAGACCTCGCCCTCGGCGGTCGGCGACAGCGACCGCGTGGTGCGGACCAGCAGCCGTGCGCCGAGGCGCGCCTCGATCCGCGCGACGATCCGGCTGACCGCCGACGGCGTCAGGCCCAGCGCGCGCGCCGCCGCCGACAGGCTGCCCTGTTCGACGATCGCCGCGAACACCGCCATTTCCCCCGATCGTCCGCTCACGTCCATCGATGATCCCCACGCAAAGCTGTCGGTCCGACAATGCGGCTACACGCGGGCGGCGCAAGCGATCATCTGCGTGGCTGCAACAACGGAAAAGGCCAGCCATGCGTCTCGATCCATCCCTGCTCGCGCTCGCGACGGGCGCGTTCGGCATCGGCGTCACCGAATTCGCGCCGATGGGGATGCTACCCTCGATCGCGTCGGACCTCGGCGTCTCGATTCCGGCCGCCGGGCTGCTCGTCAGCGCCTATGCGATCGGCGTGCTGGTCGGCGCGCCGCTGATGACGCTCACCACCGCACGGGTGGACCGGCGGACGCTGCTGATCGCGTTGATGGGTATCTTCACGATCGGTAATGCGCTGTCGGCGCTGGCGGACGGATACTGGACGCTGATGATCGCGCGCGTCGTGACCTCGTTCAATCACGGTGCGTTCTTCGGGGTCGGCTCGGTGGTGGCCGCAAGCCTCGTGCCGCCGGAACGGCGCGCGGGGGCGGTGGCGGCGATGTTCACCGGACTGACCGTCGCCACGATCGGCGGGGTTCCACTGGCGACATGGGCGGGCGAAATATTGGGGTGGCGCAGCGCCTTTGCCGGGATCGCGGTGATCGGCGCGGTGGCGATGCTCGCGCTGCGGCTTGCCTTGCCGTCGTTGCCGGTGGACGGCGGTGGCGACATGCGGGCCGAACTGCGCGTGCTGGCGCGCGGGCCGGTGCTGGCGGCACTGGCGCTGACCGTCGTCGGGGCGAGCGCGATGTTCACCGTCTTCACCTATATCGTCCCGATCCTGCGCGAGCAGACCCACGCCGCGACCGGGTTCGTCACCGCGATGCTGATGCTCTACGGGATCGGTCTGACGATCGGCAATGCGCTGGGCGGGCGGTTCGCCGACCGTTCGATCGACCGGACGCTGGTCGCGAGCTTCACGGTCCTCGCCGTGGTGCTGGTCGTCTTCGCCGGCGTGATGCGCTGGCCGGTGCCCACCGCGATCGCGATCCTGGTCTGGGGCGTCGCCAGCTTCGCGATCGTACCGCCGTTGCAGATGCGGGTGATGCAGGCCGCGGCGGATGCGCCCAACCTCGCTTCGGCGATGAACATCGGGGCGTTCAACCTGGGCAATGCGATCGGCGCGGCGGTGGGCGGCGGGGTCATCGGGCTGGGGATCGGCCTGCCCGCGGT
>JBELMF010000171.1:0-7356 GCA_042096015.1 Sphingomonas sp.
CGCCGCCTCGGCCAGCGCGTCGGCGGTGGTGGGATCGGGCCTCGTAATGGTAAAGCGGACGCGGTCGCCGTGCATCGGATCGCGTTCGACCGACGTACCGATGGCGTTCATCATCGCCACCGACTCAACCGGCCAAGCGCCCGCCGCGCTCTCTGCCGACAGCATGATCGCATCCGCACCGTCATAGATGGCGGTCGCCACGTCGGACACTTCGGCGCGCGTCGGCGACGGAGAGGTGATCATCGACTCGAGCATCTGCGTCGCCACCACGACCGGGCGGCCGAGCCGTCGCGCGGTCTCGACGATGCGCTTCTGCAGCGGCGGCACCGTCTCGGGCGGCAGCTCGACGCCGAGATCGCCGCGCGCGACCATCACGCCGTCGCACATCTCGACGATCTCCTCGAGGCGGTCGATGGCGGCAGGCTTTTCAATCTTGGCGAGCAGCGCGGCCTTGCCGGCGATCAGCTTGCGCGCCTCTGCGAGATCCTCGGGGCGCTGCACGAAGGACAGCGCGATCCAGTCGACGCCTTCCTCGGTGGCAAAGGCTAGGTCGGAGCGATCCTTGTCGGTCAATGCCGCCATCGGCAGCACCACGTCGGGCACGTTCAGCCCCTTGTTGTTGCTGAGCGGTCCGCCGACTTCGACATTGGTCACGATCCGGTCGTGCTCATGT
The DNA here is from genome assembly GCA_042096015.1 of Sphingomonas sp. Lineage (GTDB taxonomy): Bacteria > Pseudomonadota > Alphaproteobacteria > Sphingomonadales > Sphingomonadaceae > Sphingomonas. The sequence goes on from JBELMF010000171.1 coordinate 674, forward strand.
TCCATCACGCGCAGCACCAGCTTGCCGTCATCGAGCAGCAGGCGCGCGCCCGGCTCGATCGCCTCGAAGATTTCGCGATGCGGCAGCTCGACTCGGCTCGCATCCCCAGGCGTCGGATCGCGATCGAGCACGAAGGTCGCGCCATGCGCCAGCTCGACGCGGCCGCCCTCGAATTTGCCAACGCGCAGCTTGGGGCCCTGAAGATCGGCAAGAATCGTCGTCGGGCGGCCGTATACCTTCTCCAGCCCACGGATCGCCTGGATCACGCCGACCTTCGACTGCTGATCGCCGTGGCTCATGTTGATGCGAAAGGCGTCGGCGCCGGCCTCGAACAGCTTGGCGATCATCTCGGGCGTGCTGCTCGCCGGGCCCAAAGTGGCGAGCACGCGCACCTTGCGGCTGCGGGGGGTGATCGCTCGTGTCATGTAATCGGTTCCTCGCTTTGCCGCGCGACCCCCTAGCCGCTATCTCGCGGCGATCAACCTTGGAGACGATGATGGACCCGATCGATGCGATCGACGATGCGACCGCGGCGGCAGCGTTCCGGCGGCTGGTGCGGCATCTGCGCCACCGCAGCGATGCGCAGAACGTGGATCTGATGGGGCTCGCGGGCTTCTGCCGCAACTGCCTGTCGGACTGGGTGGGCGAGGCGGGCGGGCTGCCCAAGGACGCCGCGCGGGAAGCAATCTACGGCATGCCGTACGGAGAGTGGAAGGCGAAGCATCAGGGCGAGGCGACGCCAGAGCAGCTGCGCCGGATGGAAGAGAGCGTCGCGAAGAACGCTTGAAACACCTGTCATCCCGGACTTGATCCGGGATCCCGCTTCATCTCCTTCGTTGCGAATGTAGCGGCCTCCGACTCAAGGCCCGGGTAACGGCAGAACAGGACGCGCTTGTGGAAACGCCGTTCTTTCTTCTACCCTCCCCGGACAACAAGGGTCAGCGTCGCCGAAGCCGGCGCCGAAAAGGGGGACAGGGGAATGAAGAACGCGATCGCGGCCGCATTGCTGATGTCGGCGGCCACGCCCGTGGTGGCGCAGACTGCGGTGCCCACGTCGAAGGTCACCTATATCCACGCCGGCGCGCTTCTGGACCGCCCTGGCCAGGCGCCGCGCGGCAACAGCACGATCATCGTACGCGACGGCAAGATCGCCGAGGTGCGCGACGGCTTCGTCCCACCCGAGACCGGTGCGAAGCTGGTCGCGCTCAATGACAAGTTCGTGCTGCCGGGGCTGATCGATCTTCACGTCCACCTGCTCGGCATCGGCGGCGATCCGATGCGGGCGCGGCTTACGGCGCTCAACACCGAACCGGCCGACGACGTGCTCTACGGCGTCGGTAATGCGCGCGCGACCTTGCATGCGGGCTTCACCACCGTGCGTGATCTTGGCGGTGAGCCGCGCGCCATCCGCGCGTTGCGCGATGCGGTCGACCGCGGCGACGTCGATGGGCCGACGATCGTGAATGCCGGCACTGCCATCTCGGTTACGGGTGGCCATGGCGATCCGCTCAACGGCCTGGCCGAGCCGTTTGTCCACGCCGTATCGCCGATGGTGGAAAATACCTGCGACGGCTCGGCCGATTGCGTGCGCGCGACGCGGCGCCAGGTCGGCCTTGGCGCGCAGGTAATCAAGATCACCGCGACCGGTGGCGTGCTGTCGAATGTCTCCGGCGGGCTCGGCCGCGCCTTCACGCCTGAGGAAATGACGGCGATCGTCGAGACGGCACATAATCTCGGCCGCAAGGTCGCGGCACACAGCCATGCGGCAGAGGGCACCAAGGCAGCGCTTGCTGCCGGCGTCGACACGATCGAGCACGGCAGCTTCATCGACGACGAGACCATTGCGGCGTTCAAGCGGACCGGCGCCTATCTGGTGCCGACCGAGATCGCCCCGGTCGCGGCGGTGGCGCAGGCGCGCGCCGGCGCACTGCCACCGGCGGTATTGCCCAAGGCGGAAGCCGCTGCCGCGGCGATGCAGGACAGCCATCGCCGCGCCTACAGGGCGGGCGTGAAGTTCGCCTTCGGCACAGACAGCGGCGTCTCCAAGCACGGCGACAATGGCCAGGAATTCGCGCTGCTCGTCGAAAAGGTCGGCATGACCCCCGCCGAGGCGATCCGCAGCGCGACGGTCACCGCTGCCGAGGTGCTGGGACAGGGCAATGCTATCGGCACGATCGAGCCGGGCAAGACGGCGGACATCATCGCGGTCGATTCCTCGCCGCTCGCCGATGTGCGCCAGCTCGAGCGCGTGCGCTTCGTGATGCACAAGGGCGCCGTTGCCAAGCCGCTCACCGAATAGCGTTTGATCGCGCGGGCGGCTTCCCATAGGAGCCGCCGCCGCAACCGATTTTCACGGTAACTGCGCCGCCCCTCGTGCGTGAGCCGGGCGGTGCTTCACTTTTGGGGTACGGACGATGGCTGAAGAACGCGGCGAGGGTATGGGTGGCGGTCAGGTAGCGGCAGAAGAACTGCGCCTGCTGATCGAGCGCGCCGAACGCCTGGAAGAAGAAAAGAAGGGTATCGCCGACGATATCAAGGACGTGTTCGCCGAAGCCAAGAGCCGCGGATATGATCCCAAGGCGATCAAGAAGATCATGTCGATCCGCAAGAAGAAGCGGGAAGAATATCAGGAAGAGGAGATGATCCTCGAGACGTACATGCAGGCGCTGGGGATGCTCTGAGGCGCCTCTTGATTTTGCGATAGGATTTTAGTCGTCATCCCGGCCTTGAGCCGGGATCCATGGTGCCGCGGGCGCTGAGTGCTGCAATAAAGCGCAGCGTTCGTTAAAGGTTGGATCCCGGCTCAAGGCCCGGATGACGGTGGCGAGTGGGTCAGACGGCATCCCGACATCCACGATGCCGCGGACTTCGCCGGCGTAGAGTGTGCGGCCCGGTGGATGCCGGGGCGAGTCCGGCATGACGGTGCGGGGTTGGGCGCCGTCTGCCTTTCACTCGTCATTGGGGTGACGAAGCGGCTGACGACTACGCCGCTTCCGCCGCCGCGGTCGTCCAGCCCAGCCGCGCGATGGTGATCGAGCGCTTGCCCGACAGATCGGTGCGCGTGACGATCAGGTCGCGGCTTTCGATATAGCCCATCAGGCGCCGGACGCGGCCGAGCGACGACGTGCCGTAGGTCTCCGCCAGCGCGGCGTCGCTGGGGCAGGGGGCGCCTTCCTTGGCGGCCTTGGCGACCAGCAGGAACGGCCCGACCATTTCGTCCGGCAGCGCGCCCGCCAGCGCGACCGCCTCGGCCCATTCGGGATCGGCGGTATCGTAGATGCCCGCGCGCGCCGACGACAGCCGGCGGGTGAAGTCGCCCAGCTCCATGCCCAAGCGCGACAGGCCCTGCATGCGGCAGCGGACCTGGAAATCCTGGAACAGCACGGAGGCTGGGCGGCCGGCGGATTCGGGATCCTCAACGATCGCGCGCAGCACGTCCGCGACGATGGTGGAAACCTCCTCGTCCGAACGCTCCGGCTCGGGCGGCAGCGGCGCGGGGCGCGCCATCTCCGAAATCAGCTCCTCCGCCGGCACGCGGCGCGGTCGCGCCTCGAACGCCATCGGCAGCTGCGGCGCGGCCTCCGGCTCGGGTTCGGCGAAGATCAGGTCCTTGAGGTCCGCCGGGGGCGCGGAGGGAAGCGGGGTCAGCTTGGGGCTGCCCGAGCGCGCGCTGGTTTCCACGGCGCCGATCTTCACCGTTTGCGGACGGCGGCAGACTGCGGGCCCGAGCGCGAGGAAGGTGCCGCGCGGCAAATCGCGGATCGCCTCCGCCTGCCGGCGCTCCATGCCGAGCAGGTCGGCGGCGCGCGCCATGTCGATGTCCAGAAAGGTGCGCCCCATCAGGAAGTTGGACGCCTCGGCCGCGACGTTCTTGGCGAGCTTGGCAAGGCGCTGGGTCGCGATCACGCCGGCGAGGCCGCGCTTGCGCCCGCGGCACATCAGGTTGGTCATCGCCGACAGCGAGGCACGGCGTACCTCCTCCGCCACCTCGCCGCCCGTGGTGGGCGCAAAGAGCTGCGCCTCGTCGACCACTACCAGCGCCGGATACCAATGTTCGCGCGGCGCATCGAACATCGCCGACAGGAAGGTCGCGGCGCAGCGCATCTGGCCCTCCGCCTCCAGCCCCTCGAGGCTGAGCACCACCGAGGCGCGGTGTTCGCGCAGCCGGCCGGCGATTCGCGCGATCTCGCGCTCCGAATAGTCGGTCGCCTCGACCACGACATGGCCATAGGTCGGCCCGAGCGTGACGAAATCGCCCTCGGGATCGATCACCACCTGCTGCACCTGGCCTGCCGATCGCTCCAGCAGCCGGCGCAGCAGGTGCGACTTTCCCGAGCCCGAATTGCCCTGCACGAGCAATCGGGTGGCGAGCAGTTCCTCGAGGTCGATCAGGACCGGCGCGCCCGAGGTGTCGGCGCCCATGTCCACGGCAATCGTCATGCCGCGCCGTTTGGCGCATCGGCGGGAGTCGGCGCAAGGCTTGATGAAGCGGGGCACGCGCGCGTATGGCCGCGCGCATGGCAGGTCATTCCAAATTCAAGAACATCATGCACCGCAAGGGTGCACAGGATAAGAAGCGTTCGGGCATGTTCTCGAAGCTTTCGCGCGAAATCACCGTCGCGGCGAAGATGGGGCTTCCCGATCCGGACATGAACCCGCGGCTGCGCGCGGCGGTGAACGCCGCCAAGGCGCAGTCGATGCCCAAGGACAATATCCAGCGCGCGATCGACAAGGCGAGCCGCGGCGAGGCGGAGAATTACGAGGAAATCCGCTACGAAGGCTTCGGCCCGGGCGGCGTGAGCCTGATCATCGAGGCGCTGTCGGACAACCGCAACCGCACCGCCACCAACGTGCGCACCGCGGTCAGCAAGAACGGCGGCAACCTGGGCGCATCGGGCTCGGTCAGCCATGGCTTCGACCGCATGGGCCTGATCAACTATCCCGCGAGCGCCGGCGATGCCGACAAGGTGTTCGAGGCCGCGCTGGAAGCAGGCGCCGAGGACGTGACGTCGAGCGACGACGGCCACGAGATCTGGACCGCGCAGGCCGATCTGCACGAAGTCGCCAAGGCGCTCGAGCCGGTGCTCGGCGAGGCGGAGAGCGCCAAGCTCGCCTGGCGCCCGCAGACGATGGTCGCGGTGGACGAGGGCGATGCGGCGACGCTGTTCAAGCTGATCGACGCGCTGGACGATGACGACGACGTCCAGCAGGTCTGGGGTAATTACGAAGTCTCCGACGAGGTCATGGAGAAGCTCGGCTAAGCGGGGAGCGGTCGCGTCTTTGCTCCCCTCCCGCTTGCGGGAGGGGCTGGGGGAGGGCATGTCCCCCAAATGTTCCGTTGCGATCTCTGCCGACAGCCCCTCCCCCGACCCCTCCCGCAAGCGGGAGGGAAGATTTGATCATCCTCGGCCTCGACCCCGGCCTCGGCACGACCGGCTGGGGGGTGATCTCCGCGGAGGGTAACCGCCTGCGGCATGTCGCCAACGGCCAGATCAAGACCGATCCGTCCGCGCCCCTGCCGCGCCGTCTGGCCAATCTCTATGCCGCGCTGATCGACGTCATCCGCACCGAGCGGCCCGATGGCGCCGCGGCGGAGGAAGTGCTCGGCAATACCAACGCCCAGTCGACGCTGAAGCTGGGGCAGGCACGCGGCGTGGTGCTGCTTGCGGCGGCCGGGGCAGGGCTCACCATCGGCGAATATCATCCCTCCACGGTGAAGAAGGCAGTCGTCGGCACCGGCGGCGCGGAAAAGCGCCAGATCCAGGCGATGATCGGCGTGCTCCTCCCGGGCGCCAAGGTCTCCGGGCCCGATGCGGCCGATGCGCTGGCGGTGGCGATCTGCCATGCGCATCATGTCGCCAGCGCAACCGGGATGACGCGGCGCGCACAATGGTAGCGCGTGCCGACGGTGGGAGGTTGGCCGTTGGTGCGCGAACCGCTAGCGGTTCGTTCATGACGGACGCCGGGCTGTGATCGCATATCTCAAGGGCATTCTTGCCGGCACCAGCGCCGATGCCGCGGTGGTCGAGGTGAATGGCGTCGGTTATCTGGTCGGCGCGTCGTCTCGCACGCTGGCCGCGCTTGGCTCCGTCGGCGAGGCCGTTCATGTTCATACCGAATTGCTGGTGGGCGAGGATTTCCAGCGGCTCGTCGGCTTCGCGAGTGCGGACGAGCGGGACTGGTTCCGGCTGCTCACCGGCGTGCAGGGCGTGGGCGCCCGCGTCGCGCTGGCGATCCTGTCGGCGCTCGATCCGGCCGAACTCAGCCGTGCGGTGGCGTCGCAGGACAAGGCGATGGTCGCCCGCGCCAACGGGGTCGGCCCGAAGCTCGCCGAGCGGATCGTGCGCGAGCTGAAGGACAAGGCCGGCGGCATCGTGCTCGGGCCAGCCGCCGCGGCGCAGGCAGTGCCGGTGGGCGCCAGCGCCGATGCGGTCTCGGCGCTGCTCAACCTTGGTTTCCGCCCGGCCGAGGCATCGGCGGCCGTGACCGCGGCAGAAGAGGAACTCGGGCCCGGCGCTACGCTTGATTCGCTGGTTCGCCTCGCGCTGCGCAAGGCCGCCAAGAAGTGACCCGCCGCGCGGCCTGCATGTGCGGTGCGCTGGCGATCGAGTGCATCGGCGAACCGGTGCGCTTCTCGGTCTGCCATTGCCTCGATTGCCAGCGCCGCAGCGGATCGGCGTTCG
>JBELMF010000172.1:0-7318 GCA_042096015.1 Sphingomonas sp.
GCGGGAACAGCGGCGTGCCCTTCATGAACAGCACCACGGGGTTGTTCTTCACCACCGCATCGATGCGGGCGTTGGTATCGTCGGTCATGATCTATCCTTTGCGCGGCTGTTGCCGGTTATTTCGGCACGCCCGTCGTCAACTGCAAGGCGTGGAGCACGCCGCCCATCCGCCCGCCGAGCGCGGCATAAACCGCCTGGTGCTGCTTGACGCGCGGCATGCCGGCGAACGACGCCGCCATCACCTTGGCCGCATAATGATCGCCGTCGCCGGCGAGATCGGTGATCTCGACCTCGGCGTCGGGAATGCCTTCGCGGATCAGCGTCGCGATCTCGTCCGCTGCCATCGGCATGTTATTGCGCTTCCATCAGCTGGCGGCGTGCCTCGACGGTCTGCTCGTCGAGCGCCTGGCGCACGTCGGCCTCGCCGATGTCGACGCCCGCCGCGGTGAGGTCACCCACCAGCTTGCGGATCACGTCGCCGTCGCCGGCCTCTTCCAGATCGGCGTGGACCACCGTCTTGGCATAGGCATCCGCCTCTTCGGGCGTCAGCTTCATCAGCTCGGCCGCCCATTGGCCGAGCAGGCGGTTGCGCCGCGCGACGATGCGGAACGCCATCTCCTCGTCGCGCGCGAACTTGGTTTCGAAAGCGCGCTCGCGATCGTCGAATGTGGTCATGGCTGCTGCGTTGCTCCTGTTTGATTAATGGATAGGCAGCGCAGCGGCCCGACGCAATATTCGCCGCCCCCATTCCTCCCCCGGAGGGGAGGAATGACGAAAGCGAACGCCCTTACCCCGCCCCATGTCCCGCCAGCGCGGCGAGCAGCAGCAGCGCGACGATGTTGGTGATCTTGATCATCGGGTTCACCGCCGGCCCGGCGGTGTCCTTGTAAGGATCGCCGACCGTATCACCGGTCACCGCCGCCTTGTGCGCCTCGGATCCCTTGCCGCCGTAATTGCCGTCCTCGATATATTTCTTGGCATTGTCCCACGCCCCGCCGCCGCTGGTCATCGACAGCGCGACAAACAGCCCCGAGACGATCACGCCGAGCAGCATCGCGCCGAGCGCCGCAAAGCCCGATGCCGGGCCGTCCACCACCGTCACGATGAAATAGAGCGCGATCGGCGAGAGCACCGGCAGCAGCGAGGGCACGATCATCTCGCGGATCGCGGCGCGGGTGACGAGGTCCACCGTGCGCCCGTAATTGGGCCTGGTGGTACCCTCCATGATGCCGGGATTGTCGCGAAACTGCCCGCGCACCTCCTCTACGACGCTGCCGGCGGCACGCCCCACCGCGGTCATGCCGAACGCGCCGAACAGGTACGGCAGCAACGCGCCGAGCAGCAGCCCGACGATCACATACGGGTTGGAGAGGCTGAAATCGACCTGGATGTCCGGGAAATAGGTCTCCAGGTCAGTGGTATAGGCGCCGAACAGCACCAGCGCGGCGAGGCCGGCGGAGCCGATCGCATAGCCCTTGGTCACCGCCTTGGTGGTATTGCCCACCGCGTCGAGCGCGTCGGTCTTGTGCCGCACCTCATCCTCAAGCCCCGCCATTTCGGCGATCCCACCGGCATTGTCGGTCACTGGCCCGTAGGCATCGAGCGCCACCACCATGCCGGCCAGCGCCAGCATCGACGTCGCGCCGAACGCGATCCCGATGATCCCGGCGAGCTTGTACGCCGCCACCACCGCGACGACGATGACGAGCGTCGGCAGCGCCGTCGCCTCCAGGCTAATCGCCAGCCCCTGGATCACGTTGGTGCCGTGGCCGGTCTCGCTCGCCTTGGCGATCGACTTCACCGGGCGATAATTGGTGCCAGTATAATATTCGGTGATCCACACGATCAGCCCGGTCACGGCAAGGCCGATCAGCATGCACCAGAACAGGTCCATGCCGGTGAAGGCATCCGCGCCCGGCGCGCCGGTGACGTCGGTCGCGGCGAGATCGCCCAGCCCGCTCGCCACGCCATCGCTCGGCGCATCGAGAAAGCCCGCTGCGCCGATCGGCACGTTGAGATCGCCCAGCGTCATCTGAGTCGCGACATAGATCGCCGGAATGGCGAGCAGCGCCGAGGTCCAGAACCCCTTGTACAGCGCGCCCATGATCGACCCCTTCGATCCCAGCCGCACCATATACGTGCCGATGATCGAGGTGATGATGCACACGCCGCCGACGATCAGCGGCAGGCTCATCAGGCTCATCAGTTCGGCAGGGGAGGCGGTGATGAGCAGCGCGATCGAGATCATCGTCACGCCCAGCGTCACCACATAGGTCTCGAACAGATCGGCGGCCATGCCCGCGCAATCGCCGACATTGTCGCCGACGTTGTCCGCGATCACCGCCGGGTTGCGGGGGTCGTCCTCCGGAATGCCGGCCTCCACCTTGCCGACGAGGTCCGCACCGACGTCCGCCGCCTTGGTGAAGATGCCGCCACCCAGCCGCGCGAAGATCGAGATCAGCGACGCCCCGAACGCCAGCGCAGTCAGCGCCTCGACGATCGCGCGCGCATTGGGCGCGTATCCGGCCGGCCCCGTCAAATACCAGAAGAACCCCGCGATCGCGAGCAGCCCGAGCCCCGCGACGAGCATGCCGGTGACGGCGCCCGAGCGGAACGCCATGGTCAGCCCGCCCTGCAGGCTGCCGCGCGCGGCCTCCGCGGTGCGCACATTGGCCCGCACCGAAATGTTCATGCCGACATAACCCGCCACGCCCGACAGGATCGCCCCGATCAGGAACCCGACCGTGGACAGCGCCCCCAGGGTTGCGAACAGGATCACCGCGACGACCACGCCGACGATCGCGATGGTGGTATATTGCCGGCCGAGATAGGCCTTGGCGCCTTCCTGGATGGCGGCGGCGATGTCCTGCATCCGGGCGTTGCCGGGTGATGCGCGCAGCACTTGCTGGCTCGTGACGATGCCATAGACCACGGCCAATAGGCCGCAGAGGATGGCGATAGTGACCGTGGTCATTCGCGCTTTCCTTCCCTGAAACATCCACCGGTCAGCCCCGCCCTTGTGGATGGTGGCCGCCGTTCTCCTAAGGCGGTGGAGCGTAACCGGATGAAGGGAAAGCGCAAGCGGGGTTGAGGGGGCGCACGATGGACCCCGCACCTACCGTCATCCCGGACTTGATCCGGGATCCAACGATCCGCAGGCGCTATCGCTCGCACCTCCGGCCTCAACGCTCGCGTTATCATGGATCCCGGATCAAGTCCGAGATGACGAAGTCTGCGCAGGCTGTCGACTCGTCGAAAAGCTCAGGCCCGGTGTTCGAACCCCAGCCGCTCGGGCACCGCCACCGGCTCGCCTTGATCAGTCAGCGCCAGCCCGCGCCCGTCCGCAAACGAACCGACACACGTCGCCACCGCCGTCGGCCGCTGATCCGGCGGCAACGCGCAGAGCAGCTGGTAATCGTCCCCAGCAGTCGCCGCGCGCAACGGATCGTCCCCGGCAAAGGCGCGATACGCCGCCGACAGCGGCACCCGATCAAGCGCGATCGTCACCGCCAGCCCGCTCGCCGCCGCCATCCGCCACGCATCGATCAGCAAGCCGTCCGACACGTCCATCATCGCATGCGCGACCGGCGCAAGCACCCGCCCCTCGGCCAGCCGCGGCCGCGGCCGGCGGTACGCGGCGAGCAGCACCTCAGGCCCCTCGCCAGCCTGCGCCACGGCGAGCCCCGCGCCTGCGTCACCGATGCAACCCGTCACCCACAGATTGTCGCCCGCCCGCGCGCCCGATCGCACCGGCGCCGCCGCATCGCGGCCGAAGGCGGTGACGGTCAGCACCCGCGGCGCGCCGGGCGGCAGCGACACGGTGTCCCCGCCCAGCAACGGGCAATCGCACACGGAAAGGCACGCGTTCAACCCGGCCAGGAACGCCCGATCCCACGCCTCGCCTGACAGCGGGTAGTTGAGCATGACCCCCTCCGGCACTGCGCCCTTGGCGGCGAGATCGGACAGGTTCACCGCCACCGCCTTCCACGCCACGTCGCCAGGCGGATCATCGGGAAGGAAATGCACCCCCTCCACCAACGTGTCGGTGGTGACGACGAACCCGCCCAGCCGCGCGGCATCATCCGCCAAACCCAGCGCGCCGGGGTGCAGCGGCAGACGGCGCAGCGCGGCGATGAACTCGGCCTCGGTCATATCAGCACCCCCTTCGTCACCCCGGACTTGATCCGGGATGACGAAGGAAGAACGTCACGCCTCCATCGCATCATCACTGACGAACATGTTCCACTTGCGCTCATGCGCGAACGTGGAGGGCTTGCCATGGCCCGGAATGAACGCCGTCTCGCTTCCCAGCGGCCACAGCTTCGTCACGATCGAGTTCAGCAGCGTCTTGTGGTTACCCTGCGGCAGGTCGGTGCGCCCCACCGAGCCCTGGAACAGCACGTCGCCCACCTGCGCGAATTTCGACGGCGCATGATGGAAGATCACATGCCCCGCGGTGTGGCCGGGCGTGTGATACACGTCGAGCGTGAGGTCGCCGACCGTCACCGTGTCGCCATCCTCCAGCCAGCGGTCGGGCTCGAACGGCACGCCGCGGATGCCCCAGTTGCGCCCATCGTCGCCCAGCCGCGCGAGCCAGAAGCGGTCCTCCTCCTGCGGTCCCTCGATCGGCACGCCCAGATCGTCGGCGAGCGGCTTGGCCTCGCCGGCATGGTCGATATGGCCGTGCGTCAGCAGGATCTTCTCCACCGTGACGCCGGCCTGTGCCACCGCCGCCTTGATCTTGGGCAGGTCGCCGCCGGGATCGATCACCGCCGCCTTCATCGTCCTGGTGCACCAGATGATGGTGCAATTTTGCTCGATCGGCGTCACTGCGACGATCATCGCGCGCAGCGCCGGTTCGCTCGCCTGCGCATCGCTCGTCCGCGGATCGCTCATTGCCCCGTCTCCCCCAGCAGAAAGCGTCGCCAGAAGGTCAGCACGGCCAATGTCGCATAGTCACGATTTTCCTTCTTGGCATAGCCATGGCCCTCATCTGCCGCGACGATGTGCCAGGCCGTGCCGCCGCCCTGTCGCACGGCGGCCACCATCTGATCGGCCTCCGACTGCGGCACCCGCGGGTCGTTGGCACCGGTCACCACCAGCAGCGGCACCTTGATGTCGCGCACCCGCGTCATCGGCGAGATTTCGAGAAGCTTCGCCTTCTGCGTCGCATCACGCTCGTCGCCATATTCGACGCGGCGCAGGTCGCGGCGGTAGCTTTGCGTGTTTTCAAGGAAAGTGACGAAGTTGGAGATCGCGACGGTACATTGCGCGCCCTTCAGCCGCGCGCCGTAGCGGATCGCGGACGCATAGCACATGTAACCGCCATAGCTGCCGCCCTGCACGCCGACGCGATTGCCGTCGATCGCCCGATCTGCCGCGAGCCTGTCCAGAAACGCGCCGATGTCCTTGACTGAATCCTCGCGCTTGAACGGCCCGTTGTCGAGGCCGACGAAACGCTTGCCGAAGCCGGACGAGCCGCGGACATTCGGGTAGAAGAGCGCGATGCCGAGCTCGTTGAGATAATAATTGGCCGCCCCGCGATAGCTCGGCCGGGATTGCCCCTCCGGTCCGCCATGGATGTCGATCAGCAGCGGGCGCTTGCCCGGAAACTTCGCAGCGTCGGGTCGATAGAGAAAGCCGGTCACTTCTTCGCCGTCGAAGCTTTTCACCGTGATCAGTTCAGGCGTCACGTTGCGCGATGCGTCGAGCCCGCCCGTCTCGCTCTCGGTCCAGCGCGTCACGGTGAGCGTCGCCGGGTCGACCACGAACACGTCACCGGGCGTGCCCGCTCCCGATACCGTAACGGCGATCGCACCCCAAGGCGCGATGCTGATCCCTCCGATCACGCCGCGTGGCAACCCGCTCACGTCGCGCGACTGGCCGGTCGCCGGATCGAGCAGCTTGAGGCGGCCGATCCCCGCCTCGTTGGTGACATAGGCGATGAAGCGCCCGTCCTCGGCAATCTCGAACTCGTCGACATCCCACTTTCCGGCCGGTGTGACCGGGCGGAAGCTCTTCGTACGGGGATCGAGAACGCCGAGGCGCTGCACGTCCGATCCCTGGTCGCTCGTTACCCACAAGGCGCCGTCGGGCGCATAATGCGCGTTGCCCCAGGACACTTGCGCGGCCGGGTCGGTGATCGGCGACAGCGCGCCGCTGGCGAGATCCAGCGAATAGAGATTGGATTTCTGGATCGACAGATATTCGCCGACCACTGCGGTTCTGCCGTCCGGCGCGAAGTCGGTGATGCCCCAGCCGCCGCCCTTCACCTGCGCGACGAGCCGGTCGGTCTTCTGATCGCGCGGATCGACGACGTACAGGTCGCTGTCTGCCCCGTTGCGGCGGGTCGACGAATAGCCGACCCACTTGCCGTCGTGGCTCCATGCCCCGAATTCGTTGCGGCTCTTGCCGTCGGTGACAAGGCTGAGCTGCCCATCCTTCAACGTGTACAACTGGAAGAATTCGCCGCCGCCGGTGTCCTTCTGCACCACCAGCACGTCGCCCGATTTGGAATAGGCGGCACCGCTGATCCGATCGACCTCGAACGTGATCTGCCGCCGCATGGCAAGCGGCGCCGCCACTTTGTGCAGTTGCGCCACATTGGCGAAGCGGGTGGCGATCAGCAGCGACCGGTCTGCCGGGCTCCAGTCGACGCCGGCGGCGGACCGCGCCTCCAGATAGGGCCGCACCGCATCGGCCAGCGCGACCGGGATCGGCGGTACGCCCTCCGCGGTGATCGCGGCCGGCTTGGCGACCTGGGCGGTGGCGGGGAGCGTAAGAAGCGCGACGGCGGCGGCGCAGGTGGCTGATCGGAGCATAACACCTGCTAACCTGCGACTCACCCTTGCCGCAAGCAGGATGCGCGGGCATTTGCAGGCAGATGCCGATCGCCGCGACCTTAGCTGCACCCTATGTGCTGCTCGACGATGCCCGGCCCGGCGGCGCGCCTGCCCGCCTGTATGCGAACGCCGTCGACGTCATCACCGCATCGTCGGTGGCCGAGGTGCTTCCCGCACTGGAGCGCCTCCGCGCCGCCGTCGCAAACGGCCGCCACGCCGCCGGCTTCCTCTCCTACGAGGCCGGGGCCGCGTTTGAACCGACCGCCGGCGTGCGCGCCTCCACCGCGCCGCTCGTCTGGTTCGGCCTCTTCGACGATTATGCCGAACTACCCGATGTCCCGGCCTTTCTTCCCGATCCCGCCGGCGCGTGGGTCGGCACGCCCGAACCGCACGTCACGCGCGACGCTTATGATGCGGCGCTGAACGAGGTGCTCGCCCTGATCGCCGCCGGCGACATCTACCAGGCCAACCTCACC
>JBELMF010000173.1:0-7281 GCA_042096015.1 Sphingomonas sp.
ATCGGGGCGTGGGGCGTGGCTGACTATCGGATCATCCTCGATCAATTGGACGTTGCCATGCGGCTTGGGATCCACCCGCATGAAGCGGAGCCCCAACGGGTCCGCCTCTCGGTTGAAATGCTGGTATCCTATCCGGCGGCGCCTTCATCGGACGCGATCGATCAGGTGCTGGATTATGATTTCGTGCGGGCGGGCATCCACCGGCTCGCCCGGGGCTCCGGCTATGCCTTGCAGGAAACGCTGGTGGATGCGGTGGCCGCGCTGTGCCTTGCCGACGATCGCGTGCGGGAAGTACGCGTACGCTCCATGAAACTCGACGTATATCCGGATGCGCGGGTCGGATGCGAGATCGTCCGGCGGCGCTGACCGTTACTGTGCGGCGGTGGGAGGTTCGGGTGCGTCGGTCAGATCGAGCACTTCGAAGGTGCCCGTCGCAATCCGACGTTTGATGAGGCTCCCCTTCGGCGTCAGATACTCAGACCGCCGGGTGAATCGTTCCACCTTGTACGTGCCGTCCTCCGCGGTGTTCGCCCCGCTGGCGGTATAGCGACGCTGGCTGATCTGGCGCGTTACGGATTCGGCCCATGGGTGGGTCGGCGAGCCGCGCAGGACTTCGACTTCTGCGGTGCGTCCGTCGGGGCGGATCCAGAAGCCGACATCGATCCACTGGATGGCGTCGACCTGGGCGGAAAGGTCTGCGAATTGAGAGACGACCGGAGTCAGGTCGCCGACACGGCGGCTCGTTGCGGCCACCTGGCTCAGCGCGGCTGCAGAGTCGAGGTCGTACTTCGGCGCCCATACCAGGGTCGGCTGATCTGCCTGGCTTTGCGATACGGCACCGATCAAACGGCTGAGTTCGTCCTCGTCGGCGTCCTTGGCCGCGATACGCAGCCGTAACACCCGCAGCGCCGTGCGCGTGCCGCCGGATTGGGCAATTGGGCGCGCTTCGAGCTCGTCGAGCTTGCGCATGGCATCGCTTCGCCGATCCTGCGCAAAGGCAAGCCAGGCCCGTTTCATGCCAGCCAGCATTGCCGATAGGTCGCGACCATGGGCGAGCGCATCTTCCTCGGCGGCGCGATAGCTGTTGTCAGCCTGTCGCGGATCGCCCAGCTTCAGCCACATGTCTCCGGTCGCGGTGGTTGCGGCTACCGCTGCGGGATCTTCCGGCGCGACATACTCGCGCAGGGTGCGAACCTGCCGGCCGACCGCCTTCTTGTAATCCTCCTGGTTGCCCTCGTGCAGCGCGACCGTCGCATAGGCTTCGTAAATCGCGGCCACGGGCTTCGGATCGGTCGCCGCCTTGTCACGGTTTCTTTCCGCTGCCGCCGCGAGAAGCCGCTTCGCGCTCAGATAATTGCCGTCACGAAAACGGGACTCGGCTAGGGCAATGCTCGCCTGCGCGTCGCGCAGCGGGGTGCAGCCGCCGCGCACGCAGGCAGCGTGCGCTTCTTCCAGCCGTTTGCCGGTGATCACGATATCGCTGGTCTGAGCCTGCAGCAGGAGAAGAAGGGTAAGCATCACCCGAACCCTCACAAGGTATGACGGCCCAACCGTGCGCCGCCTTCACCCGCGTTGCAAGCGCTTACACCCGGTTCGCCGCACTCAGCACCGCCCGGACGCTCGCCGTCGCGATATCGGAATCGATCCCTACTCCCCATATCGTTCGGCCATCGGCGGTCCGACATTCCAGATACGCCGCAGCCTGAGCGCCGGCACCATGGCCGATCGCGTGCTCCGTATAGTCCACAACGTCGAGCACTGGACCGGTCGACTCGGCGAGCGCGGCAATCACGCCGGAGATAAGCCCGTTGCCGCGGCCCGAGAGTGAACGCTCCTCGCCGTCGATGGTGATGCGCCCGACGAACAGACGGTCGCCGGCGCTGCCCGTCTCGTCATAGTCGCGCAGCACGAACCTGTCCTTGTCACCGGGCAGGTACGTCCGCTCGAACGCGCCCCAGATATCGGCAGCGTTGAGCTCGCGGCTCGTCTCGTCGGCGAGCGTCTGGACGTGGCGGCTGAAATCGCCCTGGAGGCGCTTGGGCAGCTTCAGCCCCTTGTCCTGCTCGATGACCCAGGCGACGCCCCCCTTGCCGCTTTGCGAGTTGACCCGGATCACCGCTTCATAGCTGCGGCCGAGATCGGCAGGGTCGATCGGCAGGTAAGGCACTTCCCACAGATCGTCGTTGCGCACCTCCTGCGCGGCAAAGCCCTTCTTGATCGCGTCCTGGTGGCTGCCCGAAAAAGCGGTGAAGACGAGATCGCCGGCATAGGGCGTGCGCGGGTGAACCGGGATGTTGGTGGCATATTCCACCGTCTTCACGATGCCGTCGATGTCAGAGAGGTCCAGCTGCGGGTCGACCCCTTGCGTGTACATGTTGAGCGCCACGGTCACGAGGTCGCAATTGCCGGTGCGTTCGCCATTGCCGAGCAGGCAGCCCTCCACACGGTCGGCGCCGGCCATCAGGCCCAGCTCCGCTGCCGCGACTCCGGTGCCGCGATCGTTATGCGTGTGTAGGCTGATCACCACCGCCTCGCGGTTCGGGATGTGGCGACCGAAATATTCGATCTGGTCGGCATAGACGTTTGGCGTCGCGCATTCGACCGTCGCGGGCAGGTTGAGGATCAGCGGGCGCTCGGCCGAGGGGCGGAGCACGTCCATCACTGCGGCGCAGACTTCGATGCTGAAATCCAGTTCGGCGGTCGAGAAGGTTTCCGGGCTGTATTCGACGTGCCAGTCGACGTTCGGCTGCTTGGCGGCCTCGTCGCGAAGCACCTTGGCGCCCTCGACTGCGATCGCCTTCACCTCGTCGCGGCTCATGCCGAAGACGATGCGGCGCCAGGCGGGGCTGACGGCATTGTAGAGGTGGACGATCGCCGAATGCGCGCCCTCGAGGCTGCGGAAGCTCGTCTCGATCAGGTCGCGGCGCGATTGGGTGAGAACCTGGATCTTCACGTCCTCGGGCACGCGATCCTGCTTGATCAGGCCGGAGATGAAATCGAACTCGGTCGCCCCGGCGCTCGGGAAGCCAACCTCGATCTCCTTCAGGCCTACCTTCACCAGCAGGTCGAAGAAGCGGGTCTTCCTCTCGGCGTCCATCGGATCGATCAGCGCCTGGTTGCCGTCGCGCAGGTCGGTCGAGAGCCAGCGCGGCGCCTTGGTGATCGTCTTCGATGGCCAGGTGCGGTCGGAGATCTGAATCGGCGGGAAGGGTCGGTATTTGGTCGCGGGGTCGCGCAGCATGGATCGGCTCGCTTCGCTGAAAGGGTCGGGGAGGGTCGGTCGGCTGGCCCTTAGGCGTTTCGCGTGCCGCCCGATGGGCGCACAGCGGGGATCGCGCCTAAGGGCGCGTAAGTCGCAGGAGAAGGCCGAGCGCGGGGACCATCGCCGCGACGGTGCCGGATTGATGCAGGTTTGTCCAGTAGCAGGGTGTTTTGAAGCTTTTGTAAGGAGTTGCGCGGTAAGCCGGGCCTGCTGGAAAGGGCATCGCAAAAGGACCCCGACGTGAGACAACTCCTGTATATCAGCACGGCGGCGCCCCGGACCGCCGTCGATGTCACCGGCATTCTGGCCACATCGCTTCGCAACAATCGGCGTGAAGGCGTGACGGGATTGCTGTGGACTGACGAGCGCCGCTTCCTTCAGGTGCTGGAGGGAGAGGACGCCGCGGTGCAGGGGGTGTTCGACCGGATCAAGGGCGATCCGCGTCATCGCGGCATCGTGGTGCTGCAGGACCGCACTATCGCGGCGCGCGAGTTCGGCGCCTGGGAGATGGCGCGCCGCGGGCCGGCCGATAGCGCGGACGCGTTCGATGCGCGCATGCGGCAACATCTCGACAGCGCTTCGCCCGCGGTGCGCGGGACGTTCGAAGGACTGATCGCGGCCCGGCGCGTGGCGTGATACGATACTGCGCGTCGGCTCGCGGCATCCGGGCCGACGCGCATAGCCGTTACTTCTGGAACGCGGCGGTGATCTTGAGCTTCACCTCGTCCGACACCATCGGGATGCCGTAGCCGACGTTGAATTCGCTGCGGCGGATCGCGCCGGTGGCGGTGAATCCGACATTCTCCTTGCCACCCATCATCTGCGGCGCCTTGCCCGCACCGTAGAATTGCGCATCGAGCACGACCGGCTTGGTAACGCCATTCAGCGTCAGATTGCCCTCAATGCGCGCATTCTCGCCGTTCGGCGTGACGCGGGTCGACACGAAGCGTGCCGGCGCCGGTGCTCCGCCGAAGAAGTCGGCGGGCTTGCCGCCCTCAGCCGGCTTCAGCAGGTGCTTGGTGAGCCCGGCGCTGGCAGTGGTGACCTCGGCGACCGGGATCGTCACGTCCACCTTGGCTGCGCCCGGGTTCTTCGGATCGAGCGTCAGCGTGCCGCTCACATCGCCGAACAGCCCGAGATACGGCGTGAAGCCGAGGTGATCGACCGTCCATTCCACCAGCGTGTGGCCGGCGTCGGCGGTGTAGGTGCCGCCGGTGACCGCGGCGATGTTCTTCGTGCCCGGCGCGGTCGTCGGCGCCTGCGGGGCAGCGATGGCGACGGTGCCGGTCAACAACGCGGACAACAGAAAAGCGTGAGCGATGCGCATGAGAAAGCCTCCCGGAAACGTATCGAGATGCCAACCATAACGTTTGGAACGGGGAAAGGTCCGCATCCGAAACGACAAGTTTCCGCTAGTTCGAGATGCCCACGACGATATCGTATTTTATCCGGACCCAGGCGCCGATCAGCGGCTTGCCGTTCACCCGCGGCGGACGGACCAGGAACTGCCACGAGGCGCGCCTCAGGCCGCGCGCGATGCCCGATCCCGGCGTTTCGCCCATCTCACGGCAGTCTTCGACCCGGTTGCGCTCCACCGTGCGGCAGGCGACGATGCCCCAGCCGCTCTGTTCGCGTTGCGGCATATAGGTGACCATTTCCGCCCGGGTCGGTTCGCGCACCCATTCCGCGGCATAGAGCGTCTCGCCATTGGGGCCGCCGCCGGCAACTCCCTGGGCGCCGCCACCGGCCGCGCTCGCATTGCCGCTGCCACCGCCGGGCTCCGGCGCGACGCTAGGGATGCGGCCGATGTCGGCTGAGGCATAGTCGGACCGCGAAAGCTTGATCACGCCGGGCAGTTCGATCTCGGGAACCGGCGCGGGTTGGGGAGGGGGTGTGACCGGCGGCGTGGGGGTGCGCTGCGGCATTGCCTTGGCTTGCTGTTGCGGGCGTTGCTGTGCCGCCTCACGCTCGGGCCCGGGCGGGGCGACGTCGAACGTCGACAGAACGCCACCGTCACCGGGCGGTCGACCGGGCCATGCACCCATGCGGATCAGGACGAGCACGAGCAGTGCCACCAGCAGCAGCGCGAACGACAAAGACAAGAGGCGGCTACGCCAGGACGGGCGAGCCAGATACGTCGTATGGGTGTCGGACGCAGGCCGCATTGCGCCCGCCGCCTAGTCGTTCGGGGCGGCGGGAACAATGATCTTCTGGGTGGCCGAATTGCGGCGCTGTCAGAAGTTGAAGTTTGCCTCGGTCAGTGTGACGCGCCCGTCGAGATAGATGAGGCCGTCGGGACGCGCGTCGCTGTCGACATAGAGGCGGATGCGAGTCTGGTCGGTATCACCAAGGTAATCGACCACAATGTCGCCGGCGCGCCCTTCGGTGCGACCGAGATGAAAGGCCTGATCCCCCGGAGTCGCGAGATCGCTGTCGATCGCGGAAAGATCAATGCGATCGCCGGTCTCGAAGTCGCGGATAGTTTCTGCCTTGTGGGCGGTGCTATCTTTGATGTCGTTATAGACGAACAGATCGTTGCCCGCACCGCCGATCAGGATGTCCGCGCCGCGCCCACCGATGATGATATCGTCGCCACCGCCGCCGTCGATCCAGTCATCGCCAGTGCCGCCATCCAGCGTATCGGCCAAGGCATCGTCGAGCACCGGGGTGACAGCCAGCCTCATCTCGTCACGGTCGAAGATGCCGTACGCATCCCCGTGCAGGATATCGTCACCGCCGCGACCTGACAGAACGTCGGCTCCTTCATTGCCGAGTAGAATATTGGCATTGCGGTCGCCAGTCAGCGTGTCGTTGCGCAGCGTCCCCGTGATGTTCTCGACCGATCTGAAGATGATGCTGCCATAGTTGGTGTCCTGCGCACGGCGTACGTTCAGGTCTACGACCACCCCGATGCGCTGGTAATGTGTGGCGAAGAAGCTGACGATGTCGTTGCCATCCCCACCATCGACGGTAATGCGCGTCTCCGCGTCGGCGGCAGATGAAATGCCCGGCGCGAGGAAGATATAATCGTCACCGCCGCGCGCCGCTATGCGATCGCGTCCGCCGTATCCGACGATGAAATTGTTCTGGTCGTCGCCCATGAGGCGATCCGCAAACCTTGTCCCGTAAACGCTGGCGACGTTGGTTAGCGAAACGACGCCGTTCCGCGTGTTCTGAAACACATCCGACAGGGAAAGATCGACCGTCACCCCACGTGTCGCCGTGCCGAACGTGAGGGTATTCAACCCTGCGCCGCCGTCGAAGCGAACCCGTGCCCCTTGCGACAGATTTAGGGAATCCTGGCCGGTGCCGCCGAAAAACCGCGCGGTCGACATGCCGGAACCGAAGGCGACACCGCCTATCGCATCGGTGGCATCCAGCGTGATTGTCGCCTTGTCAAAGGCGCTGGCGGTAAAGCCGATCCACTGGTCTGGAGCGACGAGATCGCCGGCGAGCTTCAAATTGTACTCGTACGATCCACCCAGGAACACGACTGAGATATTCTTCATCATCGTGCCATTCATGGTGAGGCGGCGGGAGTAATCGCCTTCGAGCACGAGTTGATTGAGCTGGTTGAGGTCGCCCCCGTCCACCCGATCGGTTTCGTCGAAGGTTGCGCCGAACATGAAATGGTCATCGTAGCGATTGCCATAAGCGGTGTCCGAGCCGCCATCGGTCAGATCGAAATAGTTGATTTCCCAGTCGCCGAAGAACGTGTCGTCACCTTCTGTGCCCTGATAGTCGGCCATTCGATCACCCAGCTGAAGTCCGGGCGAGGTGGCTGATAAAACACCACATCGCCCGCACTTCATGCTGGCGTCAGTTCTTATCCTTGTCCACCAGCTTGTTCGCGCCGATCCATGGCATCATCGCCCGCAGTTCCGCGCCGGTCTTCTCGATCGGGTGCGCTGCGGCGGCCTTGCGGGCGGCCTTGAGCTCGGGCTGGCCCGCGCGATTGTCGAGCACGAAGTTCTTGACGAAGCGGCCCGACTGGATGTCGGCGAGCACGCGCTTCATTT
>JBELMF010000174.1:0-7254 GCA_042096015.1 Sphingomonas sp.
TGCGGACGATCTCGACGAACTCCTCGCGGTTGTAGGCGACGCCGCCGCCGGTGCCGCCGAGCGTGAAGCTCGGGCGGATGATCGCGGGCAGCCCGGTCTTCTCCAGCGCGGCAAGCGCCTCCGCCTCGGTATGCGCGACGGCCGATCGGGCGCTTTCCAGCCCGATCTTGTCCATCGCGTCACGGAACTTCTGCCGGTCCTCGGCCTTGTCGATCGCCTCTGCATCGGCGCCGATCATGGTGACGCCGTATTTCTCCAGCGTGCCGTCGTGGAACAGCGCCAGCGCGGTGTTGAGCGCGGTCTGGCCGCCCATCGTGGGGAGAACCGCGTCGGGGCGCTCCTTCTCGATGATCTTGGCGACGATCTCGGGCGTGATCGGCTCGACATAAGTGGCGTCGGCGAGCTCGGGATCGGTCATGATCGTCGCCGGGTTCGAATTGACCAGGACGATGCGATAGCCCTCTTCCTTGAGCGCCTTGATCGCCTGCGTGCCCGAATAATCGAACTCGCACGCCTGACCGATGACGATCGGCCCCGCGCCGATGACGAGGATGGAGGAGATGTCGGTGCGTTTGGGCATTGTCAGGATGCTCTCGTTGAATACATTGATTGCATTGCAATCATCGGAGATGGGCGATGGGCAGCGTGACGATCCGCAACCTCGCGGATGAGGTCAAACGGGGCGCCCGGCTGGCCGCGGTGAAGAACGGTCGGTCGATGGAAGCGGAAATCCGTCTTCTGCTCGAACGCACCTATGGCGGCGGCAACGATGACCGCGCGGCGCGCCTGCGCGCCATGAGCGGCACGGAATTCGTGGACCATTTGATCGCGATCACGCGACCGGGCATTGACGATGACCCGTTCGCGGGCGAGCGAGCAGACAAAGCGCTCGGAGACGTCTTCGGTGCTGATTGACACCAACGTCTGGAGCGAATTGCTCCGACGCGATCCGCTTCCGGCGGTTATCGACCTGATCGCAACCCGCAAGGATGACCTGCTCCTCTCATCGATCGTCGTCGCCGAAATGGAGTTTGGCATAGCCAGGTTGCCCGACTCAGATAGGAGGCGGCAGTTGCGCACCTTCGTCGATGACATCGTGGAACGGTATGTCGAACGATTGCTCTTCCCGGACCTGGCCGTCGCCGCCACCTTCGGGCGGCTCAAGGCAGACCTCTCCGCCCGCGGTCTCACGATCGCGGACCTCGACCTGATGATCGCGTCGCAAGCCATTGCGGCGGACGTCCCATTGGTCACTCGCAACGTATCCGACATGGCGCGCACCGGCGCGACCATCATCAATCCCTGGATGCCATGAGCGGCGGCGCGATCAGCCATCAAGCGATCTGCCGGCAGGGCCACCCGCTTGAAGCGGGCGCTCATTTCAGCGAACCGACAAACCGCTCAAACAGATAGAAGCTATCCTGCGGGCCGGGGCTCGCCTCGGGATGGTATTGCACGCTGAACGCTGGCTTGTCGGTCAGTTCCAGCCCGGCGTTGCTGCCGTCGAACAGCGAGACGTGGGTCTCGCGCGCGTTGGCGGGCAGGCTGTCGCGCTCGACCGCGAAGCCGTGGTTCATGCTGGTGATCTCGACCGCGCCGTCGGCGAGGCGCTTGACCGGGTGGTTGGCGCCGCGGTGGCCCTGGAACATCTTGGTCGTGCGCGCGCCGACCGCCAGGCCGAGCAGCTGGTGGCCGAGGCAGATGCCGAACAGCGGCTTTCCGGTGTCGAGCAGCTGGCGGATTACCGGCACGGCGTACTCGCCGGTCGCGGCGGGGTCGCCCGGACCGTTGGACAGGAAGACGCCGTCCGGCTTCAGCGCCATGATTGCGTCGAAATCGGTCGCCGCGGGGACCACCGAAACCTTCGCGCCCGCCTGAACAAGGTTGCGAAAGATGTTGTGCTTGCTGCCGTAGTCGATCGCGACGACGTGGGGGCGGTCTTCTGCTCCCCTCCCGCTTGCGGGAGGGGTCGGGGGAGGGCTTGTCTCATCGAGGGTGGAGCCTGCGGACAGGCCCTCCCCTAGCCCCTCCCGCGAGCGGGAGGGGGGCAAAGAAGATGGGGATTGGTCGCCCTCGTACCCGAAGCCTAGCCGCCAAATGCCGCCGCTGCGGTCGTCGCCCCAGGTGCCGTGCGTCTCGCGCGTCACCGCCTTGGCGAGGTCCATGCCTTCGAGACCGGGCCATTCGCGGGCCATCTGCAAGAGCATGTCGAGGTCGAAGGCGCCGCTCGCCGAATGCGCGATCACGCCGTTCGGCGCCCCGCCGGCGCGGATACGCCGCGTCAGCGCGCGGGTGTCGATGCCGGCCAGGCCGATACGCGCGTGACGCTTCATCCAGCCGTCGAGATTCTCCGCCGCACGGAAGTTGGATGGCGCGGTGGGGTCCTCGCGCACGATCATGCCCAAAGCATGCGGCTCATCCGCCTCGACGTCGTCAGGATTGGCGCCGACGTTGCCGATGTGCGGGAAGGTGAAGGTGATGACCTGCCCGGCGAAGCTGGGATCGGTCATGATCTCCTGATAGCCGGTCATCGCGGTGTGGAAGCACACCTCGCCCACTGCCTGCCCCTCGGCGCCGAAGCCTTTGCCCCACAGCACGTCACCCGATGCAAGGACGAGAACGCCGGTCGCGCCTTCTGGCCGAGGATTGTTGGCGGGCGCGTGCGAGGGCTTGGCGTCGGCCATGGGGGCGGGCACTCCTGGATAAGCGGCGATGTACGTTAAGAGCGGCGCGCTAAACCCCACCCTCGGCCACGTCAATCTGATATGGGCGGACGCACCATGATTCGAGACGATATCAAGCAAGCCCAAATCGCCGCCATGAAGGCCGGTGACAAGGACACCCGCGCCGCGATCGGCCTGATCCAGGCGGCGATCAAGAACCGCGACATCGAAGCGCGCACCGCAGCGCAGGCGCCCGACGACGATTCGCTCGTCGTTGAGGTGCTGCAGAAGATGAAGAAGCAGCGGATCGAATCGATCCAGATGTTCCGCAGCGGCGGGCGCGAGGAACTGGCTGCCGCCGAGGAGGCGGAGATGGCGGTGATCGACCGTTTCCTGCCCAAGCAGATGGACGAGGCGGAGACGGCGGCGGCGATCGACGCGATCAAGACGGAGATCGGCGCAAGCGGGATGAAAGACATGGGGCGCGTGATGGCCGAGCTGAAGGCGCGGCATGGGTCTGTGCTGGATATGTCGAAGGCGAGCGGGCTGGTGAAGGCGGCGTTGGCGTAACGCGCGTACCATTGGGGCGCGTGACAAAGCTCCGCCCCCGCTTGCGGGAGGGCGCCTTCTTGCTCCCCTCCCGCTTGCGGGAGGGGCTGGGGGAGGGCATGTCATATCAATGCTCGACCGCGGTTATGCTCGTCCGACCGCACGTTCGCGTGAGCTTCGCGCCACGGTGACCGATGCGGAGCGTAAGCTGTGGGCCTGTCTCAGCGCGAGGAAGGTGGCTGGCGCTCGCTTCAACCGGCAGTTTCCGATCGGCCCATTCATATGCGACTTCGTATCACGCGGGGCAAAGCTGGTGATCGAAGTGGATGGCGGGCAACATGCGGTTGAGGCCGAGCGCGATGCGGCGCGTACGCGGTACATCGAGTCGCAGGGATATCGCGTGATCCGCTTCTGGAACAATGATGTGCTGGAGCGGATCGAGGGGATTATTATCGAGATCGAGCGGGTGCTGGCGAACAGGCCCTCCCTTAGCCCCTCCCGCAAGCGGGAGGGGAATAATGTGGCGCGACCAGAACTCCCCTCCCGCTTGCGGGAGGGGTCGGGGGAGGGCCTGTCGACACAGAGCAACGCCAAATGTCCCTGACCCCCGCCTTCCTCGACGAGCTCCGCGCGCGCACCTCGCTCAGCGCGCTGATCGGCAAGACCACCAAGCTCACCAAGGCCGGGCGTGAGCACAAGGGCTGCTGCCCCTTCCATAACGAGAAGACCCCGTCCTTCTACGTCAACGACGACAAGGGCTTCTACCATTGCTTCGGCTGTTCGGCGCATGGCGACGCGATCCGCTGGATGACCGATCAGCGCGGGCTGCCGTTCATCGATGCGGTGAAGGAACTCGCGCAGGCGGCGGGCATGGAGATGCCCGCACAGGACAAGCGCGCGGCCGAGCGGGCGGAGCGAGCGCAGTCGCTGCATGATGTGATGGCGGCGGCGGCGGAGTGGTTTCGCCAGCAGCTCGACGGCATCGAGGGGGCGGCCGCGCGTGCGCTGCTGGAGAAGCGCGGGATTTCGGACGAGACGCGGCGCGCCTTCGGGTTCGGCTTCGCGCCGGACGCGCGCGGCAAGCTGCGCGCCGCGCTCAAGCAATTCGGCGACGCGATGCTGATCGAGGCAGGGCTGCTGATCAGCGTCGAAGGCAAGGAGCCGTATGATCGCTTCCGCGGACGGCTGATGATCCCGATCCGCGACGCACGGGGCCGCGTGATTGCGTTCGGCGGGCGGATCATCGGGGATGGCGAGCCGAAGTACCTGAACTCGCCCGACACCCCGCTGTTCGACAAGGGGCGCACGCTCTACAATCTCGATCGGGCCTCGCCGGCCGCGCGCAAGGCGGACCGGGTGTTCGTGGTCGAGGGCTATATGGACGCGATCGCGCTCGCGCAGGCGGGGATCGGAGAGACGGTCGCGCCGCTCGGCACCGCGCTGACCGAGCATCAGCTTGAACGGCTGTGGCGGATGGTCGACGTGCCGACTTTGTGCTTCGACGGCGACAATGCCGGGCAGAAGGCGGCGATCCGTGCTGCGCATCGTGCGCTGCCGATGCTGGCGCCGGGGCGGAGCCTGTCGTTCGTGACGCTGCCGGAGGGGCAGGATCCCGACGATCTGATCCGTGCCAAGGGAGCGGGCGCGTTCGAGGCGTGCGTGCGCGAGGCGGTGCCGCTGGTCGACCGGCTATGGGCGCATGAGCTCGCAGCCGAGCCGATGGCGACACCGGAGCAGCGCGCCGGCTTTCGCGCGCGGATGGGCGAGCTGGCGAAGACGATCGTCGATCCGGTCGTGCGCTCCGAGTATCAGGCCGAGTTCCGCCGCCGCTACGACGAGCAGTTCGCGCCCGCGCCGCGCACGTTCGCCCCACGCGCGCCGTTCGTCCCGCGCCGCCCGGGGCAGAAGTGGACGCCCCCTCCCCTGCCCGTCACTGAGGACGCTAAGGCATTCCGGGCGGCGGGGATCGACCGGGTGCTGGCCAAGGCGGTGCTCGCGGGACTGATCCGCCACCCGGCGGAGATCGCCCGGCACATGGAGGTGCTCGGATCGCTGCGCATGGCGGACGGCGCGCTCGGGCGATTGTTCGAGGCCGTTGTCGATGTCGCGCTGGAAGATCGGGCGCTTGATAGCGCGCGCCTCGTCACCATATTGGCGAGCAGTGGTTTCGAAGCGGTCGCCCGTGACCTGCTGAGAGCAGATACGATGCCCTATTCCTTCACCCAGCCGACCGGGGACGAAGCGCGCGCCAGGGAAGACCTTGACGAAGCGATCGCCATCCTTGTCGCCGGGCCAGAGGTGAATGCGGCACTGGCTGATGCAACGTCCGCCATGCAGGCGCGCTTCACTGATGAGGCGTTCGAACGGCAGGTGGCGTTGGTGAAAGAGAAACAGGCGCTGGAGCTTCGGCTTGCAAATCTCGTTCAGTCGAACGAAGACGCCCGCGCTTTTGGATCCGAGGACGATTGATGGCGAAGGTTAACGGTAGCGGTGCAGAAGACGGCGTTGAAGTGGCCGATGCCCCGCTGATCGACCTCAATGACGCGGACATCAAGAAGATGATCGCCCGCGCCAAGAAGCGCGGGTACATCACCTACGAACAGCTGAACGCCGCGTTGCCGCAGGATCAGATGTCGTCCGACCAGCTCGAGGACATCATGTCCGCGCTCAACGAGATGGGCGTGAACATCGTCGAGAACGAGGAACAGGGCGAGGACGGCGAGGAGCAAGAGCAGCCCGAGGACGAGGTCGAGTCGGTCGACGCCGATCAGGACAACGCGCCCGTTCCCGAGAAGAAGAAGGAAACCGTCGACCGCACCGACGATCCGGTGCGCATGTACCTGCGCGAAATGGGCGCCGTCGAGCTGCTCAGCCGCGAGGGCGAGATCGCGATTGCCAAGCGGATCGAGGCGGGCCGCGACACCATGATCATGGGGCTTTGCGAATCGCCCATCACCTTCAACGCGATCATCGACTGGTCGACCCAGCTCAATGAAGGCACGATGCAGCTGCGCGAGATCCTCGATCTCGACGCGATGCTGTCCAAGGGCCCGTCGGCCGAGCAGGTCGAGGGCGCCGAGGAAGACGACAACGGCGAGATCAGCGAAAAGACCGCGGGCACCAGCTTCAAGGAAGAGGAAGAGCCCGAGGAAGCGTCGTCGGATGACGAAGACGACATGACCGAGCGCCGGACGCCGCGTCCGTCGGACGACGAGGACGAGGATAATACCTTGAGCCTCGCGCAGATGGAGGAAACGCTCAAGCCGATGGCGCTTGAGAAGTTCGCCAACATCACGTCGATCTACAAGAAATTCTCCAAGATGCAGCAGGGCCGGCTCGACGCCATGGGCGGCGGGACCGAGCTGACCGCGGCGGACGAGCGCAAGTACCAGAAGCTGCGCGAGGAGCTGACTGCGGAGGTGGAGAGCGTCCAGTTTCACAACGCCAAGATCGAGTACCTCGTCGACCAGCTGTACAGCTACAACCGGCGGCTGACGACGCTGGGCGGGCAGATGCTGCGGCTGGCCGAGCGCCACAAGGTGAGCCGCAAGGACTTCCTCGACCGCTACATGGGCCATGAGCTGGACGACACGTTCCTGGCGAGCGTCAACGGCCTCGACAAGAAGTGGACTGCCTTCGCGACCAACGAGGCGGCGGCGGTTGATCGCATCCGCACCGAAGTCGCCGAAATCTCCCAGCAGACCGGCATGGCGCTCGGCGAGTTCCGCCGCATCGTCAACATGGTGCAGAAGGCGGAGCGCGAGGCGCGCATCGCCAAGAAGGAGATGGTCGAGGCGAACCTGCGCCTCGTGATCTCGATCGCAAAGAAGTACACCAACCGCGGGCTGCAATTCCTCGACCTGATCCAGGAAGGCAACATCGGCCTGATGAAGGCGGTGGACAAGTTCGAGTATCGCCGCGGTTACAAGTTCTCGACTTACGCGACCTGGTGGATCAGGCAGGCGATCACCCGCTCGATCGCCGACCAGGCGCGCACGATCCGCATCCCGGTCCACATGATCGAGACGATCAACAAGCTGGT
>JBELMF010000175.1:0-7207 GCA_042096015.1 Sphingomonas sp.
GCGCCAGTCACCGGCCTGCATCCCGATGGCGGACAGCAGGAGCACCGTCGCTGGCTGCCGCTCGCGCACCGCCCGGTCCAGCGCCCGCGTCCACGAATTTTCCGACCCGATCTGAACATCAAGCGCCTGGGCGCCCCGCTCGACGTCGCCTGGTGACAGACGGCCAATACCGGCCAGCCCGGCGAACAACATCCGTCGTTTGGCATCGGTTTCCCCAGCGCCTGCATAGGAAGCAACGGCGTTGTAGGACAGCCGCGTCCCGGCATCCGGATCGGATAGCTCCAGCAACGCCCAGGCGTCGCCGCCATCCTGAACCTGACCGCGCCAACGCTGCGCGGTGCGGTCCAGCCCGGCGGACAGCATCGATGCGACGATGCGATCCGCTTCCTCCTTGCCGTCGCCCGGGCGAACACGGGCCGCGGCCCGCGCGGTAAGGATCAGTCGGGCATAGCGCGCGAGCGGCGTCGTGCCGTTGTTCCACAACTGGCGCAGCGCGCCGAGTCGCGTTGCCACGTCAGCGCCGACATAGGCTGACCGAAGATCGGATGCGGTGGCGCCAAGCGGCGCCGGTGTCTCGTCGCCCGCGTCCAGCGCGGCATAAAGATCGACAAGCGCCGCGCTGGAGATGACCCCCATCGTCGCGGCGGTTTCCGCCGGCGCCGCGCGGTCGGCGATCGGGATCGCGGGCGCCAGCGCACGCCACCCCGTCACCTGCGGCCCGACTGTATCGTACAGCGCATTCGGCACCGCGACGCCGGTTGCGGTGGCCAGGCCGAACCGCCAGGTGGTAAGCTGCACCACCGGATCCCACTCGATCGTCACCGCCTGGCGGCTGTTCAGCCCTGCGCCGATTACCTTCTGCGCCAGCGCCATGTCGATCCCGCTGGCCACCCGCCGCCGCCGCGCATCCGCCATCAGCGGCCGGGCCCCGCCCTCGACGTTGCCGAGCGCCGCGCACATCGCGCGGGCCAGGATCCATCCGCGCGCACTATCCCCCGCCTCGTCGGCGAGCGGGCACAGCCCCGCCGGGTCGGCGGTCGCCAGCATCGCCTGCATCGCAACCTGACGATATTTGGGGGTCGCGTTGGCGGTATCGACACTTTCGATCACGCTGCGGGCTGCGACCGACTCGCCCATGCGCAGCAGCAACCATGCGCGCTCGGCCGCGAAATCCGCCCCGTGCAGACCGGCTGGCGTATCGACCCGTGATGCCAGCGCACGCCGCAGTGCGATCGACAGCCAGCGTGACGGCAGCGGCGCGGAAAGCCGCCGCATCAATCCCTGGAGGTAGCCGCCGTCAGCATCGCCGAACGCATTCGCCGGCAGGCCACCCTCGGCCATGCCGATCGGGCCGACCACAGCCAGTGACCGCCGCGCAAACAGCGGCATCTCGTAACGCGCCAGTTCCTCATCGCTCGGCGGGGTTGGCGTGGGCGTCGGGGTGGGCGTCTCGGCCGACGGCAGCTCCAGCGGCGATGCTGGAAGCGGCTGGACGATCGCTCCGTCGGGCGGCGCGATCGGTTGCGGCGCGACCGGCTCGCCGAAGCCGGGCGGCAACAGCGATTCGGGAGCCTGCGAGTTCTGCGCGACGGCGGCGGCGGCGAGGGATGCGGCGGCCGCGACGGCCGCAAGGAGCCTAGCTCGCGAGGTTGCCAAGCTCGACCGCCTTCTCGACACGCGTCGTCGGCTGCTCGGTCGCGCTGCCCGCGAGGAAGAACAGCCCGCCTATCACGACGACCAACAGCACTATCAGCGAGACGATCAATCGCGACATGTTCAAACCCTGTACGACGCCGACAAACCCGCGCCCGTGAACCGATGATTGCCGAGCCTTGTGCCCGGAGCGCCGACGCGCTGTATAGCCCGCAAGCCCATGTTGCAAAGCCCCGCCTCGCCCGAACCTGAAGCAAGGACCCGTTGGAAGCGCCAGCCGATCGTGCTCGTGGGCCTGATGGGGGTCGGCAAATCGACGGTGGGAAAGCGGCTTGCGCACCGCCTCGGCCTGCCGTTCGCCGACGCGGATAATGAGATCGAGGATGCCGCCGGCATGTCGATCGCCGAGATTTTCGCCCGCTATGGCGAGCCGTATTTTCGCGACGGGGAGCGGCGAGTGATCCAGCGCCTGATCGATGGTCGACCGAAGGTGATCGCAACTGGCGGCGGCGCCTTCGTCAACGATGCCACCCGCGCCCTCATCCTGTCGGATGCACTGGCGATCTGGCTGGACGCGGACATTGACGTGCTCGTCGAGCGCGTGCGCCGCCGCGATACGCGGCCGCTGCTGCGCGGCAAGGATCCGGCGACCGTGCTGCGAGAGCTCGCCGCCGTCCGCAATCCCCTTTACGCGCAGGCGCACATCCGGGTGCCCAGCAATAATGCACCGCATGAAACGACGGTGCGTGCGATCCTGCGGGCGATCGGTTACGGGGCGGCATGACGACGGTGAAGGTGGCGCTCGGCGCGCGCAGTTACGATGTGGTGATCGAATCGGGGCTGCTTTCGCGTGCCGGCGACTATCTGGTCCCGCTGGCGAACGGTCGGCGCCTGCCGATCGTCGCCGATGGCAATGTATCCCGTCATCTCGACACCCTGCGCGCCTCGCTCGATGAAGCCGGCGTCGCAAGCGAGGCGATCATCGTGCCGCCGGGCGAAAAGTCGAAAAGCTGGGCGACGCTGGAGACCCTAACGGATCGGCTGCTCGAGCTCGGCGTCGAACGCGGCGATCACGTGGTCGCGCTGGGCGGCGGCGTCATCGGCGATCTGGTGGGTTTCGCCACCGCCATCCTGAAGCGCGGCTGCGGGTTCGTGCAGATCCCGACGACGCTGCTGTCGCAGGTCGATTCCTCGGTCGGCGGAAAGACCGGGATCAATGCACGCGCCGGCAAGAACCTGATCGGCGCCTTCCACCAGCCCAGGATCGTGCTGATAGACCCCGACGTGCTGGACAGCTTGCCGCCGCGCGAAGTGCGCGCAGGCTACGCGGAAGTCGTCAAATACGGGCTCATCGACGATGCCGACTTCTTCGCCTGGTGCGAAACGAACGGGCCGGCGGTGCTCGCCGGTGATGCGGCCGCGCGCGAATATGCCATCGCCCATTCGGTCGCGGCAAAGGCGCGGATCGTCGGCGAGGACGAGTTCGAAACGCTCGGGCGCCGCGCCCTGCTCAATCTCGGGCACACGTTCGGCCACGCGCTGGAGGCGGAGGCAGGGTTTTCGGATCGCCTGCTTCACGGTGAGGCGGTGGCGGCCGGCTGCGCGCTGGCCTTCGGCTATTCGGCCGCGCATGGCCTGTGTCCGGCAGAGGATGCGGTTCGCGTTTCCGCCCATTGGCAAGCGAGCGGCCTGCCCGACGGCCTGGCCGCCGCCGGCATCACCGCGTCGCCGGATCGGCTGATTGATCACATGCGTCACGACAAGAAGGCGAGCGGTGGCCGGATCCCCTTCCTGCTGGCACGCGGGATCGGCCGGACCTATCTCGACAAGACCGTGTCGCTGGCGGACGTCGAGGCCTTTCTCGCGATCGCGCGCTAGGGTCCAAACTCAATCAGGTCGAGGATCGTGATCGCCCGTGGAAGGCCGCCGACAAGGAGTGCAGCGCAGCGGCGTAGCTGAAGCTACGCGCAAGCAAGCGACGACGCTCGGCGGCCTTCCACGGGCGACCGCTACGCGGCGGGCGCCAGGCGGCGCCAAAATCGGCTCCGTCACGACCTCGACCTGATTGAGTTTGGACCCTAAGAGCCCGTCACCCCGGGCATTCTTCGGAGATCAGCGGCCCGCCCCGCTCCAGGCGAGCCAGAGCCATCCGGCGATCAGCAACGTGCCGCCGATCGGCGTGATCGCTCCCAGCCACCGCGGGGCACCCCAAGCCATCAGGTACAGCGTTCCGGCAAAGAGCGCGCCACCCGCGACGAACAGCCAACCGGGGCCGCGCGCATCGAGGCGCAGCGCGACCAGCGCCGCCACCGCGTGGATCAACTGATACTGGCCGCCGGTGCGCAGCCATTCGGCCGCCTGCCCGCTGGCGCCATGTGCGCCAAAGGCGCCGGCTCCCACGGCCATGGCCCCCGACAGACCCGCCAAAATCAGCAATAGGTTCACTTGCCGTTGCCCCACGGTTGTTCTGCCGCAACCCGCGCGCGCGCCGCACGGATGTCACCAGCCTCGATCTGAATACGCAGGCGCTCCTTGTCCCGCGCGCGATACATGTCCTCGGCGCGATCGATGTCGGCACGATCAATGCCAAGTCCGTCCATCGCCGCCCGGGCCATCTTGACCGCGGACTCCATCACTTCGCGGACGACGAGCTTGGCGGGCCCACCCTTCAGCTTGATCAGCGATCGTCGGTCGAAGGCGCGGACGTAGATGGCCGCGCGCGGGAAGGCCTCATGCACGGATTCGACAACCTCTGGCGTCACCTGCTCACCATCGATGCAGAACAGGATCAGCTCCGCGTCGGCCGCACCCGCCTGCCGCAGCAGATCGAGCCGCGTTCCGTCGCCATAATAGACCTTGGCGCCAAATTCTCCGGCGATATCGATCATCTCGATATCGGTATCGATCAGCGTCACCGGTATGTCCTGCGTCAGCAGCATCTGCGCCACTGTCTGGCCGAACCGGCCATAGCCGACGATAACGGCGTTGGCGCCATCCGCCTTGGGGCCCTCGCGTTCTTCCTTGATGATCGGCTGTTCCCGGAACCGGCGCGTGATCGACATCAGGAACGGGGTGCTGGCCATCGACAGGGTGATGATCGCGCCGAACAGCGACGCGGCGTCTGGCGCGATCAGATAGGCATCGGTCGCCTGCGCGAAGAGCACGAAGCCGAATTCGCCTCCCTGGCTAAGCAGCAGACCCAGTGCCAGCGCCGAACGCCACGGCATGCGGAAAAGCAGCCCGATGAGGAAGATGACCAATGTCTTGGTCGCGATCAGCGCCACCGCCATCGTGACGACGAACAGCGGCCGATCAGCGATCGCCTGCAGGTTCAGCATCATGCCGATGGTCAGGAAGAACAGGCCGAGCAGGATCGAACGGAAAGGATCGACGTCCGCCTCCAGTTCGTGCCGGTACGGGCTGTCGGCCAGCATCACGCCGGCGATGAAGGCGCCCAGCGCCGTGGACAGGCCCAGCCATTCCATCAGCGCCGCGCTGGCGATCACCGTGAACAGCGCCGCGAAGACGAACATCTCGCGCTCGCCCATATTGCCGATGCCGCGGAACAGCGGGCGCAGGATGAAGCGGCCGGCCGCGATCAGTCCGGCAACCGCGATCACCGTGTACAGCACCAGCGTCCATCCCGGCGGGCCGGCTGCGTCGGCAGGATTCCGGCTCATCGCTGCGATGATGGTGATCAGGGGGATGATCGACAGATCCTGGAACAGCAGGATCGAAAAGGCGCGCTCGCCGAAAGGGGTCCGCAATCGGCCGGAAGATTGCAGCATCGGCAGGACCTGCGCGGTCGACGAAAGCGCAAGCGGCAGTCCGAGCGCAAGCGCGGCGGGAATGGTGAACTGGACGAACACGGCGATGATCGCGGTGATCGCCGCGCCGCACGCCACGACCTGAAGCAGGCCCAGTCCGAAAATGTCCTCTTTCAACCGCCACAGCCGCGACGGATTCAGCTCCAATCCGACGATGAACAACAGGAGGGTGATGCCCAATTCGGCAATGCCCATCTTCGATTCGGCATCGCCGACCAGACCCAGCACCTGCGGCCCGACCACGGCACCCGCGATGAGGTAGCCCAGCGTCGCCCCCAGTCCCAGCCGGCGAAACAGCAGAACGAAGGCCAGTCCAGCGCCCAGCAGGATGAACCCGTCGCGCAGCAGCGATCCGGCAGCTTCGTGCTCCATCAACGTCCCTTCGCCAGCTGGGCAGCCTCTGCCGCAGCCTCGAATGCCAATCGGATCGAGGCGTGGCGTGCATGGTAATCGAGCGCCGGCGCCAAAACGTCCAGTCCCGGCCAGTCGGGACGGTCGCCGTCTCCTGCCAGCCAATCCGCCAGCGAATCGCGCGCGGTTGCCAGTTCCTCCGGCGAACGGCCAAGGACATGCTGCGCCAGCAGGGATGACGATGCCTGGCCCAACGCACAGGCACGCACCAGCATGCCTGCCGCGGCAACACGCCCGTCGGCGCCGAGGTTGATGTCGACGGTCACCCGGCTCCCGCAGATCGGCGACCGCTTCTCGCTTGACCCTTGCGGATCGGGCAGGCGTTCATCGATCGGGTTGTCGGTGGCGAGCCGCAGGATCGCATCATTGTAGAGCGCCGAACTCATGCGCCGGCTCCACTGTCGTCGCTCCGCACCGGCGGCGCTGGCGAGCCGAACACCGGCTGGCCGCGGCGCCGACGATCCACGAAGTCGGCGATCGCCGCACTCGTGGCGTTCAGCAAGGGATAAGCGCGTGCTTCCTTGATCCACACCGGGCGTCGCGTCGGGCCGCCACCGATCGTGTCGAGCACCAGGACGGCCAGCAGAAAGGCAAGGCTGGCCAGGATCAGCCCCTTCAGCGCACCGAACCCGAAGCCCAGCGCGCGATCGACCGGTCCCAGTACGGACTTGCGCACCCGCGCGCCCATCGCCCGCGCCACCATCCGACCCAGAAAATAGGTGGCGCCGGCAAGCACCACAAACGCCAGCACCGCCGCTCCGGACGGTGTACCGATCGGCGCAGCCAGTGCCTTGGACAGCGGCAGGTGGAAGATCTTGAGCGCGAACACCATTGCTACCCATGCGAACAGCGCAAGCACTTCGGTCACGAACCCACGCTTGAGCCCAAGCAGGGCGCTGCCACCGACGACGGTGAGCACCGCGATATCAAGTCCGTTGAGGTTCATTGCCGTCATCTAGGGGGTTGGCGCGAGATTGAGAACCGGCGGCTTTGGTCGAGGGCAGTCCGATGGCCTGATCGGATCATCCCCGGCCCAGCAGATGATCAACCAACCTGTTCAGCGCCGAGAAGCCGGCAAGGCGCAGCGCCGCCTTCTCCCCACCCATGGCCGCCGGGACCAAAGCCTGCCCGAAGCCGAGCTTTGCCGCCTCCTTCAGCCGAAGCGCGCCATGCGCGACGCTGCGCACCTCACCCGACAGCGCCACTTCACCGAACGCCACCGCGTCCGCCGGCACGGGTCGTTCGGACAAAGCCGAAACAAGCGCTGCCGCCACCGCCAGATCCGCCGCCGGATCCTGCACGCGATAACCGCCCGC
>JBELMF010000176.1:0-7198 GCA_042096015.1 Sphingomonas sp.
GGCGAGATTTTCGCCGATGCCGTCATAGCTTTCCATCTTGAAGCCGTACCAGTCGGCCCACACCGCGGCGCAGGTGCCGTTCGCCTTCAGGATATCGGCGATCTTGTAGGCCTCGACGGCATGATGGAAGGCGGTGACCTTGTAGCCGAATTCCTTCGCCATATCCTCGACGATGGCCATCTCGTCGGCGCGATAGCAGTGGTTCTGGATCAGTATCTCGCCCGCCAGCACGCCGCGCAGCGTGTCCATGGCGATGTCGCGCGACGGCGGCTCGCCACCGTCGGCTTCATACTTGTCCCACTTGCGGCGATAATCCTGCGCCTTGGCCCAGGTGGCGCGATCGACCGCGACATTGCCCATGCGCGTCGAAGGCTGGCGGTTCTTCGAGCCATAGACGCGCTTGGGGTTTTCGCCGCACGCCATCTTCAGGCCATAGGGTGCGCCGGGGAATTTCATCGCCTGCATGGTGCGGGCATAGACGTTCTTCAACACCACCGAGCGGCCGCCCATCAGGTTCGCCGAGCCGGGCAGGATCTGCAGCGTCGTCACGCCGCCGTTCGCCAGCGCGCGGCTGAAGCCGGGATCCTGCGGCCAGACGCTGTGCTCGGCCCAGACATCGGCGGTGATCGGGCCGGTCGCCTCGTTGCCGTCGCTGTGCGCCTGGACGCTGGGCGTCGGATAGTCGCCGAGGTGGCTATGGATGTCGATCACGCCCGGCGTCACCCACTTTCCGGCGCCGTCGATCACCTGCGCGTCCGCCGGTGCATCGACCGTCTGACCGAGCGCGACGATCTTGCTGTCGGCGAACAGCAGCTGGCCGTTGTCGATCCGCCCGCCCTCGCCGTCGTAGATCGTGACGTTGCGCACCACCGTCGGGACGCCGGGATAGGCGCGGTAGGTGGAAGGGTAGGGATTGCGCGAATAGGGCTGCGGCGGGGCCTTGGCCGAGGTGGAGGCGGGGCGGGCGTCGCCCTGCGAGCAAGCCATAAGCGAGAGCGCCGCAGCCCCCGCCGCCAGCCAGCTCGCGACCGAGGAGGTGCGGTGGATCATGGGCGGTGTGATTGGACGGGCGCGGGGGCAAAGACAAGCGGTTAGCAGGCAATGCAGATCATCTGGCTACGAGGGGGGCGTTAGCGGTGCGGGATATTTTCGCCCGGGAGGGGGCGGTGGAGGGTCTGTCTGGGATCGGACAATCGGCGAAGAGACGGCCCCTCCCCTAGCCCCTCCCGCAAGCGGGAGGGAAATTTACGTGGCGCTGTCGAGCGTCTCCACCACCAGCCGGTCGTTGGTATAGACACAGACCTCAGCGGCGATGCCCATCGCCTTGCGGCAGATCGTCTCCGCGTCCTTCTCGTAATCGACCAGCGCGCGCGCCGCCGCGAGTGCGAAATTGCCGCCCGAGCCGATCGCGGCGATCCCTGCCTCAGGCTCCAGCACGTCGCCGTTGCCGGTGAGGATCAGCGTCACGTCCTTGTCGGCGACGATCATCATCGCTTCCAGATTGCGGAGGTATTTGTCGGTCCGCCAGTCCTTGGCGAGTTCCACCGCGGCGCGCATCAGATGGCCCTGGTGGCGTTCCAGCTTGGCTTCCAACCGTTCAAAGAGCGTGAAGGCGTCGGCGGTCGCGCCCGCGAAACCGCCGATCACCTTGCCTTCGGGGCCGAGCGTGCGGACCTTGCGGGCGTTGGGCTTCATCACCGTCTGCCCCATCGAGACCTGGCCGTCGCCCGCGACCACCACCTTGCCACCGCGCCGTACCGAAAGGATCGTCGTGCCGTGCCATACCGGCATGCTGCTGTGTTCACTCATGGAGCGGATGTAGGGGGTGGGGCGCGGGTTCAACAGCCCCATCCCCATCGTTCGTCCCGAGCGCGGTCGAGGGACAAGCCACAAATGGCGCGTCCGCGGCGCATGCCTCGACTTCGCTCGGCACGAACGGGAAAGGTCGGGCTCGGCACGAACGGGAAAGGCGTGTGTTGGAGCGAATGTTGAGGAAGTTGACACACCCGCGCGTTTTCGACGGTGCGTCTCAACATTCGCGCGCGCCCGCTCAACGCCCCTTCGCCTTTCCC
This sequence comes from Sphingomonas sp., assembly GCA_042096015.1. Taxonomy (GTDB): domain Bacteria; phylum Pseudomonadota; class Alphaproteobacteria; order Sphingomonadales; family Sphingomonadaceae; genus Sphingomonas. The sequence continues at coordinate 2,073 of JBELMF010000176.1, forward strand.
CATTCGCGCGCGACGGTGTAGCCGAGGTAGCCGGTGCCGAAGAGCGCATAGAGCGGTTCGGGGATGCCGGTGAGATAGGCGTTCATGCCGCGTGCGATCGCCTCCGCCGTGGCCGGGCGGATCGCGGCGATGATTCCCATCGGGATCGACCACAAGAGCAGCACGTACATGACATAGAGGAAGCTGGGCCGGGCGCGGCTGGTCCACGGATCGGGCGAGCCCGCCTCCGCCAGCATGCCCGCCATTTCGGCCTTGATCCGGTCCAGCTCCTGCGTGCCCTGCAGCTTCAGCAGTTCCAGCTTCGCGGCCTCGCGCGCCTCGGGATCGGGAATGATCTTGTCGATCAGCCCGGCGACCGGACCGACGATTGCGTCAAGCAATGCCATGTGCGCTCTCCCTTACCCGATCCGGTTAGCGAGCCAGCCGTAGAGGAAGGCCTCGTTGGCCGGCCGACGCTCCGCCAGCGACAGGTAGCGTTCGCCCTGCAGCGCCTCGACTGCCTTGAGCAGCACCGTTTCGCCCGCCGTGCCGCGCATTTCAAGGAAGCCGTCGAGCGCGCCGAGCGTCTGCGGGCCGACCCGCCCGTCGAGCAGCACGTCCGGGTAATCAAGCGCGCCGCGGTTGAGGGCATTCAGTGCGCGCTGGAGAAACGCGCTGGCGACCGCCGGGCCCATGTTGACGCCGGTGTCGAACAGTTCGGCCGCCACCGCCGGCGCACGCGCGGCCACCTGATCATAGCCGGGGCGCAGCCAGTAGATGCGGCGGTAGATGGCAGCGGCGGCCTCACGCGAGAAATGCCGCATGTCGCCGGTATAGCCGTTGGCGCGCGCGACCGCCTCGGTGATGCCCCAGCAGGTCGCACCGCCACGATCGGCCGGATGATCGTTATAGCCGCCTTCGCGATCGATCACGGCGTTGACAAGATCGTCGATCATAAGACCCTCCACGTAGAACGTAAAGGGAACATACGGCCGTCGGGTCACTGTAGGACAGGCTTTTGCGCGCCGCGTGCGCCGTCAGAACAGTCCCAAGGCGCCGACATCGTCCTTCGACAGATCGATGCCGAACATCATGCTCAGCCGCATGCGATAGACGCGCGGATCGGCGATCTCGCTGGTCGTTTCATCGTCACCCACGCGGCGGCGGTAATGCCGGTCGGTCAGGGTGGCGAAGCCATGCGGCAGGACGATGCTGACGATCTTGAGCGTCGTGAAGCGCGTGCCCGGCGCGGTCGAGGTCCACAGATTGGCCATCGCCAGATCCGCCGGCCACACCGGATCGGTCGTGAAGCTGTATTGCGGCTGAAATCCGGGGCCGCCGCCGCGCCCTTCGGTGGTGCCCAGATCCCCGTGGCGCAGCAGCATCCAGCCATGTTCCGCATCCTGCGTCAGGCGGAATCGCGCGCCATCGGGTGCATCCGCCTCCGCCCCGTCGACCAGCGGCATCGGCGGCGCGTAGCTGCCGCCGAAACCGGCATCAGCGATCCACGGCTGACCATCCACGGTCACCAGGCTGAGCGTGTGCGTTTTCGGCGGCACGCTATCGGCATTGAGCCAGACACGCGCCAGCAGCGGCCGCGCATCGAAGCCGAGGGTGCGCAGGGCATCGAGGAACAGCCGGTTCTGCTCGAAGCAATAGCCGCCGCGTCCGGCGACCACGAGCTTGCCGAACACCGCATCGGGCGTGATGTCGATCCCCCGCCCGAGCGGCACATCAAGATTTTCGAAGGGGATCGCCAGTCGGTGCGCGCGCTGCAGCGCGGCGAGCCCGAGATGATCGAGCGTCGGCCGCGCCGGCAGCCGGATACGATCCAGATAGGCGGGCAGGTTGAAGGGCAGGCTCACGCCGCGAACGCCGCGGCGTCGAGAGCGTAGAGCGCCGCTGCCGGTGCATCCGCCGCTGCGCGCAGGCCCAGCGCCTCGGGCACGATCTGGTCAAGATAGAAGGCCACCACGGCTTTCTTGGTGCGGCCGAAGGCGTCGTCGCCGGCAGCGGCCGCCTCGCGCTCCAGCAGCCAGCCGCACGTCGCCACCGACAGCATCGTCAGGAATGGATAGCTCGCCGCCAGGCGATCGTCGGCGTCAGCGGTCTGCAGGCGGCGCCCGACCGCATCGCACGCGGCGACCAGATCGCGCAGCGCCGGGTGGGTGCCGCCACGCAGATCCTCGATCAGCGTGGCGAACGCCGCGCCGTTGGACAGCGACAGCTTGCGTCCGACCAGATCCGCCGCCTGGATGCCGTTGGTGCCTTCATAGATCGGTGTGATTCGCGCATCGCGGAAGAACTGCGCGGCGCCGGTCTCCTCGATATAGCCCATGCCGCCGTGGACCTGCACGCCGATGCTGGCGACTTCATTGCCGAGATCGGTGCCGTGCGCCTTGGCGAGCGGCGTCGCGATCTCCAGCCGGTCGCGCGCCGCGGCGTCGCCGAGGCCGGCACGATCGACCTGCCCAGCGGCATAATAGACCAACGCCCGCGCCGCCTGCGTCTGCGCCTTCATCCGCATCAGCATGCGGCGCACGTCGGGATGCTCGATGATCGCGGCGGCCTTGCCCTCGCGCGCGCCCTGCATCCGCTCGCGGGCATATTCCACGGCCTTCTGAGTCGCCGCCTCGGCCACCTGCACGCCCTGCAGGCCGACGTTGAGACGGGCGTTGTTCATCATCGTGAACATGGCGCGCATGCCGCCGAACTCGGCGCCGATCAGCTCGCCGATGCAATCGTCGTGGTCGCCGAAGGAGAGGACGCAGGTGGGCGAGGCGTGCAGCCCCATCTTGTGCTCGATCGACACCACGCGCACGTCGTTGGGCGTGCCGTCGGCGCGCACCTTGGGGACGAGAAACAGCGAGATGCCGCGCGTGCCGGCCGGGGCATCGGGCGTGCGCGCCAGCACGAGATGGACGATGTTCTCGGCGAGATCATGGTCGCCGAACGAGATGAAGATCTTGGTGCCCTTGATCGAAAAGGTGCCGTCGCCGCGCGGGGTGGCGGTGGCGCGCAGCGCGCCGACGTCGCTGCCCGCCTGCGGCTCAGTCAGGTTCATGGTGCCGGTCCACTCGCCGGTCGCCAGCTTCGGCAGCCAGGTTTCCTGCTGCTCGGGCGTGCCGTGATGCTGCAGCGCCTCGATCGCGCCGACCGACAGGATCGGGGCGAGCGCGAAGCCCATGTTGGCGCCGCCCAATGTCTCCAGCACCGCGCATTGCACCGCGAAGGGCAGCCCCTGGCCGCCGAACGCCTCGGGCACGCCGATCGTGCCCCAGCCGCCCTCGACAAACGCCCGGTAGGCGGCCTTGTACCCCTCGGGCATAACCACGCCTTCGGGCGTCCATTTGGCGCCCACGGTGTCGCCGGTGCGGGCGAGCGGCGCCCATTCGCCCTCGGCGAGCTGTGCGATCCCCTCCAGCACGGCGTCGATCACATCGGGGCTCGCGGCGGCGAAGCGCTCGGTTCCGGCCAGCTCGGCGATGCGCACGATCTGGTCGAGCACGAAGCGCTGTTCGGCGATGGGGGCGGCGTATGGCATGGTCTTCTCCTGGTCCGGGCCGCTATACCGCCCCGCGATGGTGGCTCAACTCCCGAGAATCCTGCCCTTTGACGAAGCCGCGGTTGCCGTAGCGGCAAGCCTGGTGCGCGGGGGCGATATCGTCGCGATCCCGACCGAGACGGTGTACGGCCTTGCCGCCGATGCGACCGTTGCGGGGGCGGTGGCGCGCATCTATGCCGCCAAGGGGCGCCCGAGCTTCAACCCGCTGATCGTCCATGTCCCCGATCTCGCCGCGGCCGAGCGGATCGCGCTGTTCGACGCCGAGGCGCTGGCGCTGGCGCAGCGCTGGTGGCCGGGGCCGCTGACGCTCGTCCTGCCGCTGCGCCGCGAGTCGGGCATCGCGTCGCTCGTCACCGCCGGGCTCGATACGATCGCGCTGCGGGTCCCGGCGCATCGCGCGATGCAGGCGGTGCTCGCCGCTACCGGCCGCCCGCTCGCCGCGCCGTCTGCCAATGCCAGCAACGCGATCAGCCCGACGCGCGCGGCGCATGTCGCCGCCAGCCTGGGCGCGCGCGTGCCGCTGATCCTCGACGACGGCCCGACCAGCGCGGGGCTCGAATCGACGATCGTCGGGGCGGGGCGGATCCTGCGGCCGGGCCCGATCACGGCGGAACAGCTCGGGCTGCCGGCGGCGGCGCCCGGCGGAGCGATCACCGCGCCGGGGCAGCTGGCGCTTCATTATGCGCCGCGCAAACCGCTTCGACTCGAGGCGACCGATCGGCGCCCGGGGGAATGGCTGATCGGCTTCGGCAGCATCGCCGGCGATGACAGTCTTTCCACGGCGGCAGACCCCGTCGAAGCCGCGGCCAAGCTGTTCGATGCGCTGCACCGCGCCGATGCCGCCGCCCCTCAAGCCATTGCCGTTGCGCCGATTCCGCCCGGCGGGATCGGCGCCGCGATCAACGATCGCCTGCGACGCGCCGCCCACCGCTGACCGGCGGATCAAGTATTCGCAAGAAGATTGTGCCCGCATCGGCAACGTGCGATCTTCCGAACGAAGAATCGGCGCGGGAGGAACCAATGTTCGGCACGGCCTGGGCGTGGACGGATGCCAACAGCATCGGGATATTTCTATCCGGTGACTCCCGGCGCTATGTCATCCGCTGGGGAGACGGCAGTCGTGATGTGGTCCTGACCAATACCGACGGGGACGGCTACAAGTTCAGCGGCACCTTCTGGCACGATTATGCCGACGGCGACTATCGCATCGCGATCGAGCAGGTCGACGCCGGATTGCCGCCGCTCCAGCTGCGCGCCCATCTGCGGGCCGGGGCGACGGCCGATCTCGCCCTGCGCGGCAGCCGGTGGGGCGACATGATCCGCTCCGGCAGTGGTGACGATACGCTGCGCGGCGAGGACGGGGCGGACTATCTGGATGCCGGCGCTGGTGCGGACCGGCTGTATGGCGGGGCGGGACGGGATCTGCTGCGCGGCGGCTTCGGCGCGGATGTGCTGCTCGGCGGCGACGACAACGACTATCTCGACGGCGAGGAGGGCGACGATCGCCTGCGCGGCGAGGCGGGCAGCGATTATCTCTACGGCGGCGAGGGCGACGACCTGATCGACGGTGGGGATGGCGACG
>JBELMF010000177.1:0-7156 GCA_042096015.1 Sphingomonas sp.
GGGGCATCGTCTTCTCGCGCACCGTGCCGACCGGCATGGTCGAGCCGGCCCGCCACCCCAGCCAGCTCTATGAAGCGGGGCTGGAGGGGCTTGCGCTCTTCGCCTTCCTCTCCTTCTTCTTCTGGCGAACCAAGGCGCGCTATCAGCCGGGCCGGCTGACCGGTCTGTTCCTGCTGGGCTATGGCACCGCGCGGTTCTTCGTCGAATTCTTCCGCGAGCCGGATTCGCAGTTCGCCGGTACGTTCTTCGCGACGACCATCCACATGGGCCAGGTGCTGTGCCTGCCGATGATCGCCGGCGGCCTGTATCTCATCGTCACCGCGCCCGGGCGGCGCCAGCGCGTGGAGCCGATCGCCGGCGGGCCGAGCGTGGCATGACGGCACACGGCGCAAGTTTCACCCTCGCCCAAGCCGAGGGCGCCGCAGACGCTGTTGGTTGCCCGTAAGCTGCGTCATCCCGGCCCCTTCGGCGAAGCTCAGGACAGGCTTGTGCCGGGATCCAGGGTTTCGCGTACGCAACGGCCTTTAAAGTCTGATCCATCCCGGTTGAAGCGCCACCCCGGCGAAGGCCGGGGCCCAGCTGGGGAACGTCCATAAAAGCAAGTTGCGCTTCGTTACTGCGACCTTTCCAACTGGGCCCCGGCCTCCGCCGGGGAGGCCGCTCTCCATCAAGATGAGTGGATCAAAACTCCAGGTTTGCGGATCGGTGGATGCCGGGACAAGCCCGGCATGACGAAGGAAAAACGCAGAGCCTCCCGCGACGCCGCGAAGCACGGAATACCGCTTCCTATCTAAGCCTCGCTCACCAGCAGCTTGTCGATGCGCCGGCCGTCGAGGTCGATCACCTCGAAGCGCCAGCCCTGCTCGACGAAGCTTTCCCCTTCGACCGGCAGGTGGCGGAACACCGCCAGGGCAAGACCCGCGACGGTGGCATAGTCGCGGTCCTCCGGCAGCTCGATCCCGAGCCGCTCGGCCAGCGAATCAGCCGCGGTGGTGCCCGACACCAGCAGCGATCCGTCCTCGCGCTCGACGATGTTCGGCGCCTCGCCCGGGTCGGCGTCGGAGGCGAACTCGCCGGCGATCGCGGCAAGGAGGTTCGCCGGTGTCACGATCCCTTCGAAATGGCCGTATTCGTCGTGGATCAGCGCCATCGGCACGTCGGCGCGGCGGAGCGCGTCCAGCGCATCCATCGCATCGATCTGATCGACCACGAACGGCGCCTTGCGGACGAGCTGCTTCAGGTCCAGCGCCTCGCCCCGCGCCAGCGCCGCCGCGACGTCACGCGCCTGCACCACGCCGATGACGGCATCGATCGAGCCGTCCGCGACGGGCAGGCGGCTGTGCGGCGTGGCGAGCAATTTGGCGCGGATCCCCGCATCGTCCAGCGCCGAATCGAGCCAGTCGACTTCGGTGCGCGGGGTCATCACCTCACGTACCGGACGATCGGCGAGCCGCACCACGCCCGAGATGATCGACCGCTCATGCTCCTCGATCACGCCCGATTTGCTGGCTTCGGCGACGATCAGGTGCAGCTCCTCCGCGGTGACATGCTCATCCGATTCGCGGTTCAGGCGAAGCAGGCGGAAGATCAGCGCGCTTGATGCGTCGAGCACCCACACCAGCGGCTTGGTGATCGTCGCCAGCCACGTCATCGGCAACGCGACCCACGCGGCGACCGGCTCCGGATTGCGCAGCGCGATCTGCTTGGGAACCAGCTCGCCGACGATCAGCGAGGCATAGGTCGTCAGGACGATGACGAGGGCAAAGCCGATGTTGTCCGCAATCGGCGTCGGGATGCCGAGCGCCGCTAGCCGGGCCGCCGTCGGCGTGCCCAGGCTCGCGCCCGAATAGGCGCCGTTGATGATGCCGATCAGCGTGATGCCGATCTGGACCGTGGAGAGGAACTTGCCGGGATCGGCGGCGAGCGCGATGGCAGCCTTGGCCCCGCGCCGGCCACCGCGGACCATGGCTTCCAGACGGGCCTTGCGAGCGGACACGATCGCCAGTTCGCTCATCGCGAAGACGCCGTTCAGGGCGACCAGCGCAAGGATGATGAGGACGTCGATCCAGGGGAACGGCGGTAACATGGTGTGATGCTCTCTTGGCGGGATTTCGTGCGCACCACAACCATCTGTGTCAGCGTCGGTTCAGGACGCAGGCGGAACAACCGGCCCGACGCCCGGGTTTTGAGGGCGGAAGAGTTGAAAAGGGGAAATCAGATGCGGTTGAAGTCTGCGGTCGTAGCGGCGCTCATGGGCAGCACTTTGATGGCCACGGCGGCGTGCACCACGGATCCCGTGACGGGCGAGCAGCGCATTTCCAAGGCGGCGATCGGCGGCATCGGCGGCGCGCTGGGCGGCTATCTGCTGGGCGATCTGGTCGGCGGGCGGCGCGACCGGACGGAGAAGATCGTCGGCGCAGGCATCGGCGGCATCGCCGGCGCGGGCATCGGCGCATATATGGACAAGCAGGAGCGTGATCTGCGCGCACGCACCGCAGGCACCGACGTGCAGGTGATCCGCCAGGGCGACGATCTGCTGCTCAACATCCCCAGCGGGATCAACTTCGCGTATAACTCGGCGACCGTGCAGCCGCAGTTCCAGCGCACGCTGGATCAGGTGGCAGGCGTGCTGGGCGAGTACAACCGCACCTATGTCGACGTGTACGGCCACACCGATGCGACCGGCAGCGACGCCTATAACCAGGGCCTGTCCGAACGCCGCGCGCGCTCGGTGGCCGATTACCTGTCCTCCCATGGCGTCCAGAGCGCGCGCATCGGCACGCGCGGCTTCGGCGAAACGCAGCCCGTTGCTTCCAATGAAACCGAGGAAGGCCGCGCGGCCAACCGCCGGGTGGAGATCAAGATCGTGCCGATCTCCGAAAGCGAAGTCGGCTATCGCGGCTGATCGACCAGTGCCGGGTGATCAGCGCGGGCTGGTCACCGGCGGGCGGCGAAGAACGTGCGCAGCATCTTCGCCGCCTCCGCATCGCCGATCCCCGGATAGATATCCGGCCGGTGATGGCAGGTCGGCTGGGTGAAAAGGCGCGGGCCGTGTTCCACGGCGCCGCCCTTGGGATCGGAGGCGGCATAATAGAGCCGCGCGATCCGCGCATGCGCGATCGCGCCGGCGCACATCGCGCACGGCTCCAGCGTCACCCACAGCTCGCAATCCTCGAGGCGATCGCGCCCGAGCACCGCCGCCGCGGCGCGGATCGCCAGCATTTCGGCATGGGCGGTGGGATCGCGCAATCGCCGCGGCGCATTGGCCGCGGTGGCGATGATATCTCCCCTCAGCGTGATCACCGCGCCGACGGGCACCTCCCCCTCGTCCGCAGCGGTGCGCGCGGCATCAAGCGCCGCGCGCATCGGGTGAGGAAGCGGAAACATGCTCCCCACTACGCCAGACGCGGGCGGAGGTGAACCGCGTCGCACTGACGTGGTGCGAAGGCCGGTGAGTTAGTGCGCCGGCGTCGGATCGGCTGCCGGCTTCTGAACCTCGACCTTCGGCACCTCGATCACCTTCTGCTCGGTACCGACATCGATCTTGCCGACATCAGCCTTGAACTCCGGCGCCTGACCGCCCTCGATCCGTGGCAACTGCGCGGTTTGCGTCTGATCGATATTGATAAAGCCGGTCGCCATGCCCGCGAGAATCACGAGCGCGGCGACGCCGACGAGGATGAGCAAGGTGCGCATGGTAACTCTCCCGAACCGATTCGCTGCCGGAACAACGCCCCGTCGGTGAGGGAAGTTGCATGACGAAGACTTGACGATTCGATGACCCGTCGCTAGTGGCGCCCACTTTCCGGGCCAACCCGAAACTCAGGATCTGAACCATGTCGCGCATCTGCGAGCTGACCGGCAAGGGCCGGCAGGTGGGACACAATGTTTCCCACGCCAACAACAAGACCAAGCGCACCTTTCTGCCGAACCTGCAGAACGTGACGCTGATCTCCGATTCGCTCGAGAAGAGCGTGCGCCTGCGCGTGTCGACCCACGGCCTGCGTTCGGTGGAGCACAATGGCGGCCTCGATAACTGGCTGGTGAAGACCAGCGACGAGAAGCTGTCGCTGCGTGCCCGTCGCCTGAAGCGCGACGTCGTCAAGAAGCGCGCTGCCGCCGCCGCCTGATCCGGCGCGACGGTTGACGTGACAATGGCCTGCCGCCCTCGGGCGGCGGGCCTTTTGTCGTTTTCCCCGCCCGCGTCAGCCTGGCGGAAGGCGCAGCTTCAGCAGATAGGTCGGGCGCCAGACCATTGCGTCATTGTCGGTGACGATCCACACGAACGTCTCCCCGCCCTCGCGGGTCACCGCCACGCCTTCCGCATTCTCCCCCAGCACCGGCGGTGCGAGCGTTGCGATCACCTCGCCGCTCACCAGGGCTCCGGCGCGAGTCGCGTCGCGACGCACCCGCACCAGCTTGGCGGTGAAGCGGAACGGATATTGGAACCGCCGCGTCAGCACGAGGAGGTCGCCGTTCGGCAGCACCGCGGCGTCGCTCGGATCGTAGCGCGCAGGCGGGCGGAACAGGAACGCCGCCGCCCGCGTGTCGGTGCGTGTCGGATCGCCCGAGAACAGCACGCCATACCGCACGGCGCGGCTCGGCTTGCGCTCGGCCAGCGCGACGAACCGCCCGTCGGGGAGCCGCACCAGCGATTCGGCACCCTGGTTGAGCGCCCAGTGCCGCATCGGTGCGGGCTGCCGGTGCGCCGCGCTGCGCGCGAAGCCGGGCGTGTAGCGCCAGATCTGGTTGGTCGTTTCATAGCCGACCCATGCCGTGCCGGAGGCGGGATCAAGCGCCAGCGATTCGCTGTCCCGATCCGGCCGGTCCCAGCCGATACCGGGACCGTCGCGCAGCACGTCGCCGCGCGCATCCATAATCCGCCCGCGGCGCATGGCGAAGCTCACCACATTGCCGCCGTCCGACAACAGGATGGCGCGGCCCCGCCGCATCGCGAGCGCGGAAAAGCCGCCGAACGCCGGGTCGAAGCTCGACAAGGTAACGCCACCGACCGGCACCAGCGCACCGATCCGCGCGGGCCAGCCGCCCTTCGGTACATAGGGCGCGGCGATGATACGCGGCGCGTCGCCGATCACCGGCAATCGCTCGTCACCGGCATAGCGCGGCACCACCAGCAGGACGGCAAGGATGGTGAGAAGCCAGCGCACGCCCCGCCCATAGCCGCTTCTACCCTTAACGGCGGATAACGAGCGCATTCAGGGACGGCTCAATGCGAATCGGCCAGAAGGGTCACATCGAGGCGGCCCGTGCCGCCCCGACACGAGATTCAAGACGGGAGACGCAACCATGTTCAAGAAGCTTTCGCTCGCAGGCGCCGCACTCGCGATGAGCACGGTCGCCATGATCCCCGCCGAAGCATCGGCGCAGCGCTATTATGGCGACCGCTACGAGCGCCAGTATCGCGGCTATGACAATCACCGCGGCTATCGCGGGCCGGATCGTCGCTATTATCGCAACCAGCGCTGCAACAACGGCACCACCGGCACCATCGTCGGCGCGATCGCCGGCGGCCTGCTGGGCCGAGCGATCGACACCCGCGGCGACCGTGCGCTCGGCACGGTGCTGGGCGGCGTCGGCGGCGCGGTCGCCGGCAACGCGATCGAGAAGTCGAACAACCCCCGTTACTGCCGCTGAGCGGCTGACCAGATGGCCCCTTAAGGCCTGAGTATCCCTCGCGTAGCGTATGAGGGCGCGGGCCCGTCTCCCCCCACGGAGGCGGGCCCGTTGTTTTGCGAAAGCGAGCGCCACGGTGCGAGCGACCCTTCCTGCGTGATCAGGTCCGTCCTTCAAGCGCGCTTGCGACCGTGGCAGTCCGCCGTGCCAGCTTGGCGACGCGCGCGCGAATTTCCGTCGGCGTGTCGCCCGGCATCACCTCGACATACCCGATGCCGGCACGCCGCAACGCCTCCTTCTTGATCGCGTCCCGTGTCGCGGCGGGACCAAGGTGATGGCCACTGCCCTGCAGCTCGATCGCGTGATGCGGGATGCCCTGATCGTCGATCAGGAGCATGTCGACGCGCTTGGTATTGATCGCGCGGTACGCGGCCTCGTCGGGGGTGGCCAACACCTCTCCCAGACTGACTTGCGCCATCACGCGCCAGCCCGTCCCTTCGGCCGTACAGATATCGTCCAGCACGCGAAGCAGGCGCCGCTCGCCTTGGTTCAACAGCTTTCGCCGAGAATAGGTCGCGCGCTCGACGACACGCAGTTGGTCGGCATGGTCGAAGGTGTCGGGCTTCTTCGTCGCTTTGGCGAGCACCGGGCGAGCTCCCGACCGGATCGAACGTGACCAGCGGCCGCGACGACGCTGCCAACGCCACCAAGCACGCTCAGTCGCAGCACCGGCCAGATAACACAGCGCTAGCGCCATGATCCACGGCCAGTCGGATGCGATCCAGGCAGTAAAGCCGTTCATCGGCGATGACACTGCGCCGCAAAGCTTTCCAGAATATCAACGGATCGATGCGTGACTCCGCCCGCTCGACTTGGTTGCAGGAGCCGCCGCGGTTCGCACAGCATCGCCGAAAAAGCTGCGCGCAACTTGCATTGTCGGGGATGCCGCCAACCGCTATATCCCATCCCATGCCGCACAACCGTGCCACGACTACCACCACCACCCCGGTCACCCGGGGGCGGTCGCCCGCGCACTAAGCGCGGCTGGCCAGCTCGCCCGGGAACGGGTGGGCTAAGCGTCCCCTCTCGTTCCTGCACCCACCGGACGCTCTGTTCGTCGCGGTCGCGCTCGCCTAAGCGCGTCGCATTGCAGGAAAGTCGCCAATGAACATGCTCTCGATCACGCTTCCGGACGGCTCGGTACGCGAGGTGCCACCGGGATCGACGCCGATGGACATCGCCGCCGCGATCGGCCCCGGCCTTGCCAAGGCGGCGATCGCCGCGCGCGTCGATGGCGAGCTGCGCGACATCAACCGCCCGTTCGAGGGCAGCGCGAAGCTCGCGCTGGTCACCAACCGCGACGAGGCCGACGCGCTCGAGCTCGCGCGGCATGACTATGCGCACGTCCTCGCCGAAGCGGTGCAGGCTTTGTTCCCGGGCACGCAGATCACCTTCGGCCCGGCAACCGACGACGGCTTCTATTACGATTTCGCCGCCCCGGCGGATCGCGGGCCCTTCACCG
>JBELMF010000178.1:0-7049 GCA_042096015.1 Sphingomonas sp.
GACGAACATGCCTATTACAAGGAGGATGCCGGAAAGCTGCTGCTCGGCTGCTTCGAACCAAAGGCCAAGCCATGGGGCATGAACGGCATCTCGCCCGATTTCTGCTTCGATACGCTGCCCGAGGATTTCGATCATTTCGAACCGATCCTCGAAATGGCGATCAACCGCGTGCCGCTGCTGGCCGATGCCGGCATCCAGCTGTTCTTCAACGGCCCGGAAAGCTTCACCCCGGACGACCGCTACCTGCTGGGCGAAACGCCGGAGGTGAAGGGGCTGTTCACCGCCTGCGGATTCAACTCGGTCGGCATCCTGTCGTCGGGCGGGGTCGGCAAGGTGCTGGCGGACTGGATCGTCGACGGGATGCCGCCGGTCGAGCTGGTCGATGTCGACGTGCGCCGCACCGTGTCGTTCCAGACCAACCGGAAATACCTGCATGATCGCACCGTCGAAACGGTGGGCGCGATGTACAACATGCACTGGCCCAACCTGCAGTTCGAAACCGCGCGCAACGTGCGGCGCAGCCCGTTCCACGACCGCCTGATCGCCGGCGGCGCGTGGATGACCGAGATGAACGGCTTCGAGCGCCCGGGCTTCTTCGCCGAACCCGGCACCACGCCCGTCGCGGAATATTCCTATTGCCGGCCCAGCTGGTTCGGGCGCACCGCCCTGGAATGCGCGAACGTCGCCGAGAACGTCTCGGTCTTCGATCTCAGCTGCTATGTGAAATATCTGATCGAGGGCCGCGATGCGCTGAAGGTGCTCAACACGGTCTGCGCGAACCAGGTCGACGTGCCGGTCGGCAAGCTGGTCTATACCCAGTGGCTGAACCACCGCGGCGGGATCGAGGCGGACGTCACCATCACCCGCCTGTCCGAAACGTCGTTCATGATCGTCAGCATCGCCGCCTCGCAGCGTCGCGACATGGCGTGGCTGAAACGGCATATTCCGGACGATGCGCATGCCTTCGTGGTGGACGTGACGTCCGGGATGCCGATGCTGGCGGTGATGGGGCCGAAGGCGCGCGCGCTGCTTCAGGCCGTATCGCCGGCGGATTTCTCGAACGCGGCGTTCCCGTTCGGCACCAGCCGCGAGATCGATCTGGGCTATGCGAAGGTCCGCGCGAGCCGGGTCACCTTCGTCGGCGAGCTGGGGTGGGAATTGTACATGCCCGCCGAGTTCGCCCAGCATGTCTGGGACGTGCTGGTCGAGGCCGGCGCGGCGTTCGGGCTGGGCAATGCCGGTTTCTTCGCGCTGAATTCGCTGCGCATGGAAAAGGGCTATCGCCACTGGAGCCATGACGTCGGCGAGGAGGATACGCCGCTGGAGGGCGGCCTGGGCTTCGCGGTCGCGATGGACAAGCCCGGCGGCTTCATCGGCCGCGACGCGCTGCTCCGGCAGAAGGCGGCGGGCAAGCTGACCAGGCGACTGGTCCAGTTGCGGCTGAAGGATGCCGACGGCCCGTTCATGTACCATAACGAACCGGTCCGGATCGGTGACCGGATCGTCGGCCAGGTGACGTCGGGCGCCTATGGTCACCGCCTCGGGGCGTCGCTGGGGATGGCGTTCATCGAACACGAGGCCGGCGTCGATCAGGCGTTCCTCGACGCGCATGACTTCGAGGTCGAGATCGCATGGCAACGCCATGCGGTGCAGGCGCAGTTGCGCCCCTGGTACGACCCGGCCGGACTTCGCATCAAGGCCTGAGCCCCCGTTTCCCTGCCCATTTCCGTGCCAGCCGGCACCGTGCGAGGACGATATGCGCGTACTGATACCCGTCAAGCGAGTGATCGACTATAATGTGAAACCGCGGGTCCGGGCGGACGGCAGCGGCATCGACCTCGCCAACGTCAAGATGAGCATGAATCCGTTCGACGAGATCGCCGTCGAGGAAGCCATCCGGCTGAAGGAGCGGGGCATCGCCAGCGAGATCGTCGTGGTATCGATCGGGCCGGCGCGGGCGCAGGATACGCTGCGGACAGCGCTGGCGATGGGCGCCGATACCGCGGTGCTGGTCGAAACCGACGTCGAGGTCGAGCCGCTGGCGGTCGCCAAGATCCTGAAGGGCGTCGCCGACGAGGTGCAGCCCGGGCTCGTGATCCTCGGCCGGCAGGCGATCGACGGCGACAACGGCCAGACCGGGCAGATGCTCGCCGCGCTGATGGGCTGGGCGCAGGGCACGTTCGCCAGCCGGATCGAGGTGGCCGGCGACACGCTGACCGTCACCCGCGAGGTCGACGGCGGGTCCGAGACGATCGCGCTGACGCTGCCGGCGATCGTGACCACCGACCTGCGCCTGAACGAGCCGCGCTACGCCTCGCTGCCCAACATCATGAAGGCGAAGAAGAAGCCGCTGGTCGTCAAATCCCCGGCGGACTTCGGCGTCGATGTGTCGCCACGGCTGCGCACGCTGAACGTATCGGAACCGCCGGCGCGGCAAGCCGGCATCCGGGTCGGCGATGTCGATGCGCTGGTCGTTGCGCTCCGGGCGCGGGGGGTGGCGGCATGAAGACGCTGGTCTGGGTCGAGCATGACAATGTCGCGCTGAACGAGGCGACGCTGTCGGCGGTCACCGCCGCGGCTGCGATGGGCGAGGTGCATCTGCTGGTCGCCGGCCACGCCTGTCGCGCGGTGGCCGATGCCGCCGCCGCGATCCCCGGCGTGGGCATCGTGCACTTGGTCGATGATCCCGCCTGCGCCCATCCGCTGGCGGAAACCATCGCACCGCTGGTCGTGGTGATGATGCAGAATCACGACGCCTTCGTCGCGCCGGCCACCTCGACCGGCCGCGATATCGCCCCGCGCGTCGCCGCACTGCTGGACGTGATGCAGGTCAGCGACATCCTGTCGGTGGAAGGCCCGCGGATCTTCACCCGGCCGATCTATGCCGGCAGCGCGATCGCCACCGTCGAGAGCCTCGACGCGAAACTCGTCGTGACGGTCCGCACCATCGCGTTCGACGATGCCGCGACGTCGGGCGGCAACGCCGTGATCGTGGAAACGCCGTCCAGCACCGCGAGCGACCTGTCGCGCTTCGTCCGGGCCGACGTCGCCGCCAGCGACCGTCCGGACCTCGCCGGTGCGCGGATCGTGGTGTCGGGCGGACGGGCGATGCAGGATGCGGAAACGTTTGCGCGGGTCATCCTGCCGCTCGCCGACCGGCTCGGCGCGGCGGTCGGCGCCAGCCGTGCCGCGGTGGATGCAGGGTTCGTGTCCAACGACCATCAGGTCGGCCAGACCGGCAAGGTCGTCGCGCCCGACATCTATATCGCGATCGGCATCTCGGGCGCGATCCAGCATCTGGCCGGCATGAAGGATTCGAAGACGATCGTGGCGATCAACCGGGACGAGGACGCACCGATCTTCCAGGTCGCCGACATCGGCCTGGTCGCCGACCTGTTCGACGCGGTGCCCGACCTGACCCGCAAGCTCTGATGCCCGCAACCCACGTCCCGCGATGCGCCGCGCCACGGAGTCCCATGTCTTGAAAACCGATATCCTTACCGTGTCCTGCCCGTCGAAGCGGGGGATCGTCGCGGCCATATCGACCTATCTGGCCGAAAACGGATGCGGGATCGTCGATTCCTCGCAGTTCGACGATCTGGAAACCGCGACGTTCTTCATGCGGGTGAGTTTCGTCGCGGAAGACGGACGGCCGCTTGCCGGGATCGCGGACGGCTTCGCCGATATCGCGCGCGCGTTCGCCATGACATACGCCTTCCACGACAGCGATGCGCGGATGAAGGTGATGCTCATGGTATCGCGGTTCGGCCATTGCCTGAACGACATCCTGTACCGCTGGACGATCGGCACCTTGCCGATCGACATCGTCGGTGTCGTATCCAACCATTTCGACTATCAGCAACTGACCATGCGACATTGCATCCCCTTCCATCACATCAAGGTGACGAAGGACGGCAAGGCCGCGGCGGAGGCGCAACTGGTCGCGCTCGTCGAGCAGACCGGGACGGAACTCATCGTCCTGGCCCGCTACATGCAGGTGCTGTCGGACGATATCTGCCGGAAAATGTCCGGCCGGATCATCAACATCCATCACAGTTTCCTGCCCGGCTTCAAGGGCGCCAAACCCTATCACCAGGCCCATGCCCGCGGGGTCAAGCTGATCGGCGCGACGGCGCATTACGTGACCGCCGACCTCGACGAGGGGCCGATCATCGAACAGGATACGATCCGCGTCACCCATGCGCAGAGCGCGGAGGACTATGTCGCGATCGGCAGCGATGTCGAAAGCCGGACGCTGGCCACCGCGATCCACGCGCATATCCATCACCGCGTCATGCTGAACGGTGACCGCACCATCGTCTTTCCGGCCAGCCCCGGCAGTTATGCGGCGGACCGGATCGGATGATCCGTCCCCCGGGCATGACCGCCGCCGGATCGCAACGGACGCACCGATGGCCCGGCTGATCGATGGCAAGGCCATCGCCGCCGATCTGCTGGATCGCGTCGCGGCCGACGTGACGGCGTTTCGCGCCCGCCACGGCATCGTGCCGACGCTGGCGGTGGTGCTGGTGGGCGACGATCCGGCCAGCCACGTCTATGTCGCGCGCAAGCTGGCCGCCACCCGGCGCACCGGCATGACGTCGATCGAACGCCGCCTGCCCGCGAACATCGACCAGGCGGCGCTGCTGGCGCAGATCGATGCGCTGAACGCCGATGCCGCCGTCCACGGCATCCTCGTCCAGCTGCCGCTCCCGCCCGGTCTCGATCCCGCCGCCATTCTCGACCGGGTGGCGCCGGACAAGGACGTCGACGGTTTTCATCCGGTGAACGTCGGCCGCCTGTCGATCGGCGGAAGCGGCCTGGTTCCGTGCACGCCGCTCGGCTGCATCCATCTGCTCGAAGCCGTCATCGACGATTTTCGCGGCCTGAAGGCGGTGGTGATCGGCAAGTCGAACATCGTCGGCAAGCCAGTATCGCTGCTGCTGCTGGAAAAGGAGTGCACCGTCACCGTCACCCACATCAACACGCGCAACCTGCCGACGATCGTCTGCACCGCCGATATCGTCATCGTCGCCGCCGGCCGACCCGGCCTCGTACGGGGCGGCTGGGTTCGGCCCGGCGCCGTCGTGATCGACGTGGGGATCAACCGGGTGCCGGGTGTCGACGGCCGATCGCGGATCGTCGGCGACGCGGTCACGCACGAACTGGACCACGCCGCCGCGGTGACGCCGGTGCCGGGCGGCGTCGGGCCGATGACGGTCGCCTATCTGCTGGCGAACACGATGCGCGCGGCGCGGATGGCGCATGACGGGAACGGGACATGACGCGCCACGGGTGCGCTATCCGGCGCGCTGCCGCACCTGATGATAGCGGCGCAGCGGGTCGTCGTCGCCGTCGATATGGCCTTCGCTGACGACGTCGATGAACAGCGAGAACAGCTCCGCCTGCGAGCCGATGTCCAGTTTCCGGTAGATGTTGCGGCGATGGACGCGCGTCGTGCCTTCCGCCACCCCCAGGCGGGTGGAGATGATGTCCAGCGGATATCCGCGCAACAGCATCTGCACGACCTCGAACTCCCGGTCGGTCAGCGCCGAGCGCCCGAAATTGCTGCGCGCGCGCCGCAGGTCGAGATGCAACTGCACGTCGGCGGAGGTCGGCGGCATCAGCGCGCCGGGTGTCGCGATCGACCGCCACGACGACGCCAGCGTTGCCAGCACGACCGGCGCCACGGTCTTGGCATGGGCGATGTCCGCCGCCGAATACCGCCCGGCCCGGCCATATCGGGCAAAGGACAGCAGCAGATGCCCGCCGTCGCCGTCGGACAGGCAATAGCAGAGTTCGTCGACCAGCCCGGTATCGCTGTAATGCCGGCGATAGAATTCGCTATGGCCGAAACTCTCCTCGTCGACGACCTCGCGCAGGCTGATCGCGCCGGATCGCGTCGCGCGTTCGATCGAGAGAAAGAACGGATCGATGAGGTAGAAGCCGTTCCGGTATTCCGCGATCTGCTGGCGGCGCTCGTCGCGCATGGTCCGATGCTCGATGATGCTGGGCAGGACGTCGCGCCGGAAATGGAACAGCATGACCTCGTCCGAGCGCAGGATCGCCGAGAACGAATCGAACAGCACGTTCGCCTTCGCCGCATCGTCGGCAGCGATCAGGGTCGCCAGAATATCGTACCATCCGGCCGAGAGAAGGAACTGGTCTGAAAGCATGATCGGCCCGGATAGCACAGGCCGCCCACGCCCTCCAGCAACCGCGGGGTCTTAGCCGGCCCCGCCCGTCACGGGATCGGTGCGATGCCGTCGGGGCGTTCGTCGGCGATCGTCGATTGCAACCAGGTGCAGAACCGCGCCAGCGCCGTCTTTCGCCGGCGATCCTCGTGCACGATGAACATGTACGCCCCCAGCGTTACGGGGCGAACCCGTCCGTCGCCCGGCACCACCGGGACGAGCCGCCCCGCGGCAAGGTCCGCCCCGACCAGATAGTCGTTGGCCAGCGCGATCCCCTGCCCTTCGCGCGCGGCGGCGAGCGCCAGATGCGCGTGCCAGAGGCGGGCGACGGGCTTCAGCGCGCCCGTGGCGACACCCTGCGCCTCGAACCACGCTCGCCACTCGCCATCGTCGCTCTCCTGGATCAGGGGCGCGGCCAGCAGGTCGCCGACCGAGCCGATCAGGCCCGCGCACTGCGCCGCCAGCGCCGGGCTGGCAACCGGATAGACCGACGGCCGGGCGAGTTCGGTCGTGCGCAGCCCCTTTCGCGACGCCGCGGTGGTGCCGTCGCGCAGGTAGCGGATATCGCCGTCGACCGCCCCGTCGATAAAATCGGCCGCGCTGTCGCTCGGTCGCAGATCAAGGTCGATCGCGGGCCATGCGGCCCGGAACCCCGCCAGCCGTGGCCCCAGCCAGTGATAGGCGAAGCCGGGTACGCACCAGATATGCAGCCCTCGATCATCGACCCCGGCGATCGCGTCGGTGGCGTCGGCCAGTTGCGCCAGCGCACTTGCGACCCGGTCGTGATAGACCTGCCCCCGATCGGTCAGTCCGCCTGCGGCCCGGTCGATCAGCACCACGCCCAGATGCGCTTCC
>JBELMF010000179.1:0-7006 GCA_042096015.1 Sphingomonas sp.
TCACGCCGTGGAACTGGCCGCTCAACCAGATCTGCGCCAAGGTCGCGCCCGCGCTCGCCGCCGGCAATACGATGGTGCTCAAGCCGTCCGAGGAAGCGCCCGCCAACGCAATGATCCTCGCCGAAGTGCTCGCCGAGGCCGGCGTGCCCGCCGGCGTGTTCAACCTCGTCAACGGTGACGGCCCGACGGTCGGCGCTGCGCTCAGCGCGCACAAGGACGTCGACATGGTGAGCTTCACCGGCTCGACCCGCGCCGGCATCGCGGTGGCCACCGCCGCCGCCGCGACCGTCAAGCGCGTCCACCAGGAACTCGGCGGCAAGGCGCCCAACGTGGTGCTGGAAGGCGCCGAGCTCGGCAAGGTGCTGCCGCCGACGCTCGCCGGCGTCATCGCCAACACCGGGCAGAGCTGCATCGCCCCCACCCGCCTGCTCGTCCACAAGAGCCAGGTCGGCGAGGCCGAGGAGGTCGTGAAGGCGATCATGGAGGCGACGCAGGTCGACAGCCCCGAGAAGGAGGGGATGCACATCGGCCCGGTCGTCAACAAGGCGCAGTTCGAGAAGATTCAGGGCCTGATCCAGTCGGCGCTGGACGAAGGCGCGCGGCTGGTGACGGGCGGCGTCGGTCGTCCCGATGGCCGCAATGCGGGCTATTTCGTGAAGCCGACGGTGCTCGCCGACGTGACGCCCGAAATGCGCATCTATCGCGAGGAAACCTTCGGCCCGGTGGCGACGATCACCACCTATGACGACACCGATCAGGCGGTGGAGATGGCCAACGACACCGACTACGGCCTCTCCGCGACGATCTCGGGCGATCCGGCCGAGGCGGCGAAGATCGCCGGCAAGCTGCGCGCCGGCCTTGTCACGATCAACGCCTGGGGCCCGAATGGTGCCACGCCGTTCGGCGGCTACAAGTCATCAGGCAACGGTCGCGAGGGCGGTAAGTGGGGCCTTACCGACTTCATGGAAGTGAAGACCATCATCGGCGAAAACGCCGCTTGATCCGACAACACGAACGGGCGCCTCAACGACGGGCGCCCGTTTTCTTATGGGGAGAGGGATAATGATCGTCAGTGTGCTCTATCCGAACCACGACGGCGCCAAGTTCGATGCCAGCTACTACAAGGCGAAGCATGCCGAGCTGGCGCGCGAGATCTGGAGCCCGGAGAAGGTCGAACTGATCGAGGGCCAGTCGCCCGGCGGCGGCGCCGCGCCGTTCGCGCTGATCGCCCATTTCCACTTCGCCTCGCCCGAGGCGATGGGCCAGGCGATGGCCAATCCGCGGATCGGCGAGCTTCAGGCTGACGTGCCCAACTTCACCGACATCACCCCGACGATCATGGTCGGTCGGCCGTTGTGATCTGATCGGCG
Source organism: Sphingomonas sp. (assembly GCA_042096015.1). Classification (GTDB taxonomy): domain Bacteria; phylum Pseudomonadota; class Alphaproteobacteria; order Sphingomonadales; family Sphingomonadaceae; genus Sphingomonas. The sequence continues at coordinate 1,371 of JBELMF010000179.1, forward strand.
CACGCCCTCTGGCAGCTCAAATGCACATCACCCCGGACTTGATCCGGGGTCCCGCTTCTCGACCACGTGGGAGGAGGTAGCGGGACCCCGGCTCAGGGCCGGGGTGACGATTGTATTTAGACCTGCTTCTGCAGAAAAGCCGTCGGATCAGCGGCCCTGCGGCGCTTCCTCTTGCGGGGCAGCGGCGCCCGGCATGGCACCACCCGGCATCCCGCCCATGGCGCCCATCTGTTGCTGCTGTAGCTGGCGAATGACCGATTCGGGCAGAAAATCGAGCAGTTCTACCTCGAACACCAGGGTGGAATTGCCCGGAATCGGCCCCTTGGTTTCGGCACCGTAGCCAAGCTCCGGCCTGATCCAGAACTTGTACTTCGCGCCCTTCGGCATCAGCTTCAGGCCTTCGGAGAAGCCCGGCACGACGCCCGTCACCGGGAACGGCGTCGGCTGCTGCGACTTGTCGAAGGTGGTGCCGTCGAGCAGCTTGCCTTCGTACATTACCAGCGCGACGTCGGTGTCGGTGGGCTTGGCGCCCGAACCCGGCTCGATCACCTGATATTGCAGGCCCGACGCGGTCGTCACCACACCCTTGGCACGGGCATTGCGCGTCAGGAAGTCGTCGCCCTGCACTGCCAGCGCAGCAGCGGCCATCACCGCCAGCACGATGCCGACGATGAGCCACACGACATAGCTGCGCTTGACCGGGGCGATCGGAACGGCGGTGACGGTCGACATGGCGATCCCCGGTCAGGCCGGGCGCGAATCACCGCGCCCGGGAAGCAGCGAATGTTGAATAAGTTGAGACGTTGACGCGGTTCTTACCGCGCGCCGTCACGCTCCGCGCGCTTGCGCTCCAGCTTGCGGGCGCGGCGAACGGCGGCCGCACGCTCACGCGCGCGCTTCTCCGACGGCTTCTCGTAGTGCCGGCGCAGCTTCATCTCGCGATACACGCCTTCACGCTGCAGCTTCTTCTTGAGCGCGCGCAGGGCCTGATCGACATTGTTGTCGCGAACGATGATCTGCATAAACCGACACTTCTCCGAATTCTGAAACAGCCCGAATCCGGTAAACGGAAACGGCGGCAGCGGACATGGCCCGCGCCGTGAACCCGATGCCCCTATCACCGGGGCGGTTGCAGCGCAAGCTGTGTGGCGCACCCGGCCGGAAAGCGCACGCGCGCCCGCCTCAGCCCCGACACAGCCCCGACACAGCATGTGACGAAAAAGACACATCAACGGCCGCTCGGCGATATGTTGCAGCGCTGAAACGCACGCGATACGCGTCGGACGCACCAAGGGGCATGCTTACGACCACCACCATGGACCTCGAAACGCGCCTCCTGATCGTCGACGACGATCCCGGCATCCGCGATCTCACCGCCGGGTTCCTCTCCGCCCACGGCTATCAGGTCGATACCGCCGCCGACGGCGCCGAGATGCGGCGCGCGCTGGACGGCAATGACTATGCGCTGATCGTGCTCGACGTGATGATGCCGGGGGAGGACGGGCTCACCATCCTGCGATCGCTCGATCGTGCCACCAGCCCGGCGGTGATCATCCTGTCGGTGATCGGCGAGGAAGTGGACCGGATCGTCGGCCTGGAAATGGGCGCGGACGATTATATCGCAAAGCCCGCCAATCCGCGCGAGTTGCTGGCGCGCATCCGGTCGGTGCTGCGGCGCAAGGAAACGTCGGTTCCCGCGCCGCGCGGCAACGAGCGCCCGTACCTGCGCTTCGCCGGCTGGCGGCTGGATCCTGTCGGGCGGCAGCTGTTCGACCCCGATCAGATCGTCATCAACCTGTCGGATGGCGAGTTCCGCCTGCTGATCGCCTTTGTCGAGCATCCGCGCCGGGTGCTGACGCGGGACCAGCTGCTGGACCTGTCGCGCGGCATGAATGCGGAGCAGTTCGACCGGGCGATCGACGTTCAGGTGAGCCGCCTGCGGCGCAAGCTGGCCCGCGACGGCGACGATGCGGAGCTGATCCGAACGGTACGCAACGAAGGATATATGTTCACTGCCGATGTCGAGCGACGCTGACGTGGCCACCACGGGAGATCGGGGTCGCCCGATCGTCGTCGCGATCGTCGCCCTGGTCGTGGGCGCGGTGCTCGCCTCCACCGCGATCCTGTTCGCCGTCACCTACCGCGGCCCGCCGCCGATGCCGATGCCGACTCGGCTGGACGATATCGCCGAGCGGATCGACGGTCAGCGGCGCAGCCCCGATCGCCCCGGCCCGCCGATGCCGCGGCCACGTGGGTTCGGCGATCTGTTCGGCAACGATCGGCGGCGCTTAACCCTGACGATGAGCGCCGCGCCGCCACGTCCCAGCGGCGTGGAGGCGCGCCTGCCGGCGCTTGAGGCGCGGTTGGCCGCGTTGCTCGGGACGCCGCCCGATCGCGTGATCATCCTGTCCGATCGCCAGCCCCCGTTCCTGCGCCAGGAACTCGCCGGCGACTTTACCGCCGCGTGGCGCGCGGGCGATGGCTGGCGCATCGTGCGACCCGGCCCGCGGCCGCTGCTGAGCGGCTGGCACAAGGCAACCTTGCTGGCGATGCTGATCGCGGTGCTCGCGCTGGCGATCCCCGCGTGGATCATCGCGCGCGCCATCACGCGGCCACTGCGCCAGCTGGCGGCGGCAGCCGAAGCGGCGCGCGCCGGTGCGCGCCGCCCGGACTTTCCACAAGGTGGCCCCGGCGAGGTGCGCGCGCTGACGGCGGCGGTGGCGACGATGCACGATCGCCTTGCGCAGCATGCCGAGGGGCGCACCGCGATGCTCGCGGCCATCGCGCATGACCTCGGCACCCCCCTGTCGCGCCTCTCCTTCTGGATCGAGCACCTGCCGGACGCAGCGCGGGAGCGGGCGGAGCGCGACATCGACGAGATGCGCAGCATGATCCGCGACACGCTCGCCTTTGCGCGTGGCGAGGCGAGCGATGGCGAGGGCGCGCTGGTCGATCTGTCCAGCCTGCTCGATTCACTGGCGGAGGACATGCGGGTCGGCGGCAGCGACGTCGCCGTGGAGACCGGCGCACGGATGGTGGTGCGCGGCGATCCCCAGGCGTTGCGCCGCGCCTTCACCAACCTCGTCGGCAATGCGATCCGCTATGGCGACCGGGCCTGCGTGCGCGCGCGGCCGGACGGCAATCGCGCGGTCGTGACGGTCGAAGATGATGGCCCCGGCATCGATCCGCTGCAGGCGGAGCGCCTGTTCGAACCCTTTGTACGCGGAGAAGCATCCCGCAATCGCGCCACCGGCGGCACCGGCCTCGGCCTTGCGATCGTCCGCTCGGTGGCGGCGCGCCATGGCGGCACCGTGTCGCTGGCCAACCGTCCCGGCGGCGGCGGGATCGCCACGGTCACCCTGCCGCTCGCGCGCTGACACATGGTGAAACACGCCGCCACGCGCTGACATCGCGGTGAGAGGCGCCTGCTCGATTCGGGCTGCATCAGCAGAACGGGAACATCCATGCACGCCGACCAAGACGACCACGATCACGGCCTCGCCCGCGACTTCGCCGTGATGAGCGCGATGATGCAGCGCCGACGCGCGCTGAAGTGGTTCGCCGGGGCCGGCACGGCGGCGATCGTCGCCGGCTGCGGCGGCAGCGACGGCAACGCGAGCGACATCACGGTGGTCGACGGCACCGGCACGGCAACGCCCACTCCCACGCCGACGGCAACGCCTACCTCGACCCCGACGCCGACGCCCACCGCCACCGGCAGCGCCGGCTGCGTCGTCGACGCCGCCGAGACCAACGGCCCCTACCCGGCCGACGGCACCAACAGTTCAACCGGGCTCACCTCCAACGCGCTGACCGCCAGCGGGGTGGTGCGCAGCGACATCCGGTCGAGCTTCCTGGGATCGTCGAGCGCCACGGCGACGGGGGTGACGATGACGCTGACCATCACGGTGGTGGACGTGAATGCCACGTGCGCGCCGTTGTCGGGCTTTGCCGTCTATATCTGGATGTGCGATGCGCAGGGCCGCTATTCTCTCTACAGCCTGCCGAACGAAAGCTATCTGCGCGGCGTGCAGGTGACCGACGCCAACGGGCAGGTGACCTTCACCGCGATCGTGCCGGGCTGCTACGACGGGCGCTATCCCCACATCCATTTCGAGGTGTTCTCGTCGCTGTCGACGGCGACCAGCGGACGCTATGCCAGCCTGATCTCGCAGTTCGCGCTGCCGGTGTCGGTGTGCAATGCGGTTTATGCGGACACGAGCACCTATTCGGGCAGCGCGACGAACTTCGCGCGCGTGTCGCTCAGCAGCGACAATGTCTTTGGCGACAACAGCGCCGCGCAGATCGCGCAGCAGACGCTGACCATGAGCGGCAGCGCATCCGCCGGCTATTCGGCCAACGTGCTGGTCGGCCTAGCGCGGTAAGCATCATCGAGATGGCGTGGCGCACCCCTATCGTCCACGTCGGCCCGGGCGGATTCCCGGCCGCCCGGGCCACCCCTTTGCGGGGCCGTGCGTTGCTCGCTAGAGCGCGCGCATGACGCCGCTTTCGCTCTACGACAGCCTGTCGCGCTCGCTGCGCGCCTTCGCACCGCTCGATCCCGCCCGCGGCGTGCGCGTCTATTCGTGCGGACCCACTGTCTATAATTACGCCCATATCGGCAATCTGCGCGCCTATGTCTTCACCGACACACTGTCGCGCGTGCTGACCTGGAAGGGTTATGGCCTCAACCATGTCATCAACATCACCGACGTCGGCCACCTGACCTCCGACGCCGATGCCGGCGACGACAAGATGGAAGCCGCCGCCAGGCGCGCGGGCACCGACATCTGGGCGATCGCACGCCATTATACCGACGCGTTCAAGCAGAATTTGGCGGACCTCAACATCCGCACGCCGACTCACCTGCCGCTGGCCACCGATCACATCGCGGAGATGATCGACTTCGCCGCCGCGATCGAGGCGAAGCATTGTTACCGGCTCGACAGCGGGCTCTATTTCGACGTGACGACCGTGCCCGAATACGGCCGGCTCGCGCGCTCCGCCGATGATGTGGGCGAAAGCCGCATCGATCCGGTCGCGGGCAAGCGCCACGCACAGGACTTCGCGATCTGGCGCACATCGGCGCCCGGCGAGAACCGGCAGATGGAATGGGATTCACCGTGGGGCCGCGGCGCGCCGGGCTGGCATCTCGAATGTTCGGTGATGAGCAAGAAGTATCTCGGCGACACCTTCGACATCCACACCGGTGGGATCGACCACCGCGAGATCCACCATCCCAACGAGATCGCGCAGAATCAGGCGCATTGCGGCTGCGCCGACAGCGGCGCCGCCTTCTGGATGCACAACAACTTTCTGGTCGATCGTGCAGGCAAAATGAGCAAGTCGTCGGGCGAGTTCCTGACGCTGCAGGCGCTGGTCGACCGCGGCTTTCACCCGTTGGCATACCGCATGCTGTGCCTCCAGGCGCACTATCGCAGCGAGCTGGAATTCTCCTGGGAGAATCTCGCCGCGGCGCAGGTGCGACTGAAGCGGCTGGTTCAGGCGGTGGAGGGCTTGCGCGCGCGCGCCGATGCGCCCGCCAAGGGCTCGGCCGCCGCCTATCGCGCGCAGCTCGACGCCGCGGTGTCGGACGATCTCAACACGGCGCGCGCGCTGCCGGTGCTCGACGCGCT
>JBELMF010000180.1:0-6992 GCA_042096015.1 Sphingomonas sp.
TCGCCAAGCTCGGCCCGATCACCCCCGAAGCCGTCGAGACGCTGAAGGCGATGAGCGGTGGGCGCGCATCGAGTGCGGCGCAGGGCACGCAGGTCAAGCTGGGCGGCACGCGCGAGGCGGCCAAGATCCTGCAAGGTGCGCGCAAGGCGACCGAGCAGCGCGTCCTGCCCAAGCTGTTCAAGCTCGACAAGGAAACCGCCAAGCAGATCGAGGAGGCGATGTTCGTCTTCGACAACCTGCTCGACATGGACGACAAGAACCTGGGCACGCTGATCCGCAGCGTCGACGGCGACATCCTGACCCGCGCGCTGAAGGGCGTGGACGAGGCGGCCCGCAACCGCTTCCTGGGCTGCATGTCGGCGCGCGCCGCCGATGGCATCCGCGACGAGATGGAAGCGCGCGGGCCGATGAAGCTCAGCGAGGTTTTGGAAGCGCAGAAGGCGATGATCGGCATCGCCCGCAATCTCGCCAAGGACGGTACGATCATGATGGGCGGGGGCGAGGACGATTATGTCTGAGGCGGCAGCAAATGTATTCGTTGCCGGCTTCGCGCCGCGCCAGGACGATGCGGCGGTCCGTCTCCAGCGCGTCTTCGCCGAGCGGCCGGCCGGCTTCGCGCCGGGCGACCTGATCGCGCGGATCGAGGAGGCGTTCGCCAGCAAACCGGTGTCGCCTGCGCCGGTCGAGCCGGAAGCGCCCAGCCTGGACCCGGTTGCCGCAGCGATGGCGGAAGAGCCGCCGCTTGATCCGCTGATCGAGGCGCATCAGGCCGGCTACGACGCCGGTTATGCCGCCGCCCGCGCCGAAAATGACGCGCAAACCGCCCGTGATCTCGTGCTGCTCGAAGGTATCGCTGCCGCGCTCAAGTCCGACGAGCGGGTCGATCGCGAGTGCATCGCACGCCAGCTGCGCCAGACGGTGTTGCACCTCGTCGCACGCCTGGTGGGCGAGACCGGCATCTCAGCCGATCTCCTCGCCGGCCGTGTCGAGGCGGCGTCCGACCTGCTCGCCGACGCCTCGGAAAGCGCGATCCTGCGCGTCAACCCGGCCGACGTGGCGTTGCTCGAAGGCCGCCTGCCAGAGACGGTCTTCGCTGTCGGCGACGCTCATCTCGCGCGCGGCTCGTTCGTGCTGGAGGCTGCGTCGACAATCGTAGAAGACGGCCCCGAACTTTGGCTCGAACAGCTCACCCGAGCACTCGACAAGGTCGCGGTGCCCGCGGCCTAGACCCTTCTTAGTTCCCCGGCGAAGGGCTCCCATCAAAGTACTACTTTGATGGGGTCCGAAGGCCGGGGTCCAGCTACGAAACGCCCCCAACTGGGCCCCGGCCTTCGCCGGGGAACGTCTGCTAGGACGCTGAATGCTCAACCGCTTCACCGCCGATTATCTCGACGCGCTCGGCAATGCCGATTTCCGCCCGGCTCCCAAGGTAGCGGGACGCCTCGCGTCCTACGACGGCCTCCTCATGGAAGCGGTCGGCCTGACGCTCCCGGTCGGCACTGTCTGCCGCGTCGGTGACCACACCACCGGCGTCGAGGCCGAAGTGATCGGCTTCCGCAATGGCCGCACGCTCCTGATGAACCTCGGCGGACCCGCCGCGCTCCTGCCGCAGATGCCGGTCCGCCCGACCGGCGCGCCCGGCGAAGCGGAGGTCGGTGATGCCCTCCTCGGCCGCGTCGTCGACGGTGCCGGCCACCCGATCGACGGCCTCGGCCCGATCCGCGGAGCGAAGCACTGGCCGCTCGCCGGCAAGCTCCAATCCCCGCTCGACCGCGGCCGCGTGCTGGAGCCGCTCGACGTCGGCGTCCGCGCGATCAACGGCCTGCTCACGATCGGCAAGGGCCAGCGCGTCGGCATCATGGCCGGCTCGGGCGTCGGCAAGTCGGTGCTGCTCGGTATGATGGTCCGCGCCGCCAAGGCCGACGTGATCGTCATCGGCCTGATCGGCGAGCGCAGCCGCGAAGTCGCCGACTTCCTCGAAACCAAGGTGGCCGGCGCCGCCCGCGCGCGCTCGGTGGTGGTCGCCGTCCCCGCCAACCACTCGCCGGTGCTCCGGATCCGCGGCGCGCTGCGCGCCACCGCGATCGCCGAGGCGTTCCGCGACGAGGGCAAGAACGTCCTCCTCATCATGGACTCGCTCACCCGCGTCGCGCACGCCGGCCGCGAGATCGGCCTCGCGCTCGGCGAGCCCGCGTCGGCGCGCGGCTACCCGCCCTCCGCGATCGCGATGCTGCCCAACCTCATCGAGCGCGCCGGCACCGACGTGAACACCGGCGGCGCGATCACGGCCATCTACACCGTGCTGGCCGACGGCGACGACGGCAACGACCCCGTCGTGGACTCCGCCCGCTCGATCCTAGACGGCCATATCGTGCTCAGCCGCGCGCTTGCCGAGCACGCCGTCTATCCCGCGATCGACGTGTCCAAGTCGGTCAGCCGCGTGATGACCGACATTGCGGTAAGACCGCACGTGCAGGCTGCCCGCGTCCTGCGCCGTCACTTGGCGACCTATGAGGAAAACCGCGATCTCGTGCTGATGGGTGCCTATCGCGCCGGTGCCGATCCCGCGATCGACGCCGCCATCGCCTATCACCCCGCCGTCATGGAGTTCATTCGCCAGGATGCCGATGCCAGCGTTTCGCTCGACGATGCCGTCACCGAACTGACCGGCGTGTTCGGCGATGGATAAGAAGAAACTCCAGCGCCTCCACCGCGTCCGCACGCTCCAGCTCGGCATGGCGCAGGCCGCCGAGACGCGCGCACACGATCAGGTGGCGAGCGAGACCGCGCTGTCGAACCGGATCGCGCAGCTCGCCGATGCGGTCTCGCCTGGCGAGGGCGGTGGCGCGGCGCTGTCCTTCGCGGCGATGGCGCATTATCGCGAGAAGCTGCACCGCAATGCCGAGGTCATCGACAACCGCGTCCGCGCCGCCGAGGCCGAGGCGGCGCGCGCGCTGGAAGCTCGCCAGACCGCCAAACGTGATCAGACCGCTGTCGAGAAGCTGATGGCGCGTGCCGATGCCGAGGCGGCACTGCGCGCGATCCGTGCGCTGCAGGAGGCGCCGCCGCCGCGCCCGAGGCGCGGATAGTTCGGCACGATCCTTGCTGAATGACTGGTCGGATAATCCTGACGAGTTGCGACCCTTCGATGACGCCGATCCCGTTCCTTTCCCCGGTTTCCGCCACCTCGGTGCTGCCCGGCGCCGTGCCCGCCGTCGCGACCGCGGGCATCGATTTCGCGTCGCTGCTGCCGTCGGGTGTTGCGCCCGTCATGCCGCGGCAGGGCGATGCCGAAGGCGGCAAGGGCTTGCCGGCAAGCGAGGACGACGCTCTACCGATTGCCGCCGAGGCCGCCGCCTGGATCGCGCCGCCCATCTGGCGCGCCATCTGTCCGCCAGTGACGGTTCCCGCCGCCGGAGAGGACAGTCCCGCCGCGGCGACCGGCATTGTGTCGACGGCGGTCGTTGCCCCACCGGCCGCGCCGCTCGTCCCTGACGTCCACCTCGGCACCGACCGGCCTGAGATGACGACGCCCGTCAGCAGCGAAGGCGAGGCGAAGGCGGTCGAGGCGCCGCGCTCCTTCCGCCCCGTCTTCCCGCGGGTGATCCAGCCCGGTGCGGTTGAAGAACTCGCGGCGACCGAGCGCCAGATCATCGCGCCGCCGGTGCAGGGCGGGGCGCCGATCGCAAGTGCTGCGGCTGCCATTACCGTAACCATGCCTACCACCGCGGCCGATCGCGGCGCGCTGATATCGGCAATGACCCAAACGCCGATGGCAATCGTCGGCGGTTCAAGCGAAACATCCGCCCTCGCGCCGACGATCGTGGCGGGTGTTGACGTGGTGGCGGCGCGGGCAGCCCGGGCCGAAACGCCCGGCAAGATCATCGCGCGCGTCTCGACCGAGGCGAGCCCACCGCTTCGCGCGACGATCGCCAAGGATGCCGCGATCCCCGCGGTCGCGCCCGTGCCCGTCCAGCCGACTGACCTCTCGCAGCCAACGCGCGTCGCGCCGGCCGCGCAGGTGTTCGCCGCCGCGATCCAGCAGGTCGTGCGGGACGAACGCCGCCTCGATTTGCCCGAGCCGGCCATCGCGAGCATCGCGCCGACCACCGATCTTGCCGCGCACGCCGTCGCCGCCGCCGAGAACAGCCGCCACGCCGCGCTCGACATGGCGCGCGAGACTTGGCCCGCCAAGATGATCGAGCGCATAGAGATGATGCGCGACGCGATGGACGCGGTCGACACCAGCATCCGCCTCGTTCCCGACAAGCTCGGCACGATCGACGTGTCGCTGAAGCAGGATGGCGACACAGTCGCGGTGCAGTTCACCGCGCAGCAGCCGGATACGCGCCAGCTGCTCGCGGAGGCGCAGCCCAAGCTCGCCGAATTGGCGGAAGCGAAGGGTCTGAAGCTGTCGGCGCAGACCAGCGACGGCGGCCAGCAGCAACAGCAGCAGCGGGCGCCCGCAGCGGCGCCGCAAACCACCCGGCCGGTTCGCGCCGCATCGAATGACGATGCCGCGGCTGCCGACGAGCGAATTGCGTGAAGAGCAGGGGCGTTTGAACCATGAGTGACAAGGCAACGGACAAGGCTGATGCCGCGCCCAAGAAGAAGGGCAAGCTCGGCAAGATCATCGTGATGGCCGTTGGCGGCCTGGTGCTGGTGGGCGGCGGTGTAGGCGCCGGCCTATATGCGGCCGGTTCCGGGCTGGTCGGCGGCAACGCGCATGCCGAGGATCCGAACAAGCCCAAGCTCGTCCCGAAAAGCGAGCAGAAGCACGCCGAAGAGGGCGGCGACAGCGGTGGTCACGGTGGCGGTGCCGAAGGTGGCGAGGCGAGCCACGAGGGACAGCCGACACCGGAAGGCGAGGGCGGGGAACGCTACGCCTCCAATTATTATGCGCTGGAGAAGGAATTCACCGCCAATCTTCAGGATTCGGTGCACTTCATCCAGGTCGGCGTGGCCGTGTCGACGCCTTATGACGACAAGGTCATCCAGAACATCAAGACGAACGATATAGCGATCCGCTCGGCGGTCCTGATGGCGCTGGGCGACACCACCGAGGATCAGGTCTTCTCGTCGCAGGGGAAGGCGGCGCTGGCGAAGCGGCTAGTGGCGTCGATCAACGCCACGCTGAAGCAGAAAGAGGGTTTTGGGGGCGTTAGTAACGTCTACTTTACCAATTTCGTTGTTCAGTGAACGGGCATGGTTAACGCCGCCGCCTCTCCTCCGCCCGAACGACGCGAGCGCGCCCGCGCCCAGCCCCTGAAACCGGGAGCGCTGGGGCAGGCGAAGCTTAATCCGTTCGGCGACCTGCACACGTTGCAGCATCTTTCCGCGCGCCTCGCGCGCGGGATGCGCGGCGTGTTCGAGCCGCTGCTTCGTGAGGAGGTCCGCGCGTGGGCCGAGCCGTTGGCGGTCCAGCGCTTCGCCGATTACCGCGCCGAGCGGCCGGACAGGCTGACCGCCTGGCTGCCGCTCGGCATGGATGATCGCACCGCGCTGCTCGTTCTCGACGGCCGGTTCGTACTAGAGCTGCTTGATCTGTTCTTTGGTGGCACCGGCGCTGCGCCGGAAGAGATGCCGGCTGAGTTCTCGCCGGCCGCGGAAGCGATGGTCGCCCGGCTCGGTCAGATGATCGCCCAGCCGCTAGCTGCTGCCTGGGAGCCGCTCGCGCGCGTCACCTTTACCGTCGGGCGGTGCGAGGCGAACGCTTCGATGCTGGCCGATTTTGACGGCGACGATGCGATGATCGTCACCCGCTTCGGCATTGCGCCGGGCACCGCCAAGCCCGCCTTCGTCGACCTCGTCTATCCGGTGACGGCACTGAAGCCGCACGGCACCGCGCTCACCGGCAAGGTGGTGGCCAAGGCCGCCGCCGAGGATGCCCTGTGGCAGACCGCGCTTACCCGCGCGGCGATGAACATCAAGTTCCCCGTCCGCTCGGTGCTCGCCGAGCCGACGATCCGCCTCTCCAAGCTGATGGCGCTCCAGCCCGGCGACGTGATCCCGATCAGCTTCGGCAAGGACGTGCCGGTGATGGTCGGCAACGATCGCCTCGGCACCGGCACGGTCGGCACCTCCAACGGTCACGCTGCGATCCAGCTGACCTCGCTCGCTTCTCTCGAAGGATTGACCCAATGAACGACATGAGCGGCGGCTTCCCGGCCGATGGCGCGCTCGCGGCCAATTTCCGGCTGTTGCAGGACGTCGATGTCAAGCTCACCGTCGAGATCGGCTCGACCCAACTCACGCTGCGCGAATTGCTCGCGCTCGGCGAATCGAGCGTCATCGAGCTCGATCGTCAGGCCAACGAACTGCTCGACGTTTTCGTCAACGGCACGCTGATCGGCCGGGGCGAGGTGGTGACGGTCGGCGATCGCTTCGGCGTGCGCATGACCGAGCTGGTCAATCCCGACAAGCGCGCCTGAGGGATCATCCGCGATGATGTGGTCCTACGTCCTCAAGCTGATCGTGCTGCTGCCGCTCGTCTGCGGGCTGATGATCGGCTGTCTCTACCTGTGGCGCCGGCTCGAGAGCCGCATGCCGGGCCGCGCGGAGACGCGGATGATCGCGGTCAAGGAGACGATGATGATCTCGCCAGGGCTCCGGCTCGCGGTGATCGATTTCGAGGGCAAGCGACTGCTCGTCTCGGTCGGCCGCGGCGGCGTGACGTTGGTTGACCGCGCTGACGGGATACGCTCGCTGTGATCACCGTGCGACGCACGCAGGGAGGCACCGCACTGTTCGCCGAGCGCGCCGCCGTGGCGGACCGCGCGGGCGGCGCCCCAGTGCTCAAGACCTTGCTGGTGCTGCTCGCCCTGTTCGTCGCGGTGATGGTCGCGATGCCCGCCTTTGCCCAGACAGCCCCGATCACACCCGCGCCGATCGCTCCGGCCGCACCCGGCGCCGGCGACGCGGTAGATCGCGCGCTCGGCCAGCTCGGCGGCGGGCAAGACGGCTCTGGTTCGATGTCGCTGTCGCTGCAAGTG
>JBELMF010000181.1:0-6921 GCA_042096015.1 Sphingomonas sp.
TCAGCGCGCCCGTGTGAATCCCTCTTCGACTCAGATCGGCCGGAAAATGCTCTAGGCCGCGCGGCGTTGCCCCATCGCCAGGATCGCACGCGCGGCACGCTGCGCGGCCGCGACCTCGCGCGCGCTCATGTCGTCGGCGATCTCGGCACGCGCGGCCTGCGCGGCGACATGGCCGCCGACCGCGGCGAGGTTGAACCACTTGTGCGCTTCGATCAGATCGTAAGCGGCGCCGTGGGTGCCGGTCGAATAGGCAACGCCCAGGTCGTAGCAGGCATCATCGTCGCCGCGCATGGCGTCCGCCAGCCGACTGTCGATGAGAAAACGCGCACTCTTCAGACTGTTACCCATATCGATTGCCCCAGTTCATGTCCCCATGAGGCAACCTTGGCGCGATTCGTCCTGTGAAATGGTTAACGCGCTAGTCGAGCGGTACCGGCACGTTGTCGATCAGGCGCGTCTGCCCCATGCGCGCCGCCGCAAGCAGCCGGCGCGGGCGATTGATCGCGGGCTCCGGCGTGAGCGTTTCCGCATCGACCAGCGCGACGTAGTCGACGCTGAAGCCGCCGGCGACCAGGCTGGCCCTGGCATCCTCCAGCGCGGCGTCAGGCGCATCACCGCGCGCGATTGCCCGTGCCGCCACGCCCAGCGCGCGGGGCAGCGCGACCGCCTTCGCGCGCTCCTCCTCGTCGAGGTAGATGTTCCGCGACGAGAGGGCGAGCCCGTCGTCATCGCGCTGCGTGGGAACGCCGACGATGTCGATCGCGAAATCGAGATCGGCCACTAGCCGGCGGATCACCTGCAATTGCTGGAAATCCTTTTCGCCGAAATAGGCGGCGTCGGGCGTTACCTGGTTGAAGAGCTTGGCGACGACGGTCGCCACCCCGTCGAAGTGGCCGGGCCGGGCAGCTCCGTCGAGCCCTTCGGTCACCCCGGAGAGGCTGATCATCGTCGCAAAGCCTTCAGGATACATGGCTTCGGCCGGCGGCAGCCAGAGCAGGTCACAGCCCGCCTCCGCCAGCATCCGCGAATCGGCCGCCTCGCGTCGCGGATAGCGGGCGAGATCCTCGTTAGGGCCGAATTGCTTGGGATTGACGAAGATGGACGCGACCACCTTGGTGCCAGGGCGCTTGGCTGCGTCCACCAGCGCCATATGCCCGGCGTGCAGCGCGCCCATCGTCGGCACCAGCGCGACACGGGCGCCATCGGCGCGGAAGGCGGCAATCGCGGCGCGCAGGTCGGTCAAATCGCGGACAGTCTGCACGCGCGTGAAACTCCACTCGAAACGGAACCGGCGGGCTTCTATGGAGGTGCGCGCACGCGATCAACAAGGGATGCGATGATTTGCCGACTGGTTCCGACAATACCCATGTGATCGTCTTCGCCAACGAAAAGGGCGGGACGGGCAAATCGACGACTGCCGTTCACGTCGCCATCGCGCTGGCGGTGCGCGGAGCGCAGGTTGCCTGCCTGGATCTTGATCACCGTCAGCGGACGATGGGGCGTTACCTGGACAACCGGGCCGAGACGGTCCGCCGTACCGGATCGCCGTTGGCGATCCCCCGCTATCGGACGGCGCATGAGGATTTCGAGGCGGCCTTTGAGGATATGGCGCAGGGCGCGGATTTCCTGGTGATCGACACGCCGGGCCGCGACGATCCTTATGCCCGCGCCGCCGCGACCCGCGCCGATACGCTGGTCACTCCGATGAACGACAGCTTCGTCGACTTCGACCTGATCGGCCAGGTTCATCCCGAAACTTTCAAGGTCACGCGGCCGAGCTTCTATTCCGAACTGATCTGGGATGCACGCAAGGCGCGGGCGAAGGCGGACGGATCGACGATCGACTGGGTCGTGCTGCGCAACCGCCTCCAGCACATCGAGGCGCGCAACATGCGACGCGTCTCCGAGGCGCTGGACCAGCTTGCGAAGCGGGTCGGCTTTCGCATCATCCCCGGTCTTGGTGAGCGCGTGATCTACCGCGAGCTTTTCCCGTCCGGGCTGACGATGCTGGATGCGAAGGAGTTCGGCGCGATGGGGCTCGGCCATGTCGCCGCGCGGCAGGAACTGCGTGAAATGATGGCCGGGCTCGCACTGCCGGAACCGGTGATCCCGCAAGTCGCATGATGTGGAAGCTGCTGATCGCGCTGCTGGTCGCCTATGCGGGCTGGCGGCTGTGGAAGAACGGGCTGGGTGCCCCGCCGAAGAAGCGCGTTGCCAAGGTCGCCGAGCCGGTCGATGCGGCGGCCGCCCGGCGCCTGCTGGGCGTTGATCCCGCCGCCGACGCCGCCACGATCCGGGCGGCCCATCGTCGCCTGATGGCCGAGGCGCATCCCGATCGCGGCGGTTCGGCGGAGGAGGCACGCGCGCTGAACGCCGCACGCGATCTCCTGCTCGGGCGAGCCGGCTGACCCGGCGCGCATGAAGCACAGCTTCCACCCGTCGATCCTGCGCGAATATGATATCCGCGGCACCGTCGGGCGCACGATTGGTCCGGCTGACGCTTATGCCGTCGGACGCAGCTTCGGCACGGTGGCGCGCCGCGCGGGCGGTGCGCGGATCGCGGTAGGACGCGACGGGCGGTTATCGTCCCCCGCGCTTGAGGCGGCGCTTGTCGACGGGCTGATCGCGGCGGGCGTGGACGTGCTGCGGATCGGGCTCGGGCCGTCGCCGATGCTGTACCACGGGGAACGTCATCTGGCGGTGGATGGCGGCATTCAGGTGACTGGCAGCCACAATCCGGTCGACGACAACGGCTTCAAGATGGTGCTGCGCCACCGGCCCTTTTTCGGGGTGGATATCGTGCATATGGCGGCGCTGGCGGCGTCCGGCGATGTCGAAAGCGGCAGCGGGACGATCAGCACGGCCGACGTGCTTGACGGCTATGTCGACCGGCTGGTCGCCGGGGAAGCCGTGCCGCCGTTTCGGATCGGGTGGGATGCGGGCAATGGCGCGGCCGGGCCGGCGATCGAGCGCCTGGTGAGCATGCTGCCCGGGGAGCACCATCTGCTGTTCACCGACGTCGACGGCCGATTCCCCAACCATCACCCCGATCCGACCGAGGAGCATAATCTTGCCCACCTGCGCGCGCTGGTGAGCGAGCGGGAGCTGGATTTCGGGGTGGCGTTCGACGGTGACGGCGACCGGATCGGCGCGATCGATGCCGCGGGCCGGGTGATCGCGGGGGATCAGTTGCTGGCGATCCTTGCCGAGCCGGTCCTGCGGCGGCAGCCGGGTGGGGCGATTGTCGCCGACGTGAAGGCCAGCGCCACGCTGTTCGACCGGATCGGGGAACTGGGCGGGCGGCCCGTGATGTGGAAGAGCGGCCACAGCAACATCAAGATGATGATGCACGAACTGGGGGCGCCGCTGGCAGGCGAGATGAGCGGCCACATCTTCTTCGGAGAACTGGGCGGGCATGACGACGCGCTGTTCGCGGCGGTTCAGCTGATCCGGGCAATCGGCAGCAGCGGGCGCCCGCTCGCCGAGTTGCGCGATGCGCTGCCCGCCATGGTGGCGACGCCGGAGCTGCGCTTCGCGGTCGGTGAAGCGCGCAAGGACGCGGTGGTCGAGGAAGTGCTCGCCCGCCTTGCCGCGTCCGGCGCCACCGTGGACCGGACCGACGGCGCGCGCGTCACCACCCCGGATGGCTGGTGGCTGCTGCGGGCATCGAACACCCAGGCGATGCTGACCGCGCGGGCGGAGGCGAAGGACCGGGCTTCGCTGGACCGGCTTGTCGCCGCGATCGATGCGCAGCTTGCCGCGAGCGGCGTGTCGCGCACCGGTTGATCAGGCGAGGCTTTCCGCCGGTCGGCAACCAATGGATGACAGCGGCCGTTCGAGCCCCCACATGGGCCGCATGCGCCAGCAACCCAGCATCATCCGAGTCATCGACCTGGAGACCACCGGCAACGCGCCGCCGCAGCACGGCGTATGCGAGATCGGCTGGCAGGATGTCGCCTTGGGCGCGAACGGGCGCTGGGAATTGTACGGGAAGGGCGGCCATCGGCTGGTCAATCCCGGCCGGTCGATGCCGCCGGTCACCCAGGCGATCCACCATATTCGGGACGAGGATGTGGCGGACGCGCCTTGGTGGCACGAGATCGCCCGCAACGTGCTCGATCCCTATCCCCGGCGCATTGCGCTGGCCGCGCATCGCGCCGACTTCGAGCAGCAATTCTGTACATCGGCGATGACGCACGGCGCGGACTGGATCTGCACCTGGAAATGCGCGCTGCGGCTGTGGCCGGACAGCCCCAGCTTTTCCAATCAGGTGCTGCGATACTGGCGGAAGCCCGACGGGCTCGACCATGAACGTGGCCTGCCGGCGCATCGTGCCTTCCCGGACGCCTATGTCACCGCGCATCACCTGCGCGATCAGCTGAACGAGGCGAGCGTTGCGCAACTGATCGAATGGTCGAGCATCCCGGCGCTGCTGCCGCGCGTGCGCTTCGGGCCCGATCGCGGCAAGGCGTGGAACGAGATCGAAGAGGAAAGCCTCGTGAAGTTCCTGACCGATCGCGACCCCGATGTCCGCTTCACCGCGGAAACCGAGATGCAGCGCCGCCGCGGCGGGGGCCATGTCGGTCGCATGACCGCCCAGGAGCTGCTGCTTTGACGCGCATCATGGCAGCAGCGCTGGCATTTGCCGCGGCCAGCTTCTAGACGCATCGTCGATGGTCGGGGAACGGGGGCAGAGCCTCGCCATGGGCGAGGGAAAGATCGGGCGCGTGCTGATCGCTTTCATGGCGGTCGGCTTTGTCGCGCTGATCGCCGCGGGTATCGCCGCCGCCTGGGTGACGGGAGAGTTCACCCGGCATAGTGAGGCGGTCTCGCACACGTACGAGGTGGAGCTGGCGATCGCCGACACCCGCCGCCTGATCGAGCAGGGCGAAACCACCCGTCGCGGCTTTCTGCTGGCGCCGGATGTGCCCGGCTTTCTCGACGCGTACCGCGAAGCTGCCGAAGCCCTGCCGCGCTCCGCCAAGCGGCTGCGACAGTTAACGTACGACAATCCGCGTCAGCAGGCCAACATCCGCGCGTTCCAAGGCAAGCTGCAAGCGCTGCTGGCCCAGCGCGAGCGCAACGTCGCGCTGATCGTCGAGGGCGATCTTGAAACGGCGCGAGCCGAATTCCGGCAGGAGCTCAGCGCCACGCGCTTGCGCGAAATCCGCGAGGTCTTCGACGCCATGTCGCGTGAGGAGCGCCAGCTTCTCACCGCGCGCGACACGCAGCAGGCCCGCAGCATCAACCTGTTCTACTCCGTGCTGGCGGTGGCGGGCGTGTTGCTGCTGGCAGTTGCGATCGCCTCGCTGCTGGTGGTCGTCCGCTACACCACCGATCTTTCCCAATCGCGCGAGCAGCTGCAGCAGCTGAACGAAAGCCTGGAGGCGATCGTAGTCGACCGTACCGCCGACCTGTCGCGCGCCAATGACGAGATCCAGCGTTTCGCCTATATCGTCAGTCACGATCTGCGCTCCCCGCTGGTCAACGTCATGGGCTTCACCGCGGAGCTGGAGACCGCGACGGCGGTGCTGCGCGAGCTGGTCGACCGTGTCGAGGAACAGGCGCCGGGCGCCCTGACCGAGGACGCGGTGCTGGCGGCGCGCGAAGATCTGCCGGAGGCGATCGGCTTCATCCGCACATCGACCCAGAAGATGGATCGGCTGATCAACGCGATCCTCGCGCTGTCCCGGCAGGGGCGCCGCGTGCTTGCGCCCGAGCCGCTGGCACTCGAACAGATCGTGCGCGGCATCCATGATTCCATGGCGCACCGACTGGATGAGACCGGCGCAACCATCGACATCGACGGCGCCTTGCCGGCGATCGTCAGCGACCGGGTGGCGATCGAACAGATCCTGTCCAACCTGATCGAGAATGCCGTCAAATATCGCCATCCCAGCCGTCCCGTCGCGGTGAAGGTGAGCGGTGGCAGCTCGGGTGACCGGGCATGGATCGAAGTGGCCGACAACGGCCGCGGCATCGACCCGCGCGACCATGAGCGGGTGTTCGATCTGTTCCGCCGCTCGGGCACGCAGGATCAGCCCGGCGAGGGGATCGGACTGGCGCACGTTCGCGCGCTCGCCTATCGCCTCGGCGGTACCATCACGCTGCGTTCCGCACTTGGCGAAGGCGCCACCTTCCGCGTATCGCTCCCCTCGACCCTGACCCTGCAGGAAAAGTCTTGATATGAACGCACATCAATCCGTCAGCATCGTGATGATCGAGGATGACGAGGGCCATGCCCGGCTGATCGAGAAGAACATTCGCCGCGCCGGCATCCTGAACGACATCAAGCATTTTGCCGACGGCACGAGTGCGCTCGATTATCTGTTCAACGCCCCCGACGGCCCGATGCTCAACGGCCCGGCGCTGGTGCTGCTGGATCTCAACCTGCCCGACATGAGCGGGACGGACATCCTGGCCAAGATCAAGCAGTCGGACGGGCCGGTGAAGCGCACGCCCGTCGTGGTGCTGACGACCACCGACGATAGCCGCGAGATCCAGCGCTGCTACGACCTGGGCGCCAACGTCTACATCACCAAGCCGGTGAATTACGAAAGCTTCGCCCAGGCGATCCGCCAGCTGGGCTTGTTCCTGTCGGTGATCCAGGTCCCCGACATCGAGGATTGATGGACCGCATTCTCTACATCGACGACGACGAGGGGATCAGGCGCCTCGCCTCGCGTGCGCTGGCGCGCCGCGGCTGGGACGTCACCACCGCCGACGGGGGTGAGCGAGGCGTCCAGATCGCCAACGACCAGCATTTCGGCCTGGTGGCGGTCGACCATTACATGCCGGGGATCGACGGGCTGGAAACGCTGGCGCGCCTGCGGGCGCTGCCCGACCCGCCGAGTGTCGTCTATGTAACCGGATCCGAGGAGCAGCGGGTCGCGGTGGCCGCCCTGCGTGCGGGCGCGTCCG
>JBELMF010000182.1:0-6870 GCA_042096015.1 Sphingomonas sp.
GGGAGGGGAGTTAAGGAGCCTCCCTCGCGCAAGCGGGAGGGGAATTAAAGCGGGTTCCTCCCGCAAGCGGGAGGGGGACTTCATCTTATGCCTTGAGCATCCGCTCGGTCACCAGTCGCTCCAGCACCGTCAGCGGCATGGCGCCTTCGAGTAGGACGGCGTGGAATTTGCGCGGGTCGAAGGCGGTGCCCTGTTTCTTCTTCACCGCATCGCGCAGGCGCACCCAGACGGTGTGGCCGATCTTGTAGCTCGTCGCCTGGCCCGGCCAGACGGTGTAGCGATCGATCTCGTTCTGGCTGCGGCCGCGGGCGATGCCCGTGGTGGCGATGAAGTAATCGGTCGCCTTTTCGCGGCTCCAGCGCTTGTGGTGCATGCCCGAGTCCACCACCAGCCGGGTGGCGCGGAACAGCAGCGACTGAAGGTAGCCGACCTGGCCGAGCGGATCGCCTTCGTACATCCCCATCTCGTCGGCGAGCTGTTCCGAATAGAGCGCCCAGCCCTCGGTGTAGCCGCTGAAACCGCCGCGGCGGCGGATCAGCGGGATGTTCTGCGATTCAAGCGCCGTCATCACCTGGAGGTGATGACCGGGCACCGCTTCATGATGCGTCAGCGTGGCGAGTCCGAACTTAGGCCGATCGAACGTATCACGCAGGTTGATGTAGTAGATGCCCGGGCGCGAGCCATCGAGCGAGGCGTTCTGGTAATAGCCGCCGGGCGCGCCGGCCTCGATCGACTTGGGCACGCGGCGCACCTCGACCGGGGCCTTCGGCAAGGTGGCAAATTGCTCGGGCAGGCGCTTCTGCATCGCGATGACCTGGGCATTGAGCTGCGCGACCAGCTGCTCCTTGCCTTCGTCGGTATTGGGATAGACCTGATCGGGGCGCTTGTTGAGCGCGATCAGCCGCTCGCCGACGGTACCCTGCGTCATGCCCTGTGCCTTGAGGATGGCGTCAATGCGGGCGGTGATCTCGGCGACCTGCGCAAGGCCGAGGCGATGGACTTCCTCGCCCGGCATGGCGACGGTGGTCGCGGCCTCGACCGCGGCGGCGTAATAGGCCTCGCCATCGGGCAGGCGCCATACGCCCGCATCGTGCGACGCCTTGGCGCGCAACTCGGTGAGGAGCGCGCGCTGGCGGTCGAGCGCGGGGAAGACCTGCTCGGCCATGATCCGTGTTGCCTCGGCGACGCGCGTGTCCGAAAGGCCCGCGGCCTTGAGCTTGGTGGCGAGTGCGGTGACCGGCACCGTCGCCGCCGCCGGCCGATCACGCAGCCCGCCCATCAGCTTGAGCGTGGTATCGAGAATATAGTCGGGCGCAAAGACGCCGCGCGCGGCATCGGCGCGCTGGCGCTCGGTATCCTGATCGATCGCGGTGGCGAAGGCGGCGACGCGCGAGACGTAAGCGTCGGCGTCGGCGGCGTCCTTGATGCGGTGCTGGGCGTCGAGGAAATCGGGCACCTCGCGATAGGCGCCGGTCAGCTGGCTCAGCACATAGGGTGCGAAGCGGCCCATGCTGGCGCCGTAGGTGAAGCGCTCGCCGCCGGCGATGCTGCGCTGGAGCTGATAGGAGACGACTTCATAGTCGAGCCGCGCATCGGGGGAGAGCGAGGAGGGGCTGATCGTCCGCAGCTCCGCGAGTTCGCGCTTCGCGCGCGCCAGATCGGCCTGGACGCCCCGCGCCGAGCCGTCGTTGAGCTTGCCCTTGAGCGCTGCACGCGCGCCGTTGTCGAGGCCGAGCGCGGTGGCGCCTTCGGGATTGTCGTCGATGCGATCGTAGAAGAAGCGGTCGAGCAGCGTGCGCAGCTTGGCGTCGTTCGCGCCGGCGGTGGCGGCTACGGTCCGGGCGGCTGCTGCCTGGTTGACGGCGGGAAGGGCGGTGGCGATCGCGGCGGCGCCGGTGCTGCCGAGGAATGTGCGACGATCCATTGTTATGTTCTCCTGGGGAAGGGAGGAGGGTCAGATTTTCGATCCAGCCCGCTACGTCACCGCGGGACTTGATCCAGGGTGCCGCTGCTTTTCGCGACGATGGAGAAGAAGCGGGTCCCCGGGTCAACCCCGGGGTGACGTAGAAAGCGGCAGGACGGGCGGCGATTAGTTTGCGCTGGTCTCCCAAAAATAGGGCCCGCGCCTGGCATTGCCGGTCGCGACTTCGTTAAGCGTCCTGGCATCGTACAGCCGGCCGCCGAGCATCACCTGCGCCACCTTGTCGCTGTTGCGAATGTCGGCAGTGGGATCGGCATCGAGCACCACCAGATCAGCGAGCTTGCCGACTTCGAGCGAACCGATGTCGCGGGCCATGCCGAGCGACTGGGCCGGCACGATCGTGCCCGCGCGCAGCGCTTCGACGGGCGTCATGCCGCCGCGCACGAACGACCAGAGTTCCCAATGCGCACCGATCCCGGCCTGCTGGCCATGGGCGCCGATCGATACCAGCACGCCGCGCTTGGCGAGCTTGTTCGCCTCGCGCGCACTGTCGTCGTCGACATAGTCGCCCTCGGGCGCCATCAGACGGCGCGTCGTGTCGGCCCGTAGCTTGGCTGGCGGAGTGTGCGCCTGGAGCAACGGATTGGCGAAGACATCGGTGTGCTGGCGCCAATAGGGATCGCCGGCGAGGCCGCCGAAGGTGACGACCAGCGTCGGGGTGTAATTGGTCTTCGATTGCGAGAAGAACTGAAGCACGTCGTCGTAAAAGGTTTCGAGCGGGATGTTATGCTCGATCGTCGAATTGCCGTCCGCGATGTGCGTGACGTCCAGCGCGAACATCGAGCCGCCTTCCGCGACGACCTGCATGTTCTCGCGGCGTGACGCCTCGGTGACCTGCTGGCGCTGATCGCGGCGGGGCTGGTTGTAGTTCTTCACGCTGTGTCCGCCCTGCGCCTTCAGCCGGCGGACATGCGCAAGCGCATCGTCGAGACTGTCGATCTGCGCATAGACGTCGGTCGCCTTCGCGCCATAGACCGCCTCGCCGGTGGAGAAGATGCGCGGCGCCAGGATCAGGCCGGCGCGCTGATATTCGGAGGCGACGAAGATCTCGCTCGACCGGTTCGAGGGGTCGTGGAGCGTCGTGGTGCCGAGCGCGAGGTTCTGCATCATCGACCAGTTACGCTGCGGCACCAGCTCGTCAGTACCGGCGGGACCATGGGCATGGGCATCGACCAGGCCGGGGATAATGGTCTTCCCGGCGGCATCGACGGTAGCGGCCCCGGCGGGAATGGTGGTCGACGCACGCGGGCCGACCGCGACGATGCGGTCGCCGCGGATCACCACCACGCCATCGTCGATGATGCCGCCGTCCGCGCCCGCCATGGTGACGAGGCGTGCGCCGATGATCGCGACCGTGCCGGTCGGCTTGGCGGCTGCTTGCTCCATCGCCAGCGACATGCCGGTGGTGGGCGGCACGAAGCCGGGCGTCCCGTCGACGCGCGGGGCGCTGGCGAACAGGCGCGCGGTTTCCACCGTGTAGAGCGTCGGCCCCAGGCTCCAGTGCAATCGCGTGCCGTCGTTCGACCAGTTGAGATAGTCCGCGCCGCCGGCGCTGACCTTCGTGACCGGGAGCGTTCGCGCATCGGGTGACAAGGTGACCGACTGGCCGCCCGGCATCAGCGGTACGACATAGGCGGCATAATTCTGGCGAAAGGCGACATATTCGCCGGTCGGCGAGACGATATAGTCGGTGGCAAGCTCGCCATTGGCATGGACGCGCTTGTCCTCGCCCGACAGGCCGGTACTGACGAGCTGGCGGACCGACTTGCCGTCCTTTCGTTCGTCCTCGACCATGAAGATGCGATCGTTGGTGGCGCCGAACTGCGGCGCAGCGAGCCCGCGCGCGACGCGGGTGATCGCGCCGCCGGCGGTCGCCACGCGATAGACGCCGGGGTTTGCCGCCCATTGCGGGCTGGTCAGGCCGCCATGGCCGGTGCGCTCGAACACGATCGTCTTGCCGTCGGGCGAGAAGCGCGGGCGGGCGTAGTGGCCGGGTTCGCTGGTCACATCACGCGCGGTGCCGCCGCCGGCGCCGATCACGCGCAGGCGGCCGAGGCCATCGTCCGTCCAGCTGACGTAGACCAGTTGCTTGCCGTCGCGCGACCAGCTGGGGAACAGTTCGAACGCTTCGCTCTCGCGCGTCAGGCGGCGCGCGACGACGCCCGCCACCGGCCGGATCCACAGCTTGCCCAGACTTTCGAACACCACCTGGCGACCGTCGGGCGAGACGCTGGCGAAGCGCGGCATGGCGGTGACAAAGCTATCGGGCGCGACCGCGATCTGCGGATGCTGGCCATCGATCAGCCCCCGCGTGTCATCGACGGCGAAGGGGATCTCGCGCGCGTTCGATCCGTTCGCGTCGATGCGGCGGATCTTGCCCTTGGCCCAGAAGACGATGGCGCTGCTGTCGGGCAGCCAGGCCATGTTGGGATAGACGCCGGTGACCGCCCAGGTTTCCTGCACGTCCTGATCGAGATCGTCGTAGATCTTGCGCTCCGCGCCCGAGACGAGATCCTTGACGTAGAGCTTGGAGCGGGTCGCCTCGCGGCGGACAAAGGCGATCTTGCGTCCGTCGGGCGAGGGCGTCGGACGGACAGCACCGCCGGCGCCCGTCACCGCCTTGGTGATCTCGCCGCTGTCGAGATCATAGCGCTCAATGTCGAACAGATCGGTGTTCGAATCCTGCGCATATTCGAAGATCGGGCCGGGCGTGACATTTTTGGTGTAGAAGATCGACTTGCCGTCCGCGGCGTAGATCGGCTCGCCCAGTTCCTTCTGGTGTGCCTCGTTCGGACGCTTGACCAGCGGCACGCCGGCGCCGCCCGAGACATGGTACATCCACACCTCGCCGGTGCCGAGCGAACGCCCGGTGGTGAAATGCTTCTTGGCGACGATGAAGCGGCCGTCCTTGCTCCAGCTCGGCTGGTTGAGGAGGCGGAAGTCTTCCTTGGTGACCTGGCGCTTGTCGCTGCCGTCGATGTTCATCACCCAGATATTGTCGCCGCCGCCGCGATCGGAGGTGAAGGCGATGCGGCGCCCGTCGGGCGAGAAGCGCGGCTGGACCTCATAGGCGAGACCCTCCGCGATGCGCGTCGGCGTGCCGCCGGCGATCGGCATGGTGTAGATGTCGCCGAGCAGGGTGAAGGCGAGGGTGCGGCCATCAGGGCTGACGTCCAGGTCCATCCAGCTGCCTTCGGTAACACGGATCGGCACCTGCCGGATGGTGGCGCCGGCGGGGGCGTTGACGTCCCATTTGACCGGCTGGGCAGTGGCGGGGCGGGCGGCAGGAACGGGCTGCATGGCCGCTCCAGCGGGGGCGGGGAGCGGATCGGCGGGGGGCGCCTGCTGCAGGCTGCGGTCCTCTGGCGCCTGGGTCCGTTCGACCGGCGGGGTCTGATCGACGACCTGCGCCGTGGCGCCGTGCGCAACAAGCGCAGCGAGAGAGACGAGTGAACCCGCGACGAATTTCATGAGACCCCCGATATGCGACAACAAGATTGCCGCACCTAAGGCGCGATGCCCTGCGGGTGCAATGGGTTAGGTGGCGTGCGCGAGGGGAGTGGCGCTGACGGACTCGCACGTCGTCATGCCGGGCCCTTCGGCGTAGCTCAGGACAGGCTTGTCCCGGCATCCACCCCTCCGCGAACTCCACAGGCGTCGGATGCGCGGCACCGTGGATACCGGGACAAGCCCGGCATGATGGTGGTGGCGAGGTGGCGCGCTACAATGCGCGGCAGCGCATGCGAGGCGTTGGACCACCGATCAAGTCCGGGCTGACGAGGGTGGGTGTACACGCTTGCCCGCGTGTCGAGGGCCTCAGATATCCAGGCAGATCTTGCCGAAATGCTTGCCCGATTCCTGGTGGCGGAACGCTGCGGCGATTTCCTCCAGCGGGAAGTGCCGGTCGATCACCGGCTTGATGCCGTTCGCCTCGATCGCACGGATCATGTCCTGCTGGTGGCGCCGAGCGCCTACGGTGAGGCCGATGATGCGCTGGTTGCCCTGCATCACGAACACGGTGGGAACGTTGCCGGCGACCCCCGCCAGCACGCCGATCAATGCGATATGGCCGCCGATGCGCGTTGCCGCGATCGATTGCGGCATGGTGCCTGAGCCGCCGATCTCGACAACATGGTCGACGCCGCGGCCGCCGGTGAGCTCGCGCGCCTTGTCGCCCCAATTCTCGGTCGACTTGTAGTTGATGAGATGGTCGGCGCCCATCGCGCGCAGCCGTTCGAGCTTCTCGTCGGAGGAGGAGGTGGCGATCACCTGCGCGCCCGCCGCCTTGGCGAATTGCAGCGCGAAGATCGAGACGCCGCCGGTGCCCTGCACCAGCACCGTGTCGCCGCTCTTCACTGCGCCGTTGACGACCAGCGCGCGCCAGGCGGTGAGACCCGCACAGGTGAGCGTTGCGGCTTCCGCATCGGAATAACCCGCAGGTGCGCGGGTGAAGGCGGTGGTGGGGGCGGTGACATATTCGCGCGCGAAGCCGTCGGCGCCGTCGCCCGGCACGTCGCCCATCACCGCGCGGTCGGGTTCGCCATCCATCCAGTGCGGGAAGAAGGTGGACACGACCTTGTCGCCAACCGCGAATTCGCTGACGCCCTCGCCGGCCTCGATCACCTCGCCGGCACCGTCGGACATGGGCACGCGGCCGTCGGGCGTCGGGATCATCCCGGTAACCACGGCGTAATCGTGGAAGTTGAGCGAGCTCGCCCGCACCCGCACCACGATCTCGCCGCGGCCGGGCGCCTGCCGCTCGGTGTCGGTCACCTGCAGGCGATCGAGCCCGCCCGGCTTCTGCAACTGAATGGTCCGCATCGTTCCTCTCCCGGTTTTTCCGACGGGGTAGAGGGGCGTGCGGACCCTTGCAATGATTTAAGTCGCTT
>JBELMF010000183.1:0-6833 GCA_042096015.1 Sphingomonas sp.
GATCCGACCGGCCGAGACGAACTGGGTCGGGAAGTCCCCGATCCCAAAAGCACCAACGATGCCGGGCATCTTGTTTGCCGCCACATAGCCGTCGAACAGCGCCTGCGTTTCGGTGAGCAGTCGGTTTCCAGAAGCGTTCGGAGCGGCCGTCGGTGCGGCGGGCTGAGCCTGGCGCGCCGCCCCTGCACCGGCCAGCAGCAATGCCACGACAGTTGTTCCGCCAAGCCATTTCAGCCGCATCGCGCTCCTCCAATTGCCCGTGCCGCCTTGGCGAACACCGTCGGCAGGCCCGCCGACGAAAGCTCGTGAACCGGCCACCATTCGCCCTCCGCGGGGGATGAATGCTCGTCCCATCGCCCGATCGCAAGCGCGAGTTCGAGCGTGAAGTGCGTGAAGCCATGAGTGACAATCTGGTTGAGCATCGTCCACTCGGCAGTCGCGGGGGCATCGGCCAGCACGGGCTGCGTGCCGTTCCAGGGGCCGGTGGGAAGCGCGCGCATGCCGCCCAGCAGGCCCTTCGCGGGACGGCGGACCAGCAGGACTTCGTGCCTGCCCACCTCTTTCCGCTCCAGCCAGAAAATCGTGCCATATCGTTGTGGGCGCACCTTCTTGGCCGCCTTCACCGGAAATGCTTCTTCGTCGCCCGCCGCATGCGCCGCGCAATCTCCTGCCAGCGGGCACAGCAGGCATTTTGGCCGCTTCGGCGAACAGATCGCCGATCCGAGGTCCATCATCGCCTGCGCGAAATCCCCGGCGCGCTCATCCGGCGTCACGAGATCCGCGGCCGCGCGTACCGCCGCCTTCCCCGCGGCGCGAAACAAGCGCGCTACCACCCGCTCGACATTGGCGTCGACCACTACCGCCCGGCGCCCAAAGGCGATCGCCGCAACTGCCGCTGCCGTGTACGTGCCCAGCCCCGGCAGGACCCGCAACGCCGCCTCGGTGTCCGGCAGCCGTCCGTCGTGCTCCGCCGCGATCGCCTGCGCGGCGCGCACCAGGTTGCGCGCCCGCGCATAATAGCCCAGCCCCGCCCAGGCCGCCATGACTTCGGCCTCGTCCGCCGCCGCCAGGCTGGCAACGTCGGGCCAGCGCGCCACCCACGCCTCGAACCGCGGGCGCACCGTCGCCACCGTGGTCTGCTGCAGCATCACTTCGGACAGCCACACGCGATACGGGTCCGCCGCCTCGCCCGGCAGCGCCCTCCACGGCAGGGCGCGGCGGTGCTGGTCGTACCAGTCGAGCAGGTTGTCGGCGATCGAGCGCTTGGCGTCCACGCCCCGGCTATGGCATGGGACGCCAGATGAGCAAGCGGGCGCGCGCCACTCCCCAGCCAGAACCGCAGCGGTCCAACCGCTCGCGCCAGGTATCCGAACTGCTGCCCAGCGTCGGCGGTGCGGCTTTCCGCCGCTTCGGCTTCGTGCAATCCTCCATCGTCACCCGCTGGCCGGAGATTGTGGGCGAACGCCTCGCCGCAGCCAGCGCCCCCGAATCGATCAAGTTTCCGGTCGGCAAGAAACAGGACGGCACGCTGACCCTGGTGGCGCGCAGCGCACATGCGGTGATGATCCAGCATGTCGTGCCCGAGATCATGGACCGGGTGAACCTGTTCTTCGGCTATCCCGCCGTTGCTAAGGTATCGATCCGTCAAGGCGACGTCGCCCCTCGTTCCAAGCCGCGCCCGGCGCCCGAGCCACGCGCCGTGCCGGCCGAACTTGGCCAGAGCCTCAAGACCATTGAGGATCCCGAACTGAAGGCCGTGCTCGAGGCGCTTGCCGCGGGCATTGGTGCTTCCAGCGGATTGCCCACCGTCAGATGAAAAAGCTCCTCGCTCTCGCCGCCGCCCTGCTTCTCGGTGCCATGACCGGGGCAATTGCCGCTTCGCCGCAAAAGCCGTGGACGATGGTCGCCACCCCAGCGGCGCAGGGCAGCTATGTGATCGGCAACCCCAAGGCTAAGGTGAAGCTGATCGAATATGTCAGTTATACCTGCCCACATTGCGGCCATTTCGCGCGCGATTCCGCAGCGGTGTTGAAAGGGCAGATGATCGCATCCGGATCCACCAGCCTTGAGGTCCGCAGCTCTGTCCACGATCGATACGACATCATCGCGGCGACACTCGCGCGCTGTTCCGGCCCCGCCTTGTTCCCGAAGATGCATGAACTGCTCTTCGCGCGGCAGGACGAATGGCTGAACAAGGCGGTCGCCTTCGACAAGGCGAGCGGCGAAAGCCCGGCCGGCAACACCCAGGCCGAGAAGATGCGCACGCTGGCCAACGGGGCCGGGCTCACCGAGATCGCGAAGGCCGCCGGCATGTCGGAGGCCGCCATCACCGCCTGTTTCGCCACCGAGACGAATCTCGCGAAGACCCTTGCGGTCGCGCAAGCGATGCAGGGCAGGATCAAGGGCACTCCCACCTTCGAGCTCAACGGCCAGCTGATCGAGAATGCCGATTGGGCAAAGCTCGAGCCGATGCTGCGCGCTGCCGGCGCCCGATAACGCGCCACGTAACCCCACGGAGTAAGCACATGAACCTGCGTTTTGCCACAACTGCCCCTGTTGTGACCCTTGCGCTCGCGCTGCTCGCCGGCTGCGGCGACAATGGTGGCACCACAAGCGCCGCGCCGAACTCGATCGCCGCGGTGGCCGCACCGAGCGGGCAGGACTGGACGCAGGTCGTGTCCAAGACGGCGGACGGCGGCTACGTGATGGGCAATCCCAACGCGCCGCTGAAGCTGGTGGAATATGGATCCCGCACCTGCCCCACCTGCGGCGCGTTCGGCCAGCAGGGCACGCGCCCGCTGGAGGACAATTACATCAAGACCGGCAAGGTCAGCTACGAATTCCGCGACTTCCTGGTCCACGCGCCGGATCTTGGCGTGGCCACGCTGGGCCGGTGCGCCGGAGAGGCCCCGTTCTTCCCGATTCTCGAGCAGATGTTCGTCGAACAGCCGGGCTTCCTCGACAAGCTCGAGAACGTGCCGCAGGATTTCCAGCAGCGCCTGCAGGGCATGAGCCCGGCGCAGCAGGCGACCGCCTGGGTCGAACACCTCGGCTATCTCGATTTCGTCAAGCAGCGCGGCCTGACCGAGGCGCAGGCGCGCCAGTGCCTGGCCGACGCAAAGGGGATCGAGTCGCTCGCCAACATCACCGAGGTGGCGATGCGGGAGAAGAACGTGACCGGCACCCCCACCTTTATCCTCAACGGCGAAAAGCTGGACGCCGCCAGCTGGCCGCAGGTGGAGCAGGCACTCAAGGCCGCGGGCGCCTGAGCCCCCGCTGTCGTCACCCCGCGCCATTCGCCGGGGTGACGACGCATCCGATTGCCGCCCAGGCCGCGATCTCGTCCTCGTGCCGCCGCGTCACCGCCAGGTCGCTCGCCACCGCACGCGCCAGATCCACGCTCACCGCCCCGCGCCATTCGAACGTCGCATTGCCGCTCAGCGTCACCATGCCGTCGGCACGGGCGGTGGCGCGGACGAGCCCCCCGGCGTTGCACACCGTCACCAGCCGGTCGAACCCCAGCCGCCCGGTCAGCCCCGCGGCGAAGGTCGCCGACCCCATCGCGCTGCCGCACGCGTCGGTCAGGCCGACGCCGCGCT
The DNA here is from genome assembly GCA_042096015.1 of Sphingomonas sp. Classification (GTDB taxonomy): domain Bacteria; phylum Pseudomonadota; class Alphaproteobacteria; order Sphingomonadales; family Sphingomonadaceae; genus Sphingomonas. Next base: position 3,600 of record JBELMF010000183.1, read on the forward strand.
CGAAGGTGCGCACGTAAAGCACGTCCGGCCCGCGCACCTCCACGAACGAGACGTTGGCCCGGTTCGGCAGCCAGTCCGGCGCGCCCTCGCAGATCGTGCCGATCCGCACCAGTTCCGCCTCATCCACCGTTTCGACGAAAGCGATCAGGTGCGGATTGGGGATCGCCACCGCGGTGAAGGCGAGGTCGGACGACAGCCGCGCGATCGGTCGGTCGACGATCTCACGCCCCTCGCCCAGCAACGGCCATTCGCCCACGTCCAGCGTCGCGGGGCCCGCCGTTTCGCGCACGGTGAATACGCCGGACGCCAGCGCCGGATCACGCGCGACCGCAGCATGGCTGGTCTTGAGCCGGACCACCGCGTCGTCGATCGCCAGTGCCTCCATCCCGGCGCGCGCGACGCAGCGCAGGCCATTGAGGCAGGTTTCAGGCTCAGAGCCGTCGGCGTTGAAGATGCGCATACCGAACGCCGCATCTCCGTCGCCGGCGGTCAGCAGCAGGATGCCGTCGCCCCCCACCGGCCCGCTCCGGTCGGCCAGCGCGCGCGCCACCTGCGCCCACTCTGAATCGGAAAGGGCGATCGCACGAGCGTCGATGAGCGCGAAATCGTTACCCGAGCCGTGGCATTTGATGATGTCGAAGCGCATGGCGGCCATATGATGTGCCCGTCTGGGCGTGTCGAGCGGGGTGGAACTTCTCGAACATCGCGCATGTGACATAAACGCCGCCGGTGTGAGTTTTGCCCGCGGGGTGGCGGCGCATTACTTCAGCCCGTAGTGATCCCCGAGACGGTCAAGCGCCATGGTCAGCACCAGCCGGCCCGAGCGCGTCGGCCAGCCCAGCGCTTTCTCGGCCGCGGGCAGCCCCTCGCCCGCGCAGACCACGCGCCACAACACGTCGCTGAGCCCGCGGCCGACGCCGGCGATCGCGGAGTCGAAGCGGCGCCTGGCCGCGATCTGGGCCGACGTCGGATCGAGACCGCGGCCGCCCGCGCCATCGACCCGCGCGCTCCAGCGCATCGTCACCGAGGGCGCGAGCGCGGCGCGCTCATAGTCGGCGCGCAGTCGCTCCCCCGCCTCGATCTGCCGCGCGCTCACCAGGCCGCGCGCGCCGAGCCACGCCAGCGGCGATTCGGCGAGGTTCATCGTCACGCTCCGCCCGGCGCGCCGCTTGCCGCCGAGCGCCGCCGCCGCGATCCGCCCCTCGCCGTCGATCGCCCGCTCCACCAGTTCGCGCATCATGTTCTCCATCCGTTCCGCATGACGGCCATGGCACGGGACGGCGGGTGTAGGACAGATGCGCCGATCAGCGACCCCGCCGCGCGTGGCGCAGCCTGAGCCACGAGCCGAGCGCCCACCAGGCCAGTGCCCACAGCGCCCCCGCGCTCCACCCGGCGAGCACGTCGCTCGGCCAATGCACGCCGAGATAGACGCGGCTCGCGCCGATCGTGCCGACCAGCGCCAGCGTCGCGGCGAACAGGAACCAGCGCGCCGCCTGCCGCGGCACGATCTGCATCACGGTGAGCGCCATCGTCAGATAGATGATCGCGCTGTTCGAGGCATGGCCGCTGGGAAAGCTCGCCGAGGACACCTCGACCAGATGATCGACCAGCGCCGGCCGCTCGCGCCCGACGAGGCGCTTGCCGACCTGCACCGCGATCGACCCGCTGACCGTGCCGCCGAACACCAGCGCGGCGGTGAGCAGGTGGCGGCTGGCGAGGAGGAAGCCGATCGCGAGCACCACCACGACCGTCAGCACCGTCTCCCCGCCGAGCGCGGTGACGTCCACCATCGCCTGTTTGAGCCCGGTGGGGCCGATCGGCGTGGCGAGATCGCCGGGGGTGCGCAGCGCCAGCATGATCGCGCGGTCGAAGGCGAATTGCGTGCCGCGCGCGATGGTGGTGCCGAGCAGGGTGACGATGAGGATCGCGCCGGCGACCGCGGCGAGCGCGATGAAGGCATAGGGCGGGTGGGTGACGCCGGCGGGGGCGGTCTGGTCCGGCGTGGCGGGGGTGTCGGCGAGCGTTTCGAGCGGGGAGTCGGGGTGCATGGGGGCGGGGTGTAGCAGGGGTGCGCGGGGTTGGGGCAATCCCCTTCCCGCCGTTCGTGCCGAGCGACGTCGAGGCACGGCCAAGGGCGTTGCGGCGGGAGGCCTGTCCCTCGACTTCGCTCGGGACGAAGGGGATGGGTTCGTTCCGGTGGCATGGCGTTGCGTGTTTCGCGCACCACGCTCACCCTCCCCGCATGCACATCGTGAGCCTTTCCGACGCTCGCGCGAACCTGCCGGCGCTGATGGACCGAGCCGCCGCCGATCGGGCACGGATCGCGATCACGCGCCGACGCGGTGAGGGCGTCGTGCTGGTGGCGGAAAGGGACTGGGTGGAGATCACGGTACGGCTGTCCGCCCCAGCCGCGCCGAGCGCCGAGCGATAACCGCGCCCCATCCTCCACCGTCATGCCGGGCTCGTCCCGGCATCCACCCGTCCGCGCATCCAACGTCGGGAGAGAGCGCGGGACCCCGGATGCCGGGACAAGCCCGGCATGACGGAGTGGGTGGAGGTTGGTGTTACGCGTCACATTAGGCGTGCAGCAGATCGAGTATATGCTGCGTCGATGCGATAACCGGGTTGCAGGAGACGATAATGCTGGTTCTGAACTTGCCTCAGGATATCGACCGGCGACTTGAAGCTCTTGCCGAGCAGACCGGCCGGACCAAGGCCTTCTACGTTCGCGAGGCGATCGAGATGCATCTCGATAACTTGGAAGATACCGATCTTGCGGAAGAACGGCTGAAGGGTGTTCGCGCCGCCGACGCGATCTCATTGGCGACGCTGAAGATTGAGCTTGGCCTAGATGACTGAGTTCGTTCGCACGGGAGCGGCAAACCGGAATCACTTGGCGGCAACCTGACCGGGTCGTGATCCCGCCTGATCAGGCGCGAGCAATGGCTGCCGTATCGGGTGAGCGCGAGAGCGAGGCACAGACACTTGAGATCGCGCAATGTCGATATCATTATTGAGCAATGATAACGGCAGGCAGTGTGCTGACGATGGCAAACAGTGAACTCGCCTCGATTTGCATTACAGCACTGCATGCGCATGACCTTTCCAGGTGCAAGCCCCTTGGTCTTGATGCGGGAACTTGGATCGCGATCATCACGGCTGTCGTGGGCGCGGCACTTTTCGTGTTACGATACGTATTGAAGCGGCTCCGACACTCACCAGGACATAGTAGCC
>JBELMF010000184.1:0-6813 GCA_042096015.1 Sphingomonas sp.
GGGCAAGCGCGTGCCGTTGCCGAGCACGAAGTTCTACGTCCCCGGATCGGTGCTGCAGGCGAAGGTCGATCCGTCCGATCCGCTCGCTTACGGCGTGCCGGAGACGCTGGACATCTTCTACAACAACAACCCGACCTATGCTTTCGCGCAGGGGCAGGCCGGCGTGCGCCGCGTATCCTGGTTCGCCAGCGACGATCCGCTCCGGTCGGGTTGGGCCTGGGGGCAGAAGGCGCTGAACGGCACCGCGACCGTGATCGACGGCACGCTGGGCAAGGGCCACGTCTATCTGCTCGCCAATGAGGTGACGCAGCGCGGGCAGCCTTATGCCTCGTTCAAGTTCCTGTTCAACGCGGCGCTCTATGGCCCGACGCAGGTGGGGGCGACCACCAGTGCCGACGATTGACGGGCACGGGCGGCGGCCGTCGGTCGCCGCCCGTTCACCTCAGGCGTGACCGGCACTCGGATAAGCCATCGCCCGCAGCAGACCGCGGCGATCGAACGGCTTCCAATCATCCTCCGGAAGCGCCAGTCGATCGGCGACGGCATACAACACCGCGGCGTTGATCGGCAGGCCGAAGTGACTGCCGGATACCTCGATATTGTCGCTGGTGGCGCAATATGGCTCCATGCAATTTGCCCAGGGCACGATGCCGTCGTCGCGACTCCAGATCGCGGTGGCGGGCACCGGCAGCGGCATGGCGCCTTCGCTCAGATATGACAGCGCCTGATCGTCATCGATGCGGTGGCCGGAGAGCATCTCGTACAGGCGCCACACGCGGGTGGCGCGCGGCGTGCCGGCAAAGGGGGCACCGAGCGTGATGACCTGGCGAACCTTGTCCGGTATCCGCCGGCTGATGACGCGGACCATGATGCCGCCAAGGCTCCAGCCGACCAGGCTGACGCGGCGCTGATCATGGGCATGGATCGCCTCGATCCGCTCGATCAGCTTCTCCCCCTCGTTGCCGATGGTGCGCGGTCCGCGATTGCGTCCGAGGTCCCAGCTATGCGCCTCGTAACCCATCTGCCGCAGATAGAAGCGCAGGATACGCGTCGATCGATCCGATGCGTTGAAGCCGGGGATCACCAGCACGGGATGGCCGTCGCCGCGAGGCAAGCTGGCTAGGGCAGGCGCGGCCATCGGCAGCATCCCGAACTCCATCAGCGCGCGCGGCAGTTCCATGAGGGCCAGCAGAGGGGAAGGGGGTTTGATCGAACAATCCAGTGCGGCCGTCGCCATTATCGATGCGTCTCCTTGAAGTCCGCCGCACAACGTGTCGGGGGGCGCAAGGTTCTGGCGGCCGTACCCTTAACTGTTACTGTACCATGACAGTATCGTGGAGAAAAGATTACGGCCGGCCGCCGCTCGGTCGCAGGGCGGGAATGCCGCCGGTGGCGGCCACGTCCAGCTGCGAATCCCCGCCGAGCGTGCGGTACAGCGTGACCAGATTGGTGGCGCGCACCAGCCGCGCCTGCACCACCGATTGCTGGGCGGCGTAGAGCGACCGCTGGGCGTCGAGGGTGGTGAGAAAGGTGTCGATGCCGCCGCGATAGCGCGCCTCCGACAGGCGATAGGTGTCTGCCGCCGCGATGGCGAAGCGTTCGTTCGCCGCCAGCTCCTCGCTGATCGTGCCGCGCCGTGCCAACGCGTCGGCCACTTCGCGGAAGGCGGTCTGGATCGTCCCTTCATAGGCAGCGAGCGCCGCGCGTTGCAGCGCCGTCGCCTGCTCCACACCCGCACGACCGGCGCCGGCCCGGAAGATCGGATAGGCGATGTTGCCGGTCGCCGTCTTGGTCAGCGAATCGGCCTCCAGCAGCGACGAAAGCGACGTGCTCGCGAAGCTGAACAGGCCGGTGAGCGAGATCGTCGGGAACAATGCCGCGCGGGCCGCGCCGATCTCCGCATTGCTCGCCCGCAGTTCGTACTCGGCCTGCACCACGTCCGGCCGACGCAGGAGGATGCGGCTGTCGAGCCCTGCGGGCAGCTCCGCAACGGTCTTTGCCGCTTCCTCGATCGGCGGGGGGAGCAGCGCCCGGTCGATCGGTGCGCCAACCAGCAGCTGCAACGCGTTCACGTCCTGCGCCAGCGCGGTGCGCTGGCTGGCGATGTTCGCCTCGGCCGTCGCCAGGATCTGTTCGGCCTGACGCAGATCGGTGCGCGGCGCGACACCCCCCGACACGCGCGCCTGGGTAAGCGAGACGGAACGGCGCGCCGCGGCGGCCGTATCCTCGGCGAGCTTCAACAGGCTCTGATCGGCGGCATAGGTGAGCCAGGCGCCGGCAACGTCCCCAGTCAGCGTCAGGCGCACCGCGCGCGCGGCGGCCTCCTGCCCATAATAGCGCGCCAGCGCGGCGTCGGTGAGCGAGCGGTTGCGGCCGAACAGGTCCAGCTCAAAGGCGCTGACCCCGATCGTCGCCTGGTATGTTGTCCCGCCGACGGCGAAGTTGCCGCCCGCCGCGCTCGCGCCGATCTCCCGACGCGTGGCCGTGCCGCCGGTGTCGATCTGCGGGAACAGTTCGGCGCGCTGGATCCGATATTGAGCGCGCGCGGCGGCGATATTCTCCACGGTGGCGCGCAGGTTGCGATTGTTGGCGAGCGCCTGATCGATCAACTGCTGCAGGCGGGCGTCGCGAAAGACGTCGCGGTAGGTGACGCTGGGCAGCGCCGCCTCGCTTTGCCGGAGGTACGCGTCGCCGACCGGCCAGGATTGCGGCACCGGCAGTTCCGGGCGGACATATGTGGGCGCCATGCTGCACGCCGTCAGCGCAGAGGCCAGCAGGAGGGGGGCCAGTACCCGCATCATCGCTGCTCCAGATGCGGCGTGCCGCCGGGCGGTTGGTTCAGGTCCTCGGGTGGATGGAAGCCGGGCTCCTGCCCACGAATTTTGGCCAGGCCGTCGCGGAAACCGCGGCGGACGAGGACGAAGAACAGGGGGATGTAGAAGATGGCCAGCACCGTCGCGGTGAACATGCCGCCGATCACCGCGGTGCCGATCGCGATGCGGCTGTTCGCACCCGCCCCGGTTGAGATCGCCAGCGGCAGCACGCCGAAGATGAAGGCCAGGCTGGTCATCAGGATCGGGCGCAGGCGGATGCGCGCGGCGGTGAGCGCGGCGTCGATCACGCGCGCGCCCTTCTTTTCCTCCTGCTCGGCGAATTCGATCATCAGGATCGCGTTCTTCGCGGCGAGGCCCATCGTCGTGAGCAGACCGATCTGCAGGTACACGTCGTTGGTAAGGCCGCGCAGCGTGACAAACGCGACCGCACCGATCAGCCCCAATGGGATGACGAGCAGCACGGCGAGCGGGATCGACCAGCTCTCATAGAGCGCGGCGAGACACAGGAAGACGACGATGATCGACAGGCCGTACAGCAGCGGTGCCTGGCCGGAGGACAGCCGTTCCTGATAGGAGATGCCGGCCCAGGCGACGCTGGTGCCCGGGATCTGCGCGGCGAGCGCCTCGATCCGCGCCATCGCGTCGCCCGAGCTATAGCCTTCGGCAGGCGACCCTTCGAACTCGAATGACTGGATGCCGTTGAAGCGCGAGACGGTGGTCGGCGCCTGTGACCAGCTGGTGGTCGCGAAGCTCGAGAACGGCGCCATCTGCCCATTCGCGCCGCGCACGAACCAGTCGTAGAGATCGTCCGGCTCCGCGCGGTACGGCGCATCGCCCTGCACGTACACGCGCTTCACCCGGCCGCGATCGATGAAATCGTTGACGTATCGGCCGCCCCAGGCGGTGGACAGGGTGGTGTTCACGTCGCTCTGCGAGATGCCGAGCGCGGCGATGCGCTGCGCATCGGTGTTCACCCGCAGCGTGCCGATATCGGGCAGTTCGCTCAGCCGCACGCCGGTGAGCTGGGAATCATTGTTGGCCAGCGCCAGCAGCTTGTCGCGCGCTGCGGCGAACTCCTCGCTGCTGAGCGCGCCGGTGTTGAGCAGCTCCATGGTGAAGCCCTCGGATTGGCCGAGGCCGCGGATTGCCGGCGGGACCAGCGCGAAGACCTGCGCGTCACGGAAGGCGCGGAAGGCGGCGGCGGCGCGCGCGACGATCGCGTCGGCGGTGTTTTCTTCGCCCTTGCGCTCGGCCCAGTCGGTCAGCGAGATGAAGCCGCGGCCGGTGTTCTGGCCCGATGCACCGCCACCGCCGCCGGCAACGGTGAGCATGGTGCGGATATTGGCCTTCTCATAGGTCTGGAAATAGCGCTCAACCGATTGCTGCACCTCCTCGGTGCGGCTCCGCGTGGCGCCGGCGGGCAGCCGGAACTGGACCTGCGCACCACCCTGGTCCTCGGTCGGCAGGAAGCCTGTGGGAAGGCGGAGGAACAGCACCGCGAGCAGCGCGACCACCACGAGGTACGCGCCGAGAAACAGCCATTTGCGGTCGACCACGCGCCGCACCCAGTCGACGTAGCGCGCCGTCCCGCGTTCGAAATTGCGGTTGAACCAGTCGCTCGCGTGCCCGAGCCTAGCGGACACCCAGGTGAAGCGCCGCTCGAACCAGCCGTGCCGTTCCTCGCCATCCTTCTGATGCCGCTGCTTGAGCAGGGTGGCGGTGAGGGCGGGGGACAGGACGATGGCGACGGCGACCGACAGGATCATCGCCGAGATGACGGTGAGCGAGAACTGGCGGTAGATCACGCCGGTCGAGCCGCCGAAGAAGGCCATCGGGAGGAACACGGCCGACAGGACAAGCGCGATCGCGACCAACGCGACGGTGATCTCGCGCATCGATTCGATCGTCGCCTCGCGCGGCGTCATGTTCGGATTTTCTTCGAGCAGGCGCTCGACATTCTCGACCACGACGATCGCGTCATCGACCAGCAGGCCGATCGCGAGCACGAGACCGAACAGCGTCAGCGTGTTGATCGAGAAGCCCGCAAAATAGAAGACCGCGAACGTACCGAGCAGCACCACCGGCACCGCGATGGTGGGGATCAGTGTCGCGCGCCAGCTTTGCAGGAAGACGAACATGACGATGACGACGAGGATGATCGCCTCGATCAGCGTCTTTACCACTTCCTCGATCGACAGCTTGATGAAGTCGGTCGAGTCATTGGCATAGGCGACGCGGATGTTGGACGGATAGGTCTTGGCGACGCGGGCGATCTCGGCCTTGACCAGCTCGGCGGTCTCCAGCGCGTCGGCACCGGGGGCGAGAAGCACGGCGATACCGGCGCCGGGATGGCCGTTGATGCGGCTGCTGGCGCTGTAGTTTTCCGATCCCAGCTCGACACGGGCGACGTCGCCGACGCGCACCGTCGCGCCGGACGGCAGCGTCTTCAGCAGGATGTCGCGGAACTGCTGCGGGAACTGCAGCCGCGATTGTGCCGTCACCGTCGCGTTGAGCATCTGTTCGTTCGGCATCGGCTGTCCGCCGATCTCACCGGCGGCGACCTCGGTATTCTGCGTCTGGATCGCCGCGATCACGTCGCCCGGCATCAGTTGATAGCTCGCGAGCCGCGCCGGATCGAGCCAGATGCGCATCGCATATTGCGAGCCGAAGACGTTGGTGTCGCCCACGCCTTGAACGCGGCCGAGCGGGTCCTGGAGTGTGGAGGACATCAGGTCCGACACGTCGCGGTTCGTCATCTGGTCGCTGATGTCGTAGACACCGGCGATCAGCAGGAAGTCCGGATTGGACTTACGGACGCGAATGCCCTGCTGCTGCACCTGCGTGGGCAGGCGCGTGATTGCCTGCTGAAGCTGGTTCTGCACCTGCACCTGGGCGATATCGGGATCGGTGCCCTTTTCGAAGGTCGCGGTGATCGACACCGACCCGCGTGAGGTGGAGGAGGAGCTGAAGTACAACAGCCCATCGATGCCGGTCAGCTGCTGTTCCAGGATCTGGGTGACCGAATTCTCGATCGTCTGGGCATTGGCGCCGGGATAGGTGGCGCTGATCGACACCTGCGGCGGCGCCACGTCCGGATATTGGGCGATCGGCAGGCCGAGGATCGCGCCTGCGCCGGCCATCATCACGATGATGGCGAGCACCCAGGCAAAGATCGGACGTTCGATGAAGACCCGCGACATCAGTTGCCCTTGCCCTTGGCCTTCTGCTGTTCGAGCTGTTCAGGTGACGGGGGCTTGGGCTGCTGCGACGTGTTTGCCGGTACCGGTCGCACGGCGGCATCGGGGCTGAGGTTCGCGGTTCCCTGGGTGATCACCTTGTCGCCGGCACGCAGCCCGCCGGTAACGATCCAGTTGGCGCCCTCGGCGCGAACCGTCTCCACCTTGCGCTGCTGCACCTTGTTGTTCGCGCCGACCAGCCAGACGGTGGCGTTGCCCTGCGGGTCGCGCGACACCGCCTGTTGCGGAACCAGGAAGGCGTTCGTCTCGATCGCCTGTGCGAACACCGCCCGGACGAACATGCCGGGAAGCAGCATGCCGTCGGGATTGGGGAAGCGCGCGCGCAACGCCACCGTGCCGGTCTGCTGGTCCACCACCACTTCGGCGAACTCGACGGTGCCGGTCCGTCCATAATCGCTGCCGTCCTCCAGCTTCAGGCGGACGGTTGCGGTTGCCGGCATGACACCGCCGGTAGCCAGCCGGCGGCGCAGCTGGAGCAGGGCGGCCGCCGATTGCTGGATATCGACATAGATCGGATCGAGCTGCTGGATCGTCGCCAGCGGTTCCGTCTGACTGGCGGTGACCAGCGCGCCGACGGTGAACAGCGTGCGCCCGATCCGGCCGGTGATCGGTGCCGGAACGGTGGTGAAGCGCAGATTGACCCGCGCCGTCTCCAGCTGCGCCCGGCCCTGCGCGATGCTCGCTTCCGCCTGGCGCTGCGTGGCGAGCGCGTCGGTATAATC
>JBELMF010000185.1:0-6786 GCA_042096015.1 Sphingomonas sp.
CGGCGGCGTTGGCCCGACGCCGGTGCCCGAAGGAACCATCGGCCTGTTCGCGATGGGCGTGATCGGCCTGTGGGCGATGCGCCGGCGCCGTCCGCTGGCGATCTGATCCGCCCCCGCGCCGCAGCGGCGCGGCAGGGATCTTCATGCGGTTCGAACGGTTGGAGGTCTTGACTCCGGCGGTGGCATGTCCATCCCGGACATGTGCCGGCGCACGCGCGATGCCGGGTGGCCTGCTCCATCCCGATCCGAAATCAGCCAGACGGTCGGCGGCTCGGGATGAGGAGTTCGGATGGAGAATGAGATCGGCCCGACGACGCTGGCGCCAGGCCAGCGCGACCTCACCACCGGCCCGATCGGCTCCGCGCTCCTCCTGTTCGCGTTGCCGACCCTCGCGTCCAACGTCCTGCAGTCGCTGAACGGCTCGATCAACGCCATCTGGGTCGGCCGTTTCCTCGGCGAAGGTGCGCTCGCCGCCACGTCCAATGCCAATATCATCATGTTTCTGATGTTCGGCGCGGTGTTCGGCTTCGGCATGGCGGCGACGATCATCGTCGGCCAGAGCTGGGGCCGCCGCGATATCGAGGCCGCACGCCGGGCGTTCGGCTCCGCCATCGGGCTGGTGCTGGCGGGATCGGTCGTGGTCGGCGCGCTGGGCTGGATCTTCGCGCCGGAGATCCTGACGGCACTCGCTACCCCGCCGGACGCATTCGAACCGGCGCTCGCCTATCTGCGCGTGATCTTTCTCGCCTTGCCGCCGTCGATGCTGCTGGTGCTGATGTTCATGGGCCTGCGCGGCACGGGCGATTCGGTCACGCCCCTGTGGTTCATGGGTCTGTGCGTGCTGATCGACGCCGCCATGAACCCGCTGCTGATCGCCGGCATCGGGCCGTTCCCGCGCATGGGCATCGCCGGCTCCGCAACCGCCACGCTGATCGCCAACATCATCGCATTTGGGGCGCTGGTCGGCTGGATCGCGTGGCGGGATCTGCCGTTGCGGCTCAAGGGCGCGGAGATCCGCTATATCCTGCCCGAGCGCGCCCTGGTCCGCACCATCGTGGGCAAGGGGCTGCCGATCGGCGCGCAGATGCTGGTGCTGTCCACCTCCGCCTTGGCGATGGTCGGCCTGGTCAACCGCAACGGCATCGACACCGTCGCCGCCTACGGCATCGTCCAGCAACTATGGGGCTATGTGCAGATGCCGGCGATGGCGGTCGGCGCAGCGGTATCCGCCATGGCCGCGCAGAACATCGGCGCAGGGCGGTGGGACCGGGTGGCGCGGATCACGCGCTCGGGCCTGATCTACAATGTGGCGATCACCGGCGCGGTAGTGGCGCTGGTGCTGCTGTTCGATCGCCCGATCATCGGCCTGTTCATTCCCGGCGGCAGCCCGGCGCTGCCGATCGCGGAACATATCAACCTGCTCGCGACCTGGGGCTTCATCCTGTTCGGGGGCACGATGGTGCTGTTCGGCGTGGTGCGGGCCAACGGCGCGGTCTGGGGCCCGCTGGCGATCCTGACGGTGGCAATGTTCCCGGTGCGCCTGGGCGTCGCCTTCGCTCTGCATCCGCTGCTAGGGCCGGATGCCTTGTGGTGGAGCTTCCCGATCGGTTCGGGGGCCAATGTCGCCCTCGCCGCGCTTTACTATCGCTACGGCGGCTGGCGCGATTTCGGCCTGATGGTGCCGGAGGATCATTGCGAGGAGCGCAGCCACGCCGACATCGATCCCGCAGGCGGCCTGCGGCGGACGGTGTGAGCCGCGGCGTCAGGCGACGTCCGCCTCCCGCGCCACCATCACCCTGATCGCGCCGGCCGCGATCCGCGCGCGCACCGGGGTATGCGCCAGAACCTCGCCGTCGATCGAGATTGGCAGGCTCGGCCGCGTATCGATCGCCAGCTCGCGACCGATGAAGCTCACCGTATCCTGATGGCGCGCCGACAGGCCCAGGATGTTGGCGAACCAGTTCTTGATCAGCGTCCTCCGATACCGCCCGGTCACCGCCTGCACGACAATCTTGCCGGAATCGACATGCGCCTCGTCCACCAGCCAGGTGCCGCCATGATAGGGCCCGTTCGAGATCCGCACCTCGACGACGCGCAGTCGCTTTTCCTCGCGGCCATCATCGACGGTCAGGATGAACGGCCGGAAACGCAGATACTGGCCCGCCGCCCAGCCGAGATAGCCGATTCGTCCCAGCACCTTCTTCAGCCCGTGCGGTACCGTCTCGGCGATCTGCGGCGACAGGCCCATGGCGGCGCAATTGGCGAAATAATCGCCGTCGATCATGCCCAAGTCGATCCTCTTGGGCACGCCGTTCACCAGCACGTCGATCGCGCTGTCGAGATCGAGCGGCAGACCCAGCGTGCGCGCAAAGCTGTTGGCGGTGCCCAGCGGCAGCACGCCCAGGATGACGTCCCGCCCGACGAGCAGGTCGACCAGCCCGCTGACCGTGCCGTCGCCGCCGCCCAGGATCACCAAGTCGGGCTTCTTGGCCAGCGCCTTCTCGACCGTGCGTTCGAGATGCTCCGGCTTCTCGACGGCATGGGCATCGACGGGGAAGGGCAGGGACTCGAGCCGCCGGCAGGCCCGCCGGAACAGCTTCTGCCCCCTGCGGGACTTGGCGTTGATGATCAGTGCGGCTGACTTGATCTCGCTCATGGATGCGGCAACGCACGACTGGCGGTTTCGCCCCCGTAACGCTTGCGCCGACTGGTCGGGCGGCGCAAGGCATCGCCCATGCACGCTTCCTTTCCCGCGCTTCGCCTCCGCCGCACCCGTGCCGCCGACTGGAGCCGGCGGCTGCATCGCGAAACCACGCTTACTCCGGCCGACCTGATCTGGCCCTTGTTCATCGCCGAAGGGGAAGGCGTCGAGGAGCCGATCGGCAGCCTGCCGGGGGTATCGCGCTGGTCGGTCGACCTGATCGTAGCGCGCGCCAAGGAGGCACAGGTACTCGGCATCCCGTGCCTTGCCTTCTTCCCCAACACGCCCGCCGATCTGCGCAGCGCCGACGGGCGCGAGGCGCTGAACCCCGACAATCTCATGTGCCGCGCGATCCGCGCGGTGAAGGACGCGGTGCCCGGCATCGGCATCCTCACCGACGTGGCGCTCGACCCCTATACTGCGCACGGCCATGACGGACTGGTCGATGCGGCGGGCCATGTCCTCAACGATGCCACGGTGGAGGTGCTGGTCGGCCAGTCGCTCAACCAGGCCTCGGCGGGCGCCGACATCATCGCGCCATCGGACATGATGGACGGGCGCATCGGAACGATCCGCGCCGCGCTGGAAGGGGCAGGGCACGGCAACGTCCAGATCATGGCCTATGCCGCCAAATACGCCAGCGCCTTCTACGGCCCGTTCCGTGACGCGGTGGGCAGCAGTGGGCTGCTGAAGGGCGACAAGAAGACGTACCAGATGGATTACGGCAACGCCGAGGAAGCGCTGCGCGAGGTCGCGCTCGATCTCGCCGAGGGCGCCGACAGCGTCATGGTGAAGCCCGGTTTGCCGTATCTCGACATCGCGCGGCGTGTGAAGGAGCGGTTCGAGGTGCCGGTGTTCGCCTATCAGGTGTCCGGCGAATATGCGATGATCGAGACGGCGGTCGCCGCCGGCGCGGCGGATCGCGACGCGATGGTGCTGGAGACGCTGACCGCCTTCAAGCGCGCCGGGTGCTCGGGCGTGCTGACCTATCATGCGCTGCATGCCGCACGGCTGCTGGGCGCGTGATCCAGCCCGCCCCGATCCTCACCGATCGCCTGATCCTGCGCCGGCCGGAGGCAGCGGATCGGGCGCCACTCCATGAGATGTGGGCAGATCCGGCGGTGATGGCGGATCTCGCGCCCGTGAAGGACGCCGCCGATAGCGACGCCACGCTCGCCCGTCATGCATCCTACACCCCGCTCGGCTTTTGGGCGGTGGTGCATCGCGCGGACGGGGTGACGATCGGCTTCTGCGGGCTGAAGCCAGGCGCGGCGGATACGCCGATCGCGGGGATGCTGGAGATCGGCTGGATGCTCGCGCAGCCCTATTGGGGGGGCGGCTATGCCCGCGAGGCGGCGGCGGCGAGCCTCGCCTGGGGCTGGGCGAACCGGCACGAGGATGCGATCGTCGCGATCACCGCGCGGCAGAATGGCAAGAGCCGCGGACTGATGGCAAGGCTGGGGATGGCGTATGATCCGGCGCTGGACTTCGCGCACCCGATGTTCGCTGCCGACGATCCCCGCCGCGACACCGTGACGTACCGGATCGTGCGGCCGTGACTTACTCCTTCCGTCATGCCGGGCTTGTCCCGGCATCCACCGTTCCGCGCCCCTCTGCGCTTGGTGATGCGCGGCAGGGTGGATCCCGGCACAAGGCCGGGATGACGAAGGGTGTGGGTCATCGGCTCGGCTCAAGAACTGGTGACCCGACATGATCCGAACCGAGCGCCTGATCCTCCGCCCCTGGCGCGACGCCGATCGCGATGCCTTTGCGGCGATGAGCCGGGATCCGGACGTGATGCAGCATCTGGGCGGTGTGATCGACCGCGCGGAAAGCGATGCGGTGGTCGATCGCCTGATGGCGTGCCAAGTGCGCGAAGGGCAATGTTTCTGGGCGATCGAGCGCCGCGACGATGGCCTGTTGCTCGGTTTCTGTGGGCTGCGACGCGGCGGCCATGCCGGCACGCCCGTTCCCGACGAACTGGAGATCGGCTGGCGTCTGGCGCGGCATGCCTGGGGCCGGGGCTATGCCCGCGAAGCGGCCGAGGCGGCGATCGGCTGGGGATGGGCGCACCGCTCCGATGCGCGGATTACGGCGTGGACCGTGCCGGCAAATAGCGCATCATGGGGTTTGATGCGGCGCCTCGGCATGCGGCACCGGCCGGCGCTCGACTTCGATCATCCGTCCTTTCCGGCCGGCCATCCGCTGAGCCGCCACCTCGTCTACACGATCGATCGCCCCGTCACGTGACCGTTCGCCCCGGCCGGCCGCTGTTCGTCGTGACGATTCTCACCGGATCGTTCCTGCTGTTCCTCGTCCAGCCGATGGTGGCGCGCATCGCCCTGCCGCGGCTCGGCGGCGCGCCGGCGGTGTGGAACTCGGCGATGCTGGTGTACCAGGCGCTGCTGCTCGCCGGCTACGGCTATGCTCATGCGCTCGGCCGGCTGCGGGTCCGCACGCAGGCGGTGGTGCACCTCGGCCTGCTGGCGCTCGCGGCTTTGTGGCTGCCGATCGGCGTGCTGGGCTGGTCGCTGCCGGCGGGCATGGCGCCGGAACTGTGGGTGCCGTGGCTGTTCGCCGCCTCGATCGGGCCGTTGTTCGTCGCCGTTTCGGCGCAGGCGCCGCTGCTGCAGCGCTGGTTCGCCGCAGCCCGGCCGACGGAGGATCCGTACCGGCTTTATGCTGCATCGAACCTTGGCAGCTTTGCCGGGCTGCTTGCCTATCCGCTGCTGGTCGAGCCGCTGCTGCCGATCGATGGCCAGCGCTGGCTCTGGAGCGGTGGCTATCTCCTGCTTGTCGCGCTGGTCGTCCTGATCGGCCGGCGCCTGCCGGACGGGCCGGGGCAAGCGATCGTCGCAGCCGGTGCAGACGAGCGACCGTCCTGGCGGCGCGTGGCACATTGGATCGCACTGGCCTTCGTTCCGTCCGGGCTGATGCTGGCGACATCCACCTATATCGCCACTGATATCGTCGCCATGCCGCTGCTGTGGGTGATCCCGCTCGGGCTGTACCTGCTCAGTTTCTCGATCGCCTTTGCCGATCGGCGCGGGCCGGCCGACTTCATCACCCGCATCGCCCCCATCACCATCATCCTGTTCGGCGGGGTGATGATCGGCGGCCTGCAGATCCAGCCGGTGGTCGGTCTGGCGCTCGCGCTGACCTTGCTGTTTATGGCGTCGGTTGCGCTGCACACGGCGATGTACCGGGCGCGCCCGGCACCGGCCCGGCTGACCGGATTCTACCTCGCCATGTCAGTGGGCGGCGCGCTCGGCGGCCTGTTCGCCGGGCTGCTCGCGCCGGCCGTGTTCGATTGGACATGGGAATATCCGTTGCTGATCCTGGCCGCAGGCGCGCTGGTGCCGCAGGCATTCCTGGCCGCGCCGATCCGCAACCTGTGGTGGCGCGGCGGCGGGGTGCCGGCGCTGGCAGGTGTCGCGATGGTGGTCGCCCTGCTCCTGGTGCTCCGCCAATGGGGACCGGCGGGATGGTTCGGGGAAGCGCAGACCGGCCGCGTATTCGCCGTCACCGCCGCCGCCGGATTGTTCTCGGTCGGCGTGCGCCACGCCTATCTCATGGTGCTTGCGGCATCGCTGCTCTTGTTCGGCGGGATCAGCGCCTTCCGCGATACATTGGCCGGAGACATCCGCACGCGCAGCTATTTCGGCGTCTATAGCATCACGGAACATCCCGACCGCCGCGTCCTGGCGCACGGCACGACGCTGCACGGGGTGCAATTGCTCGGCTCGGCCGCGCGGGAGCAGCAGCCGACGACCTATTACGTGCCGTCGTCGGGGGTAGGGCGGGCCATGTCGCTCGCGCCGGCGCTATACGGCCCGGAAAGCCGGATCGGCGTGGTCGGCCTGGGAACGGGCACCCTGGCCTGCTACGCCTGGCCGACCCAGCATTGGACGTTCTTCGAGATTGATCCGGTGATGGCCGATCTTGCGCGGCGACGCTTTTCGTTCCTGCGGACCTGCGCGCCCGACGCACGGATCGTGATCGGTGACGCACGCCTGTCGATCGCGAAGACGCCGGCGGATGGTTTCGATCTGCTCGCGCTGGACGCCTTTTCCTCCGATGCGGTA
>JBELMF010000186.1:0-6723 GCA_042096015.1 Sphingomonas sp.
AAACGCGAGTCTGCCGATACGAATCAGGCCGAAGGACCGGCTCCGCCATGGCGTGCGCGCACCGAGACAGAAGAGTCGCCTCGGGCGACCAGAGGGCTGACGGCCTTTCGGTATCAATGCGGAATGCCCGAATGGTCGAGGCGGCCGACCTAGGCCGGCCGCCCCTATGCTCACGCCGCCAGCGCCAGATCGTTGATCTCGACCTGCCCGGTGACATCCACCCCGCTTTCCACCAGCCGCCGGAGCCGCGTTTCGGCCCGAGCGATCCCCTCGTCCGTATCGGCCGGCTTTTTGTCCACATGGATGATCTCGCCCGGCGCGAGACGGAAGGTGCCGCGCACATGCGGCTGCGGCAGGATCACCGCGCGCGACCCCGTGCGGGGCAACCACAAGCGGCAGTCGACCTGCGACCAGCAGATGTTGCCCCGTGCGACGATGATCGAAAGATCGGTCATGCGGACGCTGTCGCCCGTCTCCTCGAACCCGAGGTGCAGCATGTCGACGTTCGTCTGCTTGGCGACCTGGCCGAGCTGGACACGCGCCGACAGATCGAGCGCGCTACCGGCGAGGATCGCCACCGACGGCTTCAGGCGGCGGCTGCCAAGCAACATCGAGGAAACGGCGGCGACGTGGGCGCGGATGATGTCGTTGTGATCGTTGGTCATTGGGCTTCTTCCATTTTCGTCCCCACCATCGGGGACACCTTCACCCACCCTCCCCTTTGCCCCCGGCGGGTGGCGGGAGCCGTCACGCGGCTCCCGCCTTCGCGTCAGCGTTCGCGGAAGCGCGGCGCCCATACGTCGTGGAATTCCTGCCATTCCTGCTGGAACTTGGTCTGCGCGTCCTTGGCGGTGAGATCCCGGTGCAGTTCCGCCCATCCCGACGCTCGGTGAACCCGCGCGAGCACGACGCAATGGGCATGCGGGCGCCGCGCCGACAGCTCGTCGCCCGGGCTGTGCACCACCGTCATGCTGGTCAGCCGCCGCTCTAGTGCGAGGTGCTGGAGCGCATAGGCGCCCACCAGCGACAGGATGTCGGCCGCCTGCCAATCGTGCGCGAAGCGCATCGTCAGCACGACCGCCAGCAGCTTCTGGTGCGGCTTGATCTTCGCGTCATAGCTGTGGAAGATCTGCTCGAGCGCGTCCGGCTCGAGCGCGACGCCAGGCGCCGGCACCACCCGGCTGATCGTGCAGGTGATCGGCCACAGGCCATCCCGTACCCATGCGGCGTCGACAGGCCGGCTAGGTTGCAGCTTGGCCCGCGCCAGGTCAGCGGTGAGATTGCGCTTCCCCTTTGCCTTGGGACGAAGCAGCGCAAGGCCGAAATCGGGCATGGAGCCGAGCGGATCGTCATAGAGCATGGTGTCCACGGCGGCCGGGCTGATCCACGGGAGAGGAAGGCCCATCACAGCTCCCCCCAAACGGCGGCAAGATAGGCATCGCCTCGCAGCAACCCCGCTGCGAGGTCATGGTCGCTGTAGGTCGGCGGCTTGATCCCGGCGCGAAGCCGTCCCGCATCAAGTCGGTAGAAGACCTCAACTTCCTCGGCCTCGGCGGGGTCGGCCACCAACCACGGCTCGTTGTAGCGCGACAGCCACAGACGGCGACTGTGATGCCAGTGATTGCCGTCGCGCCGCCAGTGCCCCACCGCGCAGTACAGCGTCCGCGTGCCTTCCGTGGACGCCTTGACGACGAGCGCATCACAGCGCGCTTCGCGCATGGCACGGCCGACTAGCCGCAAATCGACGCAGGACGGCTCGATCGAAGGCACCAGCAACAGCTCGGCCTGCGTGACATGGAGGTAATTGCGAAATCCCGGCGGTAGAAGCAGCGACGATGATCGGTCGATGGTCCAGGCGGCTAGGTCAGCCAGGGCAAGCGCGCCGGAGAGCACGCGCGCCTGGGCGAGTTCGTGCTGGCGGGTAACGATAAACATGGTAGGTCCTTCATCTGCGCGAAGGGCGGCGGGCTGCACGCCGCCCCGCGCACGATCATTTCGCCTTCACGGCACAGCCGCAGGCTTCCTCCAGACCCTTCACGGCTGGCCCGGCCGTCCCCTCCCCCTCGTATTCGAGGTTTGCGGCACATCGCGTTCAGCGTTCCTGCCCGCGCTTGCTGCTGACCCATGACGTAGGCTCGGCGGCAGGACCCTGGGATTTAGTGATCTTAGCGCCCGCTCGCTTGCTCTCGCCTTCGGCGACAGCATGGAGCCAGCCCTTGACCCTGCCGGCATCCTGGACCCGATCGCTTGGTTGCGCCGCCGTCGGAACGGCATTTACCGCCGGTTCTGCTCGCGAGCCGGCTTCGACTTGCTTGTTCGCCTGCGCATCCGCCCTGCCCTCGATCAGCCGATCGCGCACGGCGAGCGTATCAGCGATGCGGTAGAGGCGCGCCATCACCTCCGGCGAGGCGCGCACCACGATCGGCCCGTCGGTGCGCATCAGCGACAGCTTGAGCGCCGCCCGAAGCGCGTCGTCGCTGTCGATCTTGACTGAAATGCGCGGTCCTTCTTCGACGAACGCCGGCGGCTCGCGCCGACGGGCATAACGGACGCCGCCGGGCATCAGCTTAGGATAGTAACCGTCGATCGGCTCCTGGAGATTGATGCGCGACGATGCTGACGACCCGTGCTCCAGGATCACGTCTTGCGCTACCCGCCGAGGCGCACCCGACGTGCGAAGGCCACCAATCTTGGTTAGATCCATTCCGACTATTGAGGATTGCGGAACGCCATCATTCCCGCGCTCAAGGTCGCGCACCTGCCGGATCCCGGTTGGCCTCACTTCCGCCTTTGATAGCGCTTTAGCCGACGACAGTGCCGAGATCATCGCCAACGCCGGTATGCGTTGCACCGATGTCGCCGCACCGTCGACAGTGTCCGCGAGCTTGGCCCAGTTGGCGTGCATCGCGGCGACTAGACGCTGCATCTTACGCCTCCATGTCGCGAACGACGGCATCCGTTTACGCGCCAAGGGTGCAAGCTCAACCCGACGACGATCATGCAACAAGTCGAACTGCGGCCGGCGAACGGTTTCGTCGTAGCGAGTGTAGAAAGGGCGACGCTGATCGGCCTCCAACCTCTCCGCTTCTGCTCGGCGCTGCGCCATCAACCGGCTGCGAAGCTTTCGCTCATCGAGCTTATAGCGCTGCTCGATCGTAGCACGCTCGCGCACCTTTCGCGCTTCCTCGGCGGCGTGACGCGCCCGCTCTTCTTCGTAGCGGATCTGCTGCCCGGTGCGCTCTTGCGCTGCTGGCGTCGGCGACACCGTACGGCGCTCCCACCAGTCCGCGAACGCTAACGTTTCGGGATCACGCCGCTTGTCGAGCGCGGACATGCCATATTTCACCGTGCCGGTATCGAACGCCGATGCGGCAACGGCGTTCTGCTCATTGGCAAGATCGTGAACGACGATGCCGCGCAGACGCGGGCCGCTTTTCGATGCTGCAAAAGCGGGGCGCAGGCCGAGACCAAGAACCGCAAGGCTTCTCTCGCGCTGATTCCAATCGGGCGCGTCAAGCGCGGCACGAATCTGCACTGCGCGATCAACCAGGCTGTCTCCGAGGCGTTCAACACGATGCTGCTGCTGACGATCGAACGCTAGCGCCCCGCTCTTCCTGCCCGCCTCGCGCGCTGCACGGGCATCTTCGGGCGTGGCTAAGTGGCGCAAGCCATGCCGCTTCTCGAAGTCGCGGCAAAGGTGCTGCAGCCGAAGCAGCGCATGCGCATCATATGATTTCGATTTGAACTCCCCTGGCGCCATCTGCACCATTTGCTTGACCGACAATGCACGCGGACCAAGTTCGGGAAACGACGCATCTGCTACGCGGAAGTGCAGCGTCGGTGTTTTGCCGGTGTCGGCGCTTACAGCACACCAGAAAACGTGGATGTGATCGTACGGCTTGTCATGGTGCCGAACGACGACACGGTGGTGCCCGGCCATCCCAAACTCCGCTTCCGCCTCGTCGACCAACTGGAGCCACAGGACATCGGTGAGCTTTCCGTCTTCGATCGCGGCGGAGAACGTTACGTGCTTGACCGGCTTTTTGCACCGGCTGCTCAGCCTGGCGATCATCTCCATCTGCGCGATGTGGCTGTCGAGCGGCACGCCTAATGGTTCGAGCACATCGTGGGCCCGATCCTCTACTAGATAGCGCTTCAGCCCGACGAAGTCGCTGCCGGCCATGACCTTCGGGATCATCGCCAGTTCTCCATCTGGATCCTGATTGCGACGATCGCGTCATGCGCATGACGGAATTCGGCCTCAGCCTTCTGAAGCTGCGACAACATGCCCGACGATGCCGGACCGGAATCACGGGCGCGGAGTTCGTTGATCGAACGGGCGATCTGGTTGAGGTTGTTGCCGATAGCCGCGATCTGCAGGGTCAGTTCGCGCGTCGGTATGATCCGGCTGTGATCGTAGGCGATCAGGCGGCGCAGCACGTCGGCCTTGCCGCAGCCCGAGGCCGCGGCGATCTCCTCCAGCCGCTGCGCTTCCTCGGGCGACCAGCGGATGGTATACATCAGCTGGCGCTGGCGCGTTTCGCTGCCACGTTGTCCTGGCATTTCATCCTCCTCGGGCGAACGGCACGAAGGGGTCCGGGGTGTCCCCGGCGAGGTAGGCTAGCGATGCCGTTCTGCGACAAAGCGACAGCGCCAGAGCAGGACGGCCCGCACCGCCCGAAGGGCGGCGCGGTATTCGCTGGCCAGCCCTCGCTACCTTCTTCCTTCTTTCCGGTCTGCTGCCACCCGCACGGGTGCGACGCTGGAGCGTCGCAAGCCCGGCGGTTTATGTCTCGGCGTGTTGGCGCGGGCGGCGGTCGCACGCGACCGTGCGCCGCTGCTCGCGTTTGTAGCGAAGGCTAAGCGCCGTCCGTCACCTGCTCGGCGCCCCGCTTGCGGCGTCGCGGCGGCACCACGACACCGGCCTCGACTGCCGCCGCAGCGCGTCGCGACTTTCGGGTTGTATTAAACGCCGAGCGGAGCTGACGCTCACTCGCGCCAATCTCGTCCAGCCACTTCGTGACCTTGTCGTTGCGTAGCAGCTGATTGATCGAGACGACCTCGCCGTCCTTCATCAGCCCCTCAACGAAAGCAGTGACGAGATGGATCGGCGACACGGCCTTGTACTGGCGCGCAAGTTCCTCACCGAACTCGCGCGCGACCTTCATCGTATAGAACGCCGGTTCCTTGGCGTCGTCCGCAGCGGGCACAACGCTATCCTCGTACATGATAATTCTCCCGTGATCAGATCTGGTCGATGCACGACCAGGATCACGGAGCGGCCCACGCCTCCGGCGGATGGCGATCGAACGACACGACCGGCCGCGCGCGGCGGCGAAGATCGAACGCGGTTTGCGCGTGAGACAGCGCGTGAGTGCGACGGACGATCGCGCGTTCGAACAGCGCCAACACGACGCCGAGCAGCGTCGCGAGGATCGGTCGAAGGGCGGACAGAACGGCGCTCATGGCAGGTAAAGTGGGACGAATCCAGAACACGCGCAAGCACTAAGTTGCAGTTTCAGTGTGCCACGGTTCTACTCAGCTGCTGCAATTGCTTTACGCAACGGCACTGATGTCACGGTCGTCATCCGTGCCAGATCGAGCCTTACATACGTCTGGATCAGGCAATCGCAGCTAGGATCGCCTTACCGTAGTTGGTCTTCTTGAACTTTTCGCCGGCCGCACGTGCCTCGTCGGTGCTGATCCACCCTTGCAGATAGGCGATTTCCTCCAGGCAGGCGATCTGGATGCCCTGGCGATGCTGCAACGTGCGGACGAACTCGCTCGCCTCGAGCAAGCTGTCGTGCGTGCCCGTATCGAGCCAGGCATAGCCACGCCCCATCTGCTCGACGAAGAGATCGCCGGCCTCCATGTAGAGGCGGTTGAGGTCAGTGATTTCCAGCTCGCCGCGCGCCGAAGGCTTGAGGTTGCGGGCGTATTCCACGACGCGATTGTCGTAGAAATACAAGCCCGTAACCGCATCGTTCGACTTGGGTTTCTCGGGCTTTTCCTCCAGGCTGACCGCACGGCCATCCTCGGCGAGCTCGACCACGCCATAACGCTCCGGATCCTCGACCCGGTAGCTGAACACGGTCGCCCCCTCAGTGCGATTGACCGCGCTCGCGAGCAGGTCGGTGAGATGCGCGCCGAAGAAGATGTTGTCGCCCAGCACCAGCGCGACATTGTCATCACCGATGAAGTCCGCGCCGATCGTGAACGCCTGCGCCAGGCCCTCGGGCCTGGGCTGCTCGGCATAGCTGATCTGGAGGCCCAACGCGCTGCCGTCGGCGAACAAGCGCTTGTAATTGTCCAGATATTCCGGGCTGGAGATGATCAGCACCTCGCGGATGCCGGCGAGCATCAGCACCGACAGCGGGTAATAGATCATCGGCTTGTCATAGACCGGCAGCAGCTGCTTGTTCACCGCCAGCGTCGCCGGGTGAAGTCGCGTGCCCGAACCGCCCGCGAGAATGATGCCCTTCATGCCTTTTTGGCTCCGATCAGTTCGTCGAGGATGTCGCTGAGCGCGTCCTGCCAGGGGCGCGGCTGAATGCCGTAAGCCGCACCGATCGCGGCAAGGCTGAGCAGCGAGTTCGCCGGGCGCTTGGCCGGCGTCGGATAGTCGCTGGTGGGGATGCCCTTCACCGCGGCAGACGCCCCGCCGCGGTTGGTGCTCTGTGCGAAGATCTCGCGCGCGAAGCCCGCCCAGGTGGTCGGCCCGGC
>JBELMF010000187.1:0-6715 GCA_042096015.1 Sphingomonas sp.
ATTGAGTTCGCGGCCCGGTGGATGCCCGGACAAGCCCGGCATGACGGCGGGCGCTATAGCCTGTGCAGGCGAGCGAGATCCTCTCGCGTGTCGACGTCGGTTAGCTCGGCCGCTGTCGTAACGACGCGGTGGGCGCTGCGGATCAGGTCGCGGGCGCCGTGATCGCCGGTGAGCGATAGCAGCTTATCGAACAGGTGCCGGCCGAAAATCGCTGGTGGTCGTGGCGCGGTGCCGGCGCTTGATGCGACAACGGCATCATCTCCTTCGGCTGCGTCGAGCAAGCGTCCGACATGCGCCGCCGTGATGCAGGGCATGTCGGCGAGCGCGACCAGCACCGCTCTTGCCGCATGCTCTTGCGCCCAGGCGACGCCGAGGCGGAGCGATGAGGCCATGTCGCCGATCGCGTCGTGGTTCTCGATCATCGCGAAGCAGTGCGCGGCATAGTCGATGCGGCAGCGGCGGACGATGGCGACTCGTGCCTTGAACGCAACCGGCTCGAGCGCGAGCGCGGCATGCAGGCCGAGCGGATGCGCACCCAGCGGCTCGTCCAGCTTGCTGCGCTCGCCATCGAACCGCATCGACTTGCCCGCGGCGAGCAGGACGAGGATTGTGTCCTCAGCCGCGATCATGGAACGCCTTCACCATCGCGCCGGCGATGGAGAGGGCGATTTCGGCCGGGCCGATCGCGCCGATCGACAGGCCGACGGGGCCGTCGATCCGCTCGAGATCGGCCGGCGCGATGCCGGCGGCGGCGAGTCGTTCAAGGCGGGCAGCGTGGCTCTTTCGGCTGCCGAGCGCGCCGACATAGCCGGTGTTGGCCGACAAGGCTGCGATCAGCGCGGGATCGTCGATCTTGGTGTCGTGGCTCAGCGTCACGACGGCGGTCGACGGGCCGGGCTTGTAGGCGGCGACCGCTTCGTCGGGCCAGCGATCGTCGAGCGTGGTGTCGGGAAAGCGTTCCTCGGTCAGGAAGCGGGCGCGCGGGTCGATCACGACCGTCTCGATGCCGAGCGTGCGGGCGAGGCCGACGAGCGACTGGGCGATCTGCACCGCGCCGACGACGATCAGGCGGCGCGGCGGATCGTAGCGGTTCGCGAAGATCTCGCCGGTCTCGATCGGGCGAAGGTCGCTGTGGCCGGTCTCGAGATTGGTCGTGACGGTGAGCGCCTGGCCGTCGGCGCGCGCCTCGGTGATGCGATCGAACAATTCGGGGTCGAAGCCCTCCGCGCTGACCGGCTGGACCATGACGCTGATCTGGCCGCCGCAGGGCAGGCCGACTTCCCACGCGCTGGCATCGGCGACGCCATAGTCCTTCACCGCGAAGGGCGCGCCGGCGATCACTTGCGCGGCGGTGTCGAGGATGTCGCCCTCGACGCAGCCGCCCGAGACCGAGCCTTCGAAGCGGCCGTCCTCATGGACGAGCATGTGGCTGCCGCGCGGGCGGGGGGCCGAGCCCCAGGTGGATACCACGGTGGCGAGCGCCATGCGGGCGCCCTTCCACCCCTGTGCGGCGGCGAGGACGCTGTCGTTGTCGGCCATGAAGATTACACCGGAGGAAGGGAGGAGAGGAGTTTGTCGAGCGTCACGGGCATGTCGTAGATGCGCACGCCGGTGGCATTGTGGATCGCATTGACCACCGCCGCGCCCGAGCCGGCGATGCCGAGCTCGCCGACGCCCTTGGCGCCGACCGGGTTGGCGGAATCGTCGATCTCCTCGATGAAATAGGCTTCGATCTGCGGCACGTCGGCATTCACCGCGACGTGATATTCGCCGAAGTCCGGGTTCACGAAGCGGCCGTTGCGGGGGTCGACCACGCCATCTTCGCTGAGCGCATAGGCGAGGCCCCAGACCATGCCGCCGACGATCTGGTTGCGCGCGGTCTTCTCGTTGAGCACGCGGCCGATGTCGAACACGCCAAGCATGCGGCGCACGCGCACCTCGCCGGTGACGGCATTGACCGCCACTTCGGCGAATTGCGCGCCGTGGCTCGCCTGGCTGGTGGCCTGCGATTCCTTGCCGGGTGACGTCTTGCCGCGCGCGTTGATCGGCGAGCCGCGGACGAGATCGGCAAGCGGGCTGGTGCGCGCGCCGGCGGTGACCTGGCCATGCTTCAGGCGAAGGTCCTCGGGGGCGGCGTTCATGCGGCGGCCGAGCTCGACCAGGATGTCCTCGCACGCGAGCGCGGCGGCGGCGCAGGCGCTGCCGGCGCCGAAGGAGCCGCCCGAGCCGGCGCTGGGTGGCAGATCGGTGTCGCCGATCACGACGTCGACCGCCTCGATCGGGAGGCCGAGCATCTCACCGACGGTCTGCGCCAGGATCGTATAGGTGCCGGTGCCGATGTCGGTCATGTCGGTCTTCACCGTGGCGCGGCCATCGGCGCCGAGCGTTACCTCGGCCTCGGCGTTGACGGTGAAGTTGCCGCGCAGCGCCGCGGCCATGCCCAAACCGATCAGCCACTCGCCTTCACGCCGGCTGCCGGGCGTCGTCTCTCGACGGTCCCAGCCGAAGCGGCGGGCGCCTTCCTCGTAGCAGTCGAGCAGGCGGCGGGTGGAGAAGCGCTTGCCGGTGGTGGGGTCCTTTGCCGGCTCGTTGCGGCGGCGGAGCTCGATCGGGTCGAGGCCGAGCTGTTCGGCGAGCTCGTCCATCGCGCATTCGACCGCGAACGTGCCGATCGCTTCGCCAGGCGCGCGGACGGCGCCGGTGGCGGGGAGGTCGATACGCGCGAGATCGGTGCGGAAACGGCGCGCCTCGCCGGCGTAGAGCGGGAGGGTGCCGAAGGGGACGGGCTCGAGGAATGCGCTGTCGTCGTTCTGGTAGGCGACGCTTTCGTGCGCGATGGCGCTGATCCGGCCGTCAGGATCGCAGCCGATGCGCAGGCGCTGGCTGGTCGGCGAGCGGTGGTGGACCATGTAGGCGGTCTGGCGGCGGGTGAGCGCCACCTTGACCGGGCGCCCGAGCTTCTCCGCGGCGATGGCGGCGAACACCGCTTCCTGCCCGACGCCGGTCTTGCCGCCGAAGCCGCCGCCCACGTACGGCGCGAGGACGCGGACGCGCGAGGCGTCGATGCCGAGCGCGGTGGCGATCGTGCCCTTGGCGCCGCCGATCACCTGATTGCTGGTGCGCACGGTGAGCTTGTCGCCTTCCCACCAGGCGAGCGTGGCGTGGGGTTCGAGCGCGGCGGGGAAGTGGATCGGGGTGGTGTAGGTGCGGTCGAACACGACCTCGGCCTGGGCGAGCGCGGCGTCGAGATCGCCGCGGTTGACCGGCGGGAGGAAGCCGAGCTTATGGTCGCTTTGCACCTCCACGGTGCCGGCGTCGAAGCGGCCGGGCTGTTCGTCATAGTGGACGGTGACGCGGCGGGCGGCTTCGCGGGCGACCTCCTGCGTCTCGGCGACGACCAGCGCGATGCCCTGGCCGTAGTGGAACACTTTGTCGCTGCCCATCGCGGGCATGGCGCGGGAGTTGCCTTCGCCGGCGGGCATGCGGGGGTCGCCGTGTATGACGGCGAGGACGCCGGGGAGCGCCTCGGCGGCGGCGGCGTCGATGCCGGTCACCCGGCCGCGGCCGATCGCGGCGGTGACGAGGCCCATGTAGGCGGTGTCTTCGGGTGCCTGTTCGAAGGCGTAGGGCGCGGCGCCGTTGACCTTGAGCGGGCCCTCGTAGCGGTCGACCGGCTTGCCGAGTAGGCCCTGCTCGGCGCGGTCGAGCGCGGCGGGGCGGTAAGGCGCGTCCATCGCGAGGTCGCTCATGCGGGCTCTCCCGTCAGGTCGCGGAGCGCGGCGACGAGGACGCGCCGGGCGAGCGGAATCTTGAAGTCGTTATGGCCGTGGCCGCGGGCGTTCTTGAGCAAGGCGGTGGCGGCGTCGTCGAAGGCGGCTTCGGTCGGTGCCTGGCCGACGAGGGCTGCTTCGACCGCTGGATCGCGCCACGGCTGGTGGGCGAGGCCGCCGAAGGCGAGCGCGGCGTGGGTGATGATGCCGCCCTCCACCGCGATCACGCCCGCGACCGAAACGAGCGCGAAGGCGTAGGAGGCGCGGTCGCGGACCTTGCGGTAGAGCTGGCGGGCGCCCTGCGGCGGGGCGGGAAGCGCGATGTGGGTGATGAGTTCGCCGGGCTCGAGCACCGTCTCGATGTGCGGCGTGTCGCCGGGGAGGCGGTAGAAATCGGCGAGGGGGATGCGGCGGCGGTCACCGTCGGACTTGAGCGTCACCACCGTGGCGTCGAGCGCGCGCATCGCGACGGGCATGTCGCCGGGGTGGGTGGCGATGCAGGCGTCGCTGGTGCCGAGCACGGCGTGGATTCGGTTGAAGCCGCCGCGCGCGTCGCAGCCGCTGCCGGGGACGCGCTTGTTGCAGGCGGCGTGGGTGTCGTAGAAGAAATAACAGCGGGTGCGCTGGAGAAGGTTGCCGGCGGTGGTCGCCTTATTGCGCAGCTGGCCCGAGGCGCCGGCGAGCAAAGCGCGGCTCAGCACGGGGTAGCGTGCGATGACGCGGGGGTCGGCGGCGAGATCGCTGTTGGGGACGAGCGCGCCGATCAGCAGGCCGCCATCTTTCTCCTCTATCGTGTTCAGATCGAGCCGGCTGATGTCGACCAGCCGTTCGGGCGTCTCCACCTCCAGCTTCATCAGGTCGAGGAGGTTGGTGCCGCCGGCGATGAAGCGCCCGCCCGCCGCCACCGCCGCTTCGGGGCTGTCGGCACGGCGATAGTCGAAGGTCTTCATGCCTCATGCACCTCGCGAATCGCGTCGACGATCGTGGGGTAGGCGGAGCAGCGGCACAGATTGCCGCTCATCCGCTCGCTGATCTCGGCATCGTCGAGCACGGGGGACGAGAGGTCGTCGGTCACATGGCTGGGCCAGCCCTTCGCCACTTCGTCGAGCATCCCGACCGCCGAGCAGATCTGGCCCGGCGTGCAATAGCCGCACTGGTATCCGTCATGCCGGACGAACGCCGCTTGCATCGGGTGCAGATTATCGGCCGAACCGAGCCCCTCGATCGTCACGATGTCATCATCCTGATGCATCACCGCCAGCGTGAGACACGCATTGATCCGCCGCCCGTTGACCAGCACCGTGCACGCCCCGCACTGGCCATGATCGCAGCCCTTCTTGGTGCCGGTAAGGCGGAACTCCTCACGCAGGAGGTCGAGGAGCGAGGCGCGGATATCGGGATCGGCCTCGCGCTTGCTGCCGTTGATGGTGAAGCGCATGGGCGCTTAATACATCGCGCCATGTTACGATCCAAACGCGTTACGACTTTTTTCTCGAGCCTTCTCCTGGCAGGCTGCGCTTCTCCTCAGGTGGAACCGATGACGGCCGTTCCCTCGCTCTCGCCTCCGATCGTCATTGCGCATCGCGGCGCCTCGGGCGAGCGGCCCGAACATACAATCGCGGCCTATGAGCTGGCGATCCGGCAGGGCGCGGACGTGATCGAACCCGATCTGGTGCCGACCAAGGATGGCGCGCTGGTCGCGCGGCACGAGAACGAGATTTCCGAGACGACCGACGTCGCCGATCACCCGGAATTTGCCGCGCGCAAGGCGACCCGGACGATCGACGGCAAGGAACTGACCGGCTGGTTCACTGAGGATTTCACGCTGGCCGAGCTGAAGACGCTGCGGGCAAAGGAGCGGCTGCCGCTGATGCGGCCGGGCAATCGCGGCTATGACGGGCAGGAGACGATCCCGACGTTCGAGGAAGTGATCGCGCTGGCCAAGAAGCACGGGGTCGCGATCTATCCCGAGACGAAGCACCCGAGCTATTTCGCGTCGATCGGCAAGGGGACCGACGCGCCGCTCGTCGCCGCGCTGCAGAAGGCGGGATGGGACAGCGCCGAGGCGCCCGTGTTCATCCAGTCGTTCGAGGTTAAGAACCTCCAGCGGCTGAAGCGCATGACGAAGGTGCGGCTGATCCAGCTGGTCGATGGCGCGGGTGCGCCGGCCGATGGCGCCGCGACGAGCTATGCCGCGATGGTCACCCCCGCGGGGCTGAAGGCGGTGGCGGGCTATGCCTGGGGGTTGGGGCCGAACAAGGGCATGTTGTGGGACGGTGCGGTTCCCAAGACGATCGTCGCCGATGCGCATGCGGCCGGGCTGCGCGTGCACCCCTGGACCTACCGCGCGGAGAATTATTTTCTGCCCTCCGCTTATCGCGACGGCATCAATCCCCGCGGCCATGGCGACCTTGCCGCCGAGATTTCGGCCGCGCTTCGCCTTGGTATCGACGGATTCTTCACCGATTTCCCTGCAATCGGCGTACAGGCGCGCGACAAGGTGCGGGGAGTGAAGTGATGCGTAAGATGATCCTGGTGGCGGCATTGCTGCCGATCCTGACCGGCGGCTGCGTGCGGACGGTGACGAGCGTTGCGACGGCACCGTTCAAGGCGGCCGGGCAGGTGGTGGACTGGACGACGACGAGCCAGGACGAGGCCGACCGCAACTACGGCCGCGAGATGCGCAAGAAGGAAGCACGCGAGGGCCGTGAGCGACGCGATTGGGAAAAGCGTTGCCGCAAGGATCCGGACACTTGCGGGCCGTATGACGGCTATGTCGCCGGGCGGGATAATTGAGCGCTCGTCACCCCGGACTTGATCCGGGGTCTCGCTACCCTTCGCCACGGTAGAAAAGAAGCGGCATCCCGGATCAAGTCCGGGATGACATGTCTTAGAGCGGTTTCCATTCAGTCTGGGTCATAGCCGCAGGAGCTGAAGTAGTTGGC
>JBELMF010000188.1:0-6672 GCA_042096015.1 Sphingomonas sp.
AATCGCGGGTGATCGAGAACAGCCCGTCGAGCATCATCCCGATCGACATTTCCTTCACCGGCAGGCCGCGCATCGGCTCCCCGACGGCGCGCAAGGCGGTGGCGAATTCTGCGACATTGTGGTGCGGCGGCACGTAGCCGGCCTCAAAATGGATCTCCGCGACGCGGCGGTAATTGCCCGTGATCAGGCCGTAGAGGATCTCCGCCAGCCACACGCGCGCGCGCCGATCGATGCGACCCATGATGCCGAAGTCGACCGCGGCGATGCGATTGCCGGGCAGCGCGAACAGATTGCCCTGATGCAGATCGGCGTGGAAGAAGCCTTCCGCAATCGCCTGGCGCAGAAAGGCGTGTACCAGTGTCTGCGCGAGCAGCGGCAGGTCAAAGCCGGCGTCGCGGAGCGCCTGGTGGTTGGAAAGCTTGACCCCGTCGATCCATTCCAGCGTCAGCACCTTGCCAGCGGTGCGCGCCCAGTCGATCTCGGGCACGTGGAAATTGGGCTCGGCCGCCATGCCCTCGGCAAGTTCGCTGGCGGAAGCAGCCTCTCGGCGGAAATCTAGCTCACGGGCGGTCCAGCGCTTGAACGTGGCGATGACGAGCCGCGGCTGGAGCCGGGCAATCTCGCCACCCATCGGTTCGATCTGCGCCGCAGCCCATTCGTAGGTTTCGATCGCGCGGGCGAAATCCTCCTCGACGCCGGGGCGCTGGATCTTCACCGCGACCGGGCGACC
The DNA here is from genome assembly GCA_042096015.1 of Sphingomonas sp. GTDB lineage: Bacteria > Pseudomonadota > Alphaproteobacteria > Sphingomonadales > Sphingomonadaceae > Sphingomonas. The sequence continues at coordinate 731 of JBELMF010000188.1, forward strand.
ATCGGTCGTGACGGCGCGATGGACCTGCGCGATCGAGGCGGCGCCGACCGGCGTTTCATCGAAGCTGGCGAAGGCGGTTTCGATCGGACGGCCCAGGCTCGCCTCGATCTGCGGGCGGATCACCTCAAAGGGCAACGGCGGCAGCGCGTCCTGCAGCCGGAGCAGATCGAGCGCGGCCTCTTCGCCGACGATATCCGGCCGCGTCGCGAGCGTCTGGCCGAACTTCACGGCTGCCGGACCGATCGATTCAAAGGCGTCGGCGTAGCGCGGCTGTTCCGGCACGCGCGCGCCGATGCGGGCGATGCGCAGCAGATGCCGCAGGCGCGGCGGCGTGTTCGGATCGCGCTCCAGCCCGCGGAGCGCGCCGTGGCGTGCCAGGGTGCGGCCCCATTTCAGGAGCCGCCAGGTGTGGACGACGGGATGGGTCATCCTTCTCCCCTCCCGCTTGCGGGAGGGGTCGGGGGTGGGGACATCGGCAAGGCGGCACAAATGCGATCGACCACACCCTCAAGGTTGCCCACATCAGCGTTGGAGAAGCGCAGTACGGTCAAGCCGCGATCGCGCAGAAACGCATCACGCTTCGCATCCTGGACAACCTGTGTGGCGTGGGTGTCGCCGTCTAGTTCGATGACGAGCATCGCGGTGCGGCTCAGGAAGTCGCAGATGTAGGGGCCGACGGGCATTTGCCGGCTGAACTTCGCACCGAGCTTCGACGCGGAAAGCTCCTGCCATAGCCGGCGTTCTGCCGGGGTTGCTTCGCGGCGAAGTTGTTGCGCGCGGGTCGTCGATCGCCGTAATCCCGCGACCGTCCCCACCCCCGACCCCTCCCGCAAGCGGGAGGGGAGGATTGCGTCGCTCATATCTTCCAGCCGCTATGGATCGCGACCAGGCCGCCGAGCAGGGGCTCGACCTTGGTCTGGACGAAGCCGGCATCGCGAATCATGCCCTCGAACGCGGGCATGTCGGGGAAGCGGCGGATCGATTCGATGAGGTAGCGGTAGCTGTCGGCGTCCTGCGCCAGCAACTGGCCGAGCCTGGGCACCATCTTGTGCGAATAAGCGTCGTACACTTCCTTGAAGCCCGGCCAGGTGGTGGTCGAGAATTCGAGGCAGAAGAAGCGGCCTCCGCGGCGCAGGACGCGATGCGCCTCGCGCAGCGCCGCCGGGATATCCGTCACGTTCCGGATGCCGAAGGCGATGGTGTAGGCGTCGAAGAAGCGATCGGGGAAGGTCAGCACCTCGGCATTGGCCTCGGTCCACACCAGCCCGTCGATGCGGCGATCCTGCGCGCGCTTCATGCCCACTTCGAGCATGGCGGGGTTGATATCCGCCACCGTGATCGCAGCGCCCGACGTCGCGAGGCGGAAGGCGATGTCGCCGGTGCCGCCGGCCATGTCTAGGATCTGCTCGCCGGCGCGCGGCTTCACGCGGCGCACGAAGCGATCCTTCCACAACCGGTGCATGCCGCCCGACATGGCATCGTTCATCAGATCGTAGCGGCTGGCGACGTTGCTGAAGACGCCGCCGACGCGCGCGGTTTTTTCCGATGCGGGAATGTCTTCGTAGCCGAAGGAGACGGTTTCGCTCATGCCCGCGGCTCTAGCGATGCCGCACGGGCGGGGCTAGGGGGCAGGGGTGCCCGAGCTACCCGAAGTCGAGACCACTGTCCGCGGCCTGCGCCCCGTGCTGGAGGGCGCGCGGATCGCCGCGATCGAGTTGCGGCGGGGTGATTTGCGGCGGCCGTTTCCGGACGATCTGCGCCAGGTGATGACCGGGGCGAGGATTACGGATCTCGGGCGGCGGGCGAAATACGGGCTGATCGAGACGGACCGCGATCGGACGCTGATCTTCCACCTCGGCATGTCCGGACGCTGGCGGGTCGATCCGGGCGAATTGCTGACGCACGATCATCTGGTGATCGATACCGACGCGGGGCGGCGGGTCGCGCTCAACGATCCGCGGCGGTTCGGATCGGTGGACCTCTGGCCGACCGGCGAGCTGGACGCCTTTCCGGCGTTTGCCGGGCTCGGCCCGGAGCCGCTGGGGCCGGGGCTGACCGCCGCGTGGCTGAAGCAGGCGCTGGCCGGGCGCAAGGCGTCGATCAAGATCATGCTGCTCGATCAGCGAATCGTGGCGGGCCTCGGCAACATCTATGTCTGCGAGGCGCTGTACATGGCGCGCATCTCGCCCAAGCGTGCGGCCGGGCGGATCTCACTGGCGCGGCTCGAACGACTGGTGGAGGCGATCCGGGCGGTTCTGCTGTCGGCGATCGACGCCGGAGGATCGTCGCTGCGCGATTACGCGCGGCCGGACGGCGAGCTCGGCTATTTCTCCAAGCAATTCGCCGTCTATGGTCGCGAAGGTCAGCCGTGCGGCTGTGGCGGGACGGTGCAGCGCTACGCCGAGGGCGGCCGATCGACCTTCTGGTGCCCGTCGTGTCAGCGTGGTTGACCGACTCACGCAACGGCGTTAAGGGGCGCGTCTTCCAGGGCGTTGGGTGTTCCCGCCGCCCTTTTTTCATCGACCGACATTCGAGGACTGTAAATGGCGAACACGCCGCAAGCGAAGAAGCGCATCCGCCGCAACCAGCGCCGGGCCGAGATCAATGGTGCGCGCGTGAGCCGCATCCGTACCTTCGTGAAGAAGGTCGAGGCAGCGCTCGCCGCGGGTGACAAGCCGGCCGCCACGGCAGCCCTCGCAGCGGTGCAGCCGGAGCTGGCGCGCGGCGTGGCGCGCGGTGTGCTCCACCGCAACACGGCGAGCCGCAAGTTCTCGCGCCTGACCAAGCGCCTGTCGGCGCTGGCCTGATCCGGCGCGGCCCTCCCGTAAGGGTGGGCTGACGGGATAGCGAAAGGCCGAGCGGCTAGCGTGCCGCTCGGCCTTTTGTTGTGTCTGCGTGGCGATACACGCGCGTTGTCATTCCCGGATCAAGTCCGGGATGACGAAGCGAGCGGGGCGGGGATGCGCTTCCCTTCGAGCTACAGGAAGGCGCGGCCGCCGGTTACGGGGATGGTGGCACCGGTGATGTAGCTTGCCTCGTCGCTGGCGAGCAGGACGTAGGGCGGCGCCAGTTCCGCGGGTTGCGCAGCGCGGCCAAGCGGTGTGTTCTCGCCGAACGATTTCACGGCTTCGGGCGGCATGGTGGAGGGGATCAGCGGTGTCCATACCGGGCCCGGTGCGACCGCATTGACGCGGATCTTGCGCTCGGCGAGCATCTTCCCGAGCCCGGCGGTGAAATTGTAGATCGCCCCCTTGGTGGTGGCATAGGCGAGCAATTGCTCGCTGGGATCCTCGGCGTTGATCGAGGTGGTGTTGATGATCGATGCGCCGGGGCGCATGTGCGCCAGCGCGGCCTTCACCAGATAGAACATCGCATGGATGTTGGTGGCGAAGGTGACCTGCCATTCCTCGTCGCTGATGTCCTCGACCTTGGCGAAGCTCGCCTGGTGCGCGGCGTTGTTGACGAGCACGTCGATGCGGCCGAACTCGGATGCGGTCTGTTCGACGATCTCGCGCGCGTGGGCGGGATCGCTGATGTCGCCGGGCAGCAGGATCGCGCGGCGGCCGGCATCCTCGACCAGCCGCTTGGTCTCCTGTGCATCGTCATGCTCGTCGAGGTAGCTGATGGCGACGTCTGCGCCCTCGCGCGCGAAGGCGATCGCCACCGCCCGGCCGATGCCGCTGTCGGCACCGGTGATCAGCGCCCGCTTGTCCAGCAGCCGCCCGTGGCCGACATAGCTGTCCTCGCCGTGATCGGGGCGCGGGTCCATCGCCTCGGTCGCGCCGGGCATCGGCTGCTGCTGCTCGGGATAGGGCGGTTCGGGACGAAAGGTCATGGCATTCCTCACGGATTGGGGATGCCTTCTCAAGTCACTGCGACCGCCGTCGTTCCCGGAAAAGTGGCGCGGCTTAACCGCGATCAGGAAATCGGCGCGAGCGTGTTCACGCCGGCGTCGGCGTCCGTTTCGGGCGGCGGTGGCGGCACCTGCCGATCGCGATAGGACGGAAGGTCGGCCGCACCGTCCGGCGTGGAGCGCGCTTCCAACCGGGCGATCAGTCGCTTCATCTCGGCGATTTCGCGCACCTGCGCATCGATGATCCGATCCGCGAGCAGGCGCACCTCCGGATCGCGGATGTGGGCGCGTTCGCTGGTCATGATGGCGATCGAATGGTGCGGGATCATCGCCTTCATGTACGCGACGTCATCCACCGTTTCCTGCGAGCGCACGAGCCACATCGCGCCGGCGAAGACCAATACGGCACCCGCCACGATGCCGATGTTCGCCGCCCTGTTCCGGTACATGCCCCACATGAAGCCCATCATGACGATCGCCATCACCGCACCCATCACCGCGGCCATCCACATCCGCGTCTGGCTGAAGAAGATGTGGCTGGTGGCGTAGGTGTTGAGATACATCAGACCGAACATCACCACCGTCGAGGTGGCGATCATCGCGGCAAAGCGGCGGTAGTGCATGGCGTCTCTCCCCTGCTGTTCAGGGAATGCGTCGGTCGCCGAATATGATCCGCCCGTAGAGCATAAAGCTCTTCACGCCATCGCCGCCATAATATGGGGTTAGCGCTCCGGCATAAGCATAGGCACTCGCCAGCCCGCCTATCGCGAGGCGCAGAGCGGACGTGACAGGCTGCTCATATTGATAGCCCAGGCTCAACTTGTTCACCTTGAAGATGTCGTGGTGGAGCGGATTGTCTTCGCCGAACAGTTCGGCCTGGTGGGTGCGTTCGATCCGCGCGAAGACGGTATGCCGGTCCGCCCAACGCACCAGGCTTTCGGCGAGCCAGGCGTGCAGCGCCGGACCGGGCTTCAGGTCCTTGAGGCTCCATGCCACGGTGGTCGCCCAGTTGGCGCCCGGGCCGAGCGGGTGGTTCCAGGTGGCCGATGCGGTGGTGCGCTGTTCGTTCTCGTCGGGATGGAGCTGCTCGGGCGACTTGAGAAAGCCGGTCGATGCCTGAAGCGAGAGGTTGCGGATGGGATTCCAGAAGGCGCGCACCGACCAGCTGTCCAGCCGCGGTGTTTCGATGTCCCAGCGCTGTTCGTCGGGTTCGCGGCCCTTGAAGGCGCTGGCCTCGATCTTCCACGTCCGGGTGGAGAAGCCGGCGGTCACCACGCCCCAGGTGATGTGCGTCGAATCGAACCAGTGATGCCCGATCGGGGCCTCCGGACTGTCGAGCCCCGACAGGCGATGCATGAACGTCGGCGGGCCAAGCGCGGGTTCGCCGGGGAGGCCGGCATAGAGGAACGCGGCGCGCCCATTGCCCAGATCGTGCGAATAGCTGGCGGCCAGCTCCATGAAGAGATCGTGCGGGTGCTGACGATCGACCAGCTTGTTCACGCCATCCGCGGTCTCGCCGACGGCGAACAGCAGCGGATAGCCTTCACGCCCCATCGTCGGATCGAGCGAGAGCATGGCTCGCAGGCCGACCCGGCCATGATCCCCGACCGACCGGTTCGCCATGACCATCGCCATGGATTCGACGAACGTGTCGCTGTCGCCCCGAGGGCCGCCCTGATTCGAATGGACGAGCGTCGCATTGCCCTGCGCCATGCCCATCCACCCGCCGGTGTGGAACATGCTGGCATAGACCGGCGAGCTATCAGGCTGCCACGCCGTGCCCGATGCCTCCCGGCTCATGCCATAGGGGCCAAGCATCGCGGGCATCTGATGCCCGGCGCCATGATCCATCGCCGCCATGTCATGCGCCATCGCAGCCGGGCCACCCGCGCGGGCGGGGCTTGCATCGGCACCGGCCGTCTCGCCCACCGGCGCGGCGTGATGCTGATGGGCATCGGCCGGCGTCGGTGCCGGCTGCTGCTGATCCATGCGGTGCCCCGCATGCGGATCGGCCTGGGCCAGCGCCAGCGACGGGAGTGTCAACCGGCGCGGGATCTTGACCCCCGATCGGCGTCCAACATTGACCCCT
>JBELMF010000189.1:0-6667 GCA_042096015.1 Sphingomonas sp.
CCCTTAACTCACCCAAACCACCTTGTTTCTTCCTTTTTCTTTCGCTAAATACAGCGATTTATCGGCATCAGATAAAAGCGAGCTAAAGTCTACGCCAAACGTATCCTCGATAAATGCGGCCCCAATACTAACGGAAGATCGACGAAGCCGATCCGTCCGCCCCTTGCCGTAACAAGGCTTGCGGCATGGCGGAGGAACTGCCGTGATTCTGCCCCGCGCCACTGCGGATCGCTGGGCGGAAAGTGCCAGCCGATATCCCCCGCCGCAATCGTGCCGAGCAGGGCATCGGTGAGCGCGTGGAGCGCGACATCCGCGTCGCTGTGCCCGCTAAGCCCCTGATGATGGGGTATTCTCACGCCGCCGAGCCAGAGTTCTTCTCCATCCTCCAGGCGGTGGACGTCAAAGCCGGTCGCGGTGCGCGTCTCCCAGCCAATCCGCGCCTCGGCGGCAGCGACGTCTCCGGGGAAGGTAACCTTCTCGAGCATGGCATCGCCCTGCACCAGTGCGACCGATCCGCCAAGCGCGCGGACCATCTGCGCATCGTCCGTCGGCTCGTCACCATGCCATTCGGCATGCGCGCGAGCGACCGAATTCCGGTGAAAAGCCTGCGGCGTTTGGACACGAAAGCGGCGTTCCCGGGGGATGTTCATGCCGTCCTCGGACACCAACGTGTCAACGACCGGCAGGACCGGAACAGCGCCTTCGCTATGGTCGAGTGCCGCCACTAGCCGATCGATGACGGCAGCGGGCACGAACGGGCGGGCGGCGTCATGGATCAACACCCGATCAGCCGTATCCGCCGCGGCAAGCCCGCGCTGCACCGACTCTCGACGGGTGGAACCACCACTCACATGGCGGACGCCGGGCAGCGAACGTGCGAGCATGGCTTCCTGCCCCGCGCCGATGACGATCAGCACGTCATCAATGGCCGGGTGTGCGGCCAGCGCGGCATGGCTCCAGGCGAGCATTGGACGGCCGGCGAGCGGCGCAAACTGCTTCGGCAGCGTACCGCCAGCGCGTTCCCCCTTGCCCGCGGCGACGATCAGCGCAACGATCCTCATCGGCGCGCCCCTAGCGGCATCGCGCGCGTCTTGCCAGCGCGGCGTTGATCGCCTACCCGCCTATTTTTCAGGCAGACCTTTCAGATGCGTACGCTCGCCCCTATCCAGATCGGACCCGTGCGGATCGATGAGCCGGTCGTGCTCGCGCCGATGACGGGTGTGACGGACCAGCCTTTTCGGACGCTGGTGCGGCGTTACGGCTCTGGGCTGAACGTCACCGAGATGATCGCCAGCCAGGCAGCGATCCGGGAGACCCGCCAATCGATCCAGAAGGCGGCATGGCACCTTTCGGAGGAGCCGGTGTCGATGCAGCTCGTCGGCTGCACTCCTTATGAGATGGCCGAGGCAGCCAAGCTTGCCGAAGAGAAGGGCGCCGCGATCATCGACATCAACATGGGGTGTCCGGTCCGCAAGGTGACGAGCGGCGATGCCGGATCGGCGCTGATGCGCGATCTGAACAACGCCGGCGCCATCATCGACGCGGTCGTCAAGGCGGTGTCCGCTCCGGTGACGGTGAAGATGCGGATGGGCTGGTGCCATGACAGCCTCAATGCGCCCGAACTAGCCCGTATCGCGCAGGATCTGGGCGCAAAGATGATCACCGTTCACGGCCGAACCCGCAACCAGATGTACAAGGGAACGGCGGACTGGCGCTTTGTCCATCGGGTCAAGGAGGCGGTGGATCTGCCGGTGATCGTGAACGGCGATATCTGCTCGGTCGAGGATGCGGAAGCGGCGCTCGATCAATCGGGGGCGGATGGCGTGATGATCGGTCGCGGCGCCTATGGCCGGCCGTGGCTGCTCGCGCAGGTCATGGATGCGCTGGCCGGCCGCACACCGCGGAGCGACCCGTCGCTCGACGAGCAATACCACGCGATTGTCGAGCATTACCAGGCAATGCTGAGCCACTACGGCACCCTCACCGGCGTCAACATGGCGCGCAAGCATATCGGCTGGTACACCAAGGGCATTCATGGCTCGGCGGAATTCCGCAATGCGGTCAACAAAGAGCCCGACGCCAAGGTCGTCCTGAACATGCTCGCCGAGTTCTACGCGCCGTATCGGACGCGCGCTGCGGCATGATGCTGCAACGGCGTGGGCCGGAGCCGGCGGAACTCCTGGGCGCTCTTCCCGTCGCACTGATGGTGGTCGATGCGGACGGCCGGATCGCTCAGGCCAATGCCGAGTGCGAGTTGTTGCTGAACCTTTCCGAGCGCGCGATGCGCGGTCGCGCGATCGGCGAGGTCCTGCCCCTGCCGAACGAGGCCGAAGGCCGGGAGGGCAGGGCGTTCACCGCCTTTGATCTGGCGCTGGAGACGGCCCGCGGCCAACGGCTGCGGGTAGATCTGGCGGCGGTCGAGCTCGCCGATCATCCCGGCTGGCGGATGATCACGCTGCACAATGCCGCCAGCTCCCGGCGCCTGGGGGTTTCCGCCGATCGTGCCGCAGCCGCCCGATCGGCCGTCGGGGCGGCGGCAATGCTCGCCCACGAGATCAAGAACCCGTTATCGAGCATTCGCGGGGCGGCGCAGCTCATTTCCGACGGAGCCGATTCGCGCGATTTGACGCGCCTCGTCATCGATGAGGTCGATCGGATCACCGCGCTCATCGATCGAATGGAGGATTTCACCGACACGCGACCCTTGGTGGTGGAGCCTCTGAACATCTATCCTCTGCTGGCCCATGTGCGTGACGCGGCGCAGGCCGGCTTCGCACGTGGCATCACCATCGAGGAGCGCTTCGACCCCTCGCTGCCGCGTGCACTGGCCAACCGGGACGCGTTGCTGCAGGTGCTGCTTAATCTGATGAAGAACGCGGCGATCGCGCTCGGGTCGCGCGGCGAACGGCGGATCACGCTCACCACCTCCTACCGCCACGGCATGTCCGTGGCGCCCGCGCCGGGCCGCAAGCGCCTGCCGCTGCCCATCGAGATCTGCGTCGTGGATACCGGCCCCGGCGCGCCGGAGGACATCGCCGAGCATCTGTTCGATCCGTTCGTCTCCAGCCGGCCGGAAGGCAAGGGGCTCGGCCTCGCTTTGGTGGACAAGCTGGTGCGCGACATGGGCGGGATCGTGCAATATTCGCGCGAAGGCACCCCCAACGAAACCGTGTTCCGCATCCTGCTTCCGCGGGCCGCATGAGCGGCGGAAGCATTCTTCTCGTCGACGATGACGATGCGATCCGCACCGTCGTCGCGCATGCGCTGCGCCGGGCCGGCCATCGTGTGCGGACCGCCGCCTGCATCGCGGACCTGGATCGCGAACTGCGCAGCGGGTCGCCCGATGTGCTGCTGACCGACGTGGTTCTTCCCGACGGCGATGGGATCGAAGTAGCCGCCCGATTGGCGCGCGATGTGCCGGACCTGCCCGTCATCGTGCTGTCCGCACGCAACACGCTGACCACTGCGGTGCGGGCGAATGAGGCGGGCGCCTATGATTATCTGCCCAAACCCTTCGACCTGGACACGCTCGCCCGGACGGTAGCCGCCGCACTGGCACGTCGCGGTGCCGTGGCACCCATGCAGGGCGAGGATGACGACCAGAACCTGCCGCTCATCGGTCGATCGCCGGCGATGCAGGACGTGTACCGTGTCATCGCGCGGGTCGTGTCGAACGATCTGACAGTTCTGGTGGCCGGTGAATCGGGCACGGGCAAGGAACTCGTCGCGCGTGCCATTCACGATCTCGGCCGGCGGCGAACAGCACCGTTCGTTGCGATCAACATGGCCGCAATCCCGCGCGAATTGATCGAAGCGGAGCTTTTCGGTCATGAGCGCGGCGCCTTTACCGGCGCGGCGCAGCGTACCGCGGGACGGTTCGAGCAGGCGGCCGGCGGTACCTTGTTCCTTGACGAGATCGGGGACATGCCGCTCGAAGCGCAGACCCGGCTGCTGCGGGTCCTCCAGTCCGGCGAATTCACGACGGTGGGCGGCGCGCGCACAATCCGCGCCGACGTCCGCATCGTCGCCGCGACTAACCGCGATCTGTTCCAGGCCGTGTCGAACGGGCAGTTCCGCGAAGATCTATATTATCGCCTCAATGTCGTCCCGATCACCTTGCCGGCGTTGCGGGAGCGACGCGGCGACATCGCAATGCTGGCACGCCATTTTCTGGAGCGGGCGGCGGAGGCCGGACTGGGTCGGAAAAGCCTGGACGACCAGGCGGTCGACCTTCTTGAGCAGCACGACTGGCCAGGGAACGTCCGTCAGTTGGAAAATCTGATGCGACGCCTTGCGGCACTGTCGCGAGACGATCGGATTACTTCCGGCGAAATCGCGGCGATGCTGGCCAATGGCCAGCAGAACATCGCGAACGAACCCGATGTCGCGATCGATACCGCGGTCCGCAATTTTGTCGATCGGCTGGCACGATCGGAACCGGCAGCGCTCGATGACGGCACGCTGTACGATCGGCTGCTGGCAGAGGTCGAGCGGCCGTTGATCGAGGCAATGCTGGCCCGACATGGCGGCAACCAGTTGCGCGCCGCCCGGGCCATCGGGCTCAACCGAAATACGCTGCGCAAGCGGCTCGACACGCTGGGGATTGAGCCTCTGACACGCTCATCCGCACGGGAGGTGCGGTGAACGCAGCGATTCTGTGTTTTCCCTGCAACACCTTTGTTGTATCGTTGCGCCGATGAATGCCGGCGCGGCGCCCACTGACGAGACATTGCTTGCCCCGCGGCGCTGGACAGTAACGCCGGCCATCGAACTCGCCGTGATCGCAACCGCCTTCGCGATCGCCGCCGCTACCTATTTCGTGATCGCACATACCGGGCGGCCCGAGGGGCTGATCGCGCCAGCTGTGGTGGCACTGCTGCTGGTGGCCAATCTGGTGCCGGGCGTCGTGCTGATGATGCTGCTCGGGCGGCGGATCGCCCGGCGCCGCGCGGCCAGTTCGCCGGTTGGCGGGGAGGGGCGGCTTCACGTCCGGCTGGTGGCGCTGTTCTCAACGGTGGCGGCCGTGCCGATGGTTCTCGTCACCATCGCGGCCTCGCTCCTGTTCCAATATGGCGTACAGTTCTGGTATTCGGATCGCGCCCGCGGCGTGTTCGAAAACGCCACCACGCTGACCCGCACCTCCTACAACCAGATCCTGCAGCGCTGGGAAGAGGCCACGGTGACGATGGCCAATGACGTGTCGCGCGAACTGGAGGAGCGTGACATCGATGACCCCCGCTTCATCCCCTTCCTGTTCCAGCAGACCTATTACCGCAGCCTGTCGGAAGCGTTGCTGTTCCAGGTTTCGCAAAGCGGCGAGTTGCAGACGCTGGCGTTCGTCAATCCCTATGATCTCGATCTTGCACGTCAGGTGTCGGCCGGTGCGGTGGCGGAGCTGCGGCGTGGACAGCGCAGCGTCGTCAACGTGACGGGTGACCGGATCCAGACCGTCACGCGGCTGCCAGGATCGTCGCAGATCTTCCTTTATGCCGCCCGCGTGACTGATCCCAAGGAGATGACCACGCAGACCGCGCGGGCGGAAGCCGCGCTGGCCAATTACCGGACGTTGCTGGTCCGCGCGCGAACGCTCCAGCTGCAATTCAACGCGGCATTGCTCCTCCTGTCCTTGCTGATCGTCGGGGTGGCCGTATGGATCGCGCTGGCGGTCGCCGATCGATTGGTGCGGCCGGTCGCGGAACTGGTGGATGCCGCGCGGCGTGTCGAGGAGGGCGATCTGTCGGCCCGCGTTCAGGAGACGCGCGAGCGCGACGAGGTCGGGACGTTGTCCCACGCCTTCAACCGGATGACCGAACGGCTTGAGGGGCAGAACCATGCATTGCTGACCGCCAATGCGCAGCTGGAAAATCGGCGGGCGCTGATCGAGGCGGTGATGTCGGGGGTGTCGGCGGGCGTGGTGTCGATCGCGCCGGATCGTACGATCCGCCTCATCAACAGCTCGGCCCAGACCCTGCTGGGCCTTCCCGATCCCCCGATCGGCAACCCGCTGGCCACGGCAGCACCGGAGCTCGACGCGCTGCTCGACGGAACGGCGCGCGAGGCGATCGTCCAGCTTACCGCGGCCGGCGAGGCCCGCACGCTCGCGGTACGCATCGCGCGCGACGCATCGGGCCCGATCCTCACCTTCGACGACATCACCCAGCAACTGCTGGATCAGCGTCGCGCGGCGTGGTCGGATGTGGCCCGCCGGATCGCGCACGAGATCAAAAACCCGCTCACCCCGATCCAGCTGGCAGCGGAACGGCTGCAGCGGCGTTACGGATCGAAGGTGGAGGAGGGTGACACCACCTTTGGCCGACTGACCGAGACGATCGTGCGGCAGGTCGGCGACCTGCGTCGCATGGTGGACGAATTCTCGTCCTTCGCGCGCATGCCCAAGCCGCTGTTCCGCGAGGAGTCCCTGGTCGATGTCGCGCGCCAGACTATGTTCCTGCACGAAGTGGCGCACGGGGCGATCCATTTCGAGATCCATCACGATGAACCCGGCCCTACGCTGATTTGCGATCGTCGCCAGATCGGGCAGGCGCTCACCAACATCGTCAAGAACGCCGTGGAAGCGATCGAAGCGACCGGGCGGGGTGACGGCACGATCGTGATGGAAGTGCGCGAAGAAGGCGGGCGGGCGATCATCACGGTGGCAGATCGGAAG
>JBELMF010000190.1:0-6648 GCA_042096015.1 Sphingomonas sp.
GGTAGAGCGGCTCCTCCGTGCTGACCGTGTCGGTCAGGTTCAGGCCCAGGGAGCCGCCGTCGCCGATCGAAAGATAGCCCGGCGAACTGATCGCGCCCGCTGAATCGAGCACGTCCAGCGTGGCGCGGCCGAAATTGGGCAGGCCGTTGATCGTGCTGATCAGGTCCTCGTCTTCGGTCGGCGGTCGCAGGCTGCCGGCGTTGAATTCGGAGTGCGCAACGTCGAACGAAAAGACGTTCAGCTTGCTCATCGCATTAAACTCGGCAAAGCCGGAGAAGGAATCGATCCTGGTGCGGCTCAGCGCAACGGCATCGATGTCGAATCCGCTCGCCCTGCCCGGCGATCCGCCGAAGCCGGTTCCCGAATCCCCCAACCGCAGCGAATTGATGTCGAAGCCTAGCCCGCTCAGGTTCGCACGAAAGATGCGGGTGCTTGTGCCGGCCGCCACCCCCAAATCTTCGAACGCCAGGTCCACCGTCTGCTGCGGTTGCAATCCGCCATCGACCAGGTTGCGGCCCGCCAGGTCGGTCGCCTTGCCCGTCGAGATGATCACGCCCTGGCCCAGCCCGAACGGATCATCCTTGAAGGTGCCGACCGCCGCGCCATAGCCTTCGATCGTCAGTATGCCGTCGTAGAACGGATCCTCCTTCCCGCCCCACAGCGCCGCATCGAGCGTCGCGATATCGGTGGTCTGCGTGATCCAGTCGTCGGCCGCCGCCGCCACGGGCGCCGGTGTCGCTTCGGCCAGCGCCGCGGCGATCGGGTCGGCGGCGGCACGGGCCGCCTCGGGGCTGATCGCAGGCAGGGCCGCCGGATCGGGCGCCACCCAGCCGGCGGGCATCGGGCTCGGCGCGACGCTGCCGTCGCCGTACAGCCAGTCGGACGGGCCAAGGACGGCGGAATAGACGAAATAGTCCGCCTTCAGGTCCAGCCCCGTCACGCCGACCAATTCGGCCACCAGCTCGTTGAACCTGGGCGCGGGGGCACCGCTCTCGTCGGTGCCGTCGGCCAGATAGATGTACGTATTCTTCTCGCGCTCGACGAGGACATAGCCCGCCGCCGGCGTTGTCATGCCCAGCGCGGACAGGACGATCCGGTCCTCGCCCTTGGTGAAATCCCGGATCACCGCGCGATTGTCGGTCGACGCCCCCTGCCAGCCGGTCGCGCCCTTGTACTGGTCGTCGTAGAAGGAATAGATCCCGTTCCCCAGCACGAACACGTCGCGCCCGGCGGCCCCGCGTAGGCTGTCCACCTCGCCCAGATCGGCCTGCGGCTGCCCCCGGCCCGGCACATATTCGCTGCCGATGATCACGTCGTCGCCCGCGCCGCCGTCGATCGTATCGTCGCCGCTGCCGCCGACGATCGTGTCGTTGCCGGCAAAGCCGAACAGAAGGTCGTCGCCGCGCAGGCTCAGTGAGGCGTCCGGCCGCGTCCCCGGCTTCTGCTCGACGAACTGGTTCAGCCCATAGGTCAGGTTGGTGCCGATGATCTCGTCGCCGAAGCCGGTGCCGCGGATCTCCGCCCGTTCGATGTTGGTGAAGGTCGTGCTGAAGCTGCCCGCGGCGTAGGTGCCGTTGTTGGTGAAGACGCTGGTGTACCGGTCGCTGCCGTCGCGCGTCAGCGAATAGCCGGTGTCCTCCTGCCGCACGACGCTGCTCAAGCCCTGCGTCGCCTTGCGATAGTCGAGCTTCAGCAGGTCACCGTCGTTGGCAAACACCTCCGCATCCGATCGCGCCAGCACATAAAGCGGTATGCGATCGGTGGCGCCCGGCGAACCGGTCTTCACTTCCGTGCCGAGCCGGAAATCCTGCCCGCCGTCCACCGTATCGGTGCCCTGGCCGGGATCGATCACGTCGACGCCGAACCCGGCGCTGTAATTGCCCAGGAACACGCCGGGCTGGACGATCCGGTCGTCGCCGCTGCCGGTCTGCGCGATCAGCATCACTTCGAATTCGCTGATCGCCGATCCGGTCCCGTTCGCGTAGTTGACGCCCCAGAATTCGCTGCTGCCGTCCAGCCCCGTGAGCACGAGGTTGTCGGTCGCATCGGCCAGCGAGAAGGCATAATAATCGATGCCCGATCCGCCGCGAACGTCCCCGAAGTTGGCGGTGCGGATCGACGCGATCTGGCCGGACAGCTCGTTGCCGACGACGACGATGTCATTGCCCGATCCGGCATAGGCCCGGTCGAAACCGCGCCCCGTATAGATCAGGTCCGCCGCCTCGTTGGTCTGGATGATGTCGTTGCCGCCACCGCCGACGATGATGTCGCTCTGCACCGTGCCGACCAGTTCGATCCGGTCGATGTTCTGGAACGAGACGCGGTCGAGGAAATCCGTCCCGCTCGACACCCGGCGGCCGATCGTGCCCGCGCCGCCGCCGGAGGTGGCGAAGCCGCCCTGCACGCCGCTGCCGATGTCGCGCACGCCGAAATTGAGCACCAGCGTGTCATTGCCGCTGACGCCGTTCACCTGATCGACGGCGCTGCTCGAATTGGTCAGCCCGGGATCGAGCCGGTTGTCGGCCGAACTCCCGGTCAGCGTGTCGGCATAGCGTGATCCGGTGAGGTTCTCGATCGAACTCAGGAAATCGCCCGCGGCATAGCCGCCGCTCGCCGCGCCGCTTTGCAGGTCCACCGTCACCGCGCCTGTCGAGCCGCTATAGTCCGCCAGATCGCGCCCGCCGCCGCCGGCCATGAAGTCGCTGCCCAGCCCGCCGACCAGCACGTCATTGCCTTCCGAACCGTCGACGCTGTCGTTGCCCGCGCCGCCCTCGATCCGGTTGTCCTGGTAATCGCCGCGCAGGATGTCGTTATAGGCGGATCCGGTCAGGTCCTCGAAGGTGCTGTAATTGGCCGCGGCATAGGGCACGCCGACCACCGGGATCACGATCGCCCGTGCGGTCTCGTCGTCTCCGTCCCCCTCCAGCAGGTCGATCTCGACGCCGAAACCGACCTTGGCATAGGAAAGCACGTCGTGTTCGGGATTGTTGGCGGTGCCGCCGCCGCTCAGGTACCCGCCGTCCGCGCTGCCGTAGATCAGGTCGTCGCCCGATCCGCCGAAGATCTCGTCCTCGCCGCCCCCGCCGGTCAGGATGTCGTCGCCCGCCCAGCCGTCGATCTTGTTGTCCGATCCGTTGCCGGTGATCACATCGTCATAGGCACCGCCGCTGGCGTGCTCGATCGAGTAATAACGGTCGCCCTCGGCATCGCCGATCGATCCGCGCCCGGTCTGCAGGTTGACGATGACCTGGGTGGAGGAGGTGACGAACGATATCGTGTCGTCGCCGTCGCCGCCGTACAGGGTATCCGCGCCGCCGCCGCCGATCAGCAGGTCGTCGTCCTCGCCCGCCACCAGCGTGTCATTGCCGTCCAGCCCCTCCAGAATGCCGCCGTCGTCGGGATCGCCGTAGAGCACGTCGTTGAAATGCGAGCCGATGATATGCTCGACATCGGTCACGCGGTCGCCCTGCGCATCGCCGCCTTGGCCGACGAACACATCCTCATCGTCCGCGCTGGGGCGGAAGATCACCCCGACCTTGGAATTCTCATAGGTCACCTGGTCGAAATCGTCGCCGCCGTCGATCGTATCGGCGCCGGTCCCGCCTTCCAGCACGTCGTCGCCGTCGCCGCCTTCCAGCGTGTCGGCGCCGCCCTGCCCCATCAGCCGGTCGTCGTCCTCGCCGCCGCGCAGCGTGTCGCCCTTGGCGCCGCCGGTCAGCAGGTCGCTGCCGTCGTCGCCCCACAATTGCACGATCGCCTGCACGTTCGCCGCGATGGCGACCTGGTCGTTGTCGTCGCCCATATGGCCGACGATCAGGTTGACGGCCTGGTTGTCGTCATTGGTCTCGCCGCCGCCGGGATGGCCGTTGATCTCCTGCAGCTTGAACGCCTGCACGGTGATCGCCCCGCCCGCTGCAGCGCCAAGGACATAGCTTTCGGCCTCGTCCTCTCCCACCTGCCCCTCGATGCGGCGCTTGTCCGCGCGATCGCCGGCATTCAGCGTCAGCGTGGCGACACCGGGCGCGAAGGTGGCGAGGCCGTAGTTCGGATCGGTCTCCGGCTCGCACCCGAACTCGAAATTGGCCAGCGTCACCTTCACGACGTCGAACCGCTTGGTGAAGCTGAACGGCCCGATCCCGACGCGGAACTTGACGAACACCTTCACGCCGAATTCGCCGGCGATCGGATCGAACATGCACCCCGACAGGTCGGACAGCCTGAGCTTGCCGTCGCCCTCGGTGGTCGCGCCCTCGAAATAGGCGTCCAGCCCGGCGAACACGCCGCCGCCGACGCTCACCTCGGCGATGCCGACGTTGATGCCCGCCGACGCGCCGATCTCGGCATCCACCGCGCCCGCCGAATCGTAATAGACGATCGTGTCGTTGCCCACGAGGCGCGGCACCGCCAGTTCCTCGGTGGTGATGAAGAACCCCTCGGCCAGGTTGCCGTTCTGCAGCCCGGCGGTGTCGTACCCGATCTCGATGTCGATGCCCGCGCCGAACTCGCCGTACAGGCCCACGCCGATCGGGCCGACGATCGGGAAGAACTGGCTGAACCCGGCCTGGAACGCCAGTTCCGGCACGTCGTAGCGCACCAGGTCGATCGGCTCGCCGTCCAGCCCGTTCAGGAACAGGCCGATGATCGCCGCCGGATCTTCCAGCAGCGGAATGCTGAACCCGGTGTCCTCCAGCAGGTCCGCCAGCGTGCCGCCGCCGTTGGCCAGCCCCTCGCTGTCGGGGGTGGCAACGTCGTCCAGCACGTCGCGCAGCTGGTCCAGATAGTCGCTGGCGGCAAGCGCCATCGCCAGCCCGGCCGGCGCATCGCCCACCAGCACCGTGTCGCCGAAATTGATCCGCCCGCTGCCGATCGTGCCGCCGTCGGCCAGCGCGGCGATGCCCTTGATCAGGTTATACGCCTTGGAAAAGGCCTCGATCACCGGCTTGCTCTCGGGCGCCCCGGCCGCCGCCAGGTCGAGCAGGTTGATGCGATTGTCGTCGATGATGTTGATCCAGTCGAATATGCCGATCGCCTTGGATCCGCCATCGATCAGCGGCAGCGGCGCGGTGATCGCATCGAGCAGCTCGTCCAGCGCGAAGGCGCCGAAGATCCGCTCGGTGATCGGCGACAACACCTCGCCCAGCCACTTCACCAGCGTGCCGACATCCAGCTCCATGTCCTCGAGCGTGATCGTCGGCGTCGTGCCCAGCCCGGAAAGCCCGCTGGCGGGGTCGAAGTCGTTGATGTCGTACCGCGCGACCAGATCGGTGAAGAGCCGCGGCAGCGGCGAAGGATCGCCGGGATCGGCCCCGTCCAGGCTCGCCGCCAGGCCGAACCGCATGACCGCCGATCCGTCGATTTCGGTGGTCAGGCTGTCGGCGGTCAGGTTGTTGACCAGGCCGCCGGCGATATCCACCCCGGCGTCGATCTGGATCTCCGGCGCCGCCCGCTTGTCGTTGACGTCCACGTTGAGGAAGCCGAGCGACCCGCTCCCGGCGACATCGTCCAGCGACGCATCCAACGACAGCGAAATGACGTCACCCGCCGTGTTGGCCACCGACAGGCGGCCGGTATCGGTATCGAACACCAGCTCGGCATCGATCTGATAGCCCAGCGCGCCCGAGACCCCGCCCTGCAATTCGAAGCCGAGCGCGTCATAGCCCACGTCCAGGTCCACCTGCCCGCTCGACACGGACAGGCTGTCCGACGCGGTCAGGAAGATCCGCACCTTGTCGCCCTGCACCGTCGCGCTGAACGGCCCGCCGACGCCGTTCACCGCATCCGCGATCGCCTGCGGCAATGTCGCGGCGGTTGCCTCCAGATCCGCCAGCGCATCGTCGATCGCGCTCTTCACCGGATCGAGCAGCGCATCGGTCAGCACGTTCTTCAGCGCGTCGCCGACGAACGGCAGGTCCGTATCCAGAAGCGGCTGCAGCGCCGCATCGGTGGCATAGTCGAGGAAATCGGCGATCTGGTCACGCAGCGCGGCGATCGTTTCGGCGGGGGTGGCCAGTGCTCCTGGGCCGACCACCGATTGCGGCTGCGCGCGCTCCAAGACGTCCTGCGTCATTCCCCTTCTCCTGCTCCCGGCCGCCGGTGCGACTCGGGCGCGGACGGTAGGCAGGTTGTCCAGGCCGGTATTGGATGGATGCGACACGCGGGCGCCGCGCGCGCTCGCGTAGCTGCTTCAAAGATTTTGTTCTTTTGCGGGTCGTTTGGCGCGCCGGCGCGTTTGAGCGCGAGCATGATGGAGACCAGCGATGGCTGACGAGCGGGAAGAACAGATCCGGGACCGCGCCTACAGGATCTGGCAGGAAGAAGGCGAGCCTGAGGGCCGCGAACAGGAACATTGGGCGCGCGCCGAACAGGAACAGGATGCCGGTGCCGGCGACGCATTGATCGAGCGCACGGGCGACGACCTGCCGTTCGGCGAGCCGGCGGATACCGGCGCGGACGATGCGCCGCCGCAAACCACCGCCGCCGAGCCGACCGCCGGGGGCGCCCCGGACACCCGTATCGCGAGTGCATCCGGCGCGATCGAGCCCCCCACCGGCGGCCGCGGTAAATCCACCCCCGGCAAGGCCCGCACCAAGACCACGAACTGACCGGCGCTCAACCGCGCCACAAACACTCCGTCGCCCCGGCCTTGAG
>JBELMF010000191.1:0-6384 GCA_042096015.1 Sphingomonas sp.
CCAGGTAACGCGCTTCCTCGCGATACAGCTGGATGAAGGCCGCGCAATGTTCCAGCGCCTCCCGCTCATCGGCCACCTTGCACAGCAGGTCGGTCGCGCGGACCTTGATCCCGCCGTTTCCGCCGACGTGGAGCTCGTACCCCGAATCGACGCAGACGATCCCGAAGTCCTTGATCGTCGCTTCGGCGCAATTGCGCGGGCACCCGCTGACCGCGATCTTGAACTTGTGGGGCATCCACGATCCCCACGTCATCCGCTCGATGGTGATGCCCAGGCCGGTCGAATCCTGCGTGCCGAAGCGGCACCATTCCGAACCGACGCAGGTCTTCACCGTGCGCAGCGCCTTGCCATAGGCGTGGCCTGATACCATGCCCGCGGCGTTCAGATCGGCCCACACGGCGGGCAGATCCTCTTTCCTGATCCCGAAGATGTCGAGCCGCTGTCCGCCCGTCACCTTCACCATGCGGGCGTCATATCGTTCCACCACATCGGCGATCGCGCGCAGCTCACGCGGCGACGTAACGCCGCCCCACATGCGCGGCACGACCGAATAGGTCCCGTCCTTCTGGATGTTGGCGTGCAGCCGTTCGTTGACGAAGCGGCTTTGCTGGTCGTCCTCATATTCGCCGGGGTGCGCGCACAGGAGATAGTAATTGAGCGCGGGGCGGCAGGACGAACAGCCGTCCGGCGTCGACCAGTGCAGCTTGTGCATCACCTCGGGGATCGACCGCATGTCCTGCGCCACGATCTCCCGCCGCACGTCATCATGGCCGAAGCTGGTACATTTGCACATCGTCCTGGGCGCAGCCTTCACCTCGTCGCCCAGTGTCAGCTCCAACAGCTGCTCGACCAGCCCGGTGCAGGAGCCGCAGCTTGCCGATGCCTTGCACGTGGCGCGCACCGCATCGAGGCTGCAAGCCCCGGCCTCGATGCAGGCCACCACCTGCCCCTTGGAGACGCCGTTGCAGCCGCAGATCTCCGCCTCGTCGGAGAGCGCCGCAACGGCCAGCTTAGGGTCCGCCAGCGGCCCTCCGGACGCGAACGCCTGTCCGTAGATCAGGACATCGCGGATCTCGGCAACGTCCTTTCCGCTCCGCAGCAGGTCGAAATACCAGCCCCCGTCTGCGGTATCGCCATAGAGCACCGTGCCCACGACGCGGTCGTCGCGCAGCGTGACGCGCTTGTAGATCCCGCGGGCGGCATCACGCAGCACGATGTCCTCGCATCCGTCGCCGCCGGCGAAGTCGCCTGCCGAGAATACGTCGAGGCCGGCTACCTTCAGCTTGGTGGAGGTGGCCGCGCTGCGATAGGGGTTGATCGCGCCGGTCAGCCCGTCCGCCAGGCTGCGACACATGTCCCATAGCGGCGCGACGAGCCCATAGACCTGCCCATCATGCTCCACGCACTCACCGACGGCCAGGACGTCGGGGTCGCTCGTCACCATGTGATCGTCCACCTGGATCCCGCGCCCCACCGCCAGTCCGCTCGCGCGGGCGAGCGCGACAGCGGGACGGATGCCTACGGCCATGACGACGATGCTCGCCTGGATCTCGCGGCCATCCTTCAGGCGGACGCCTTCAACCCGGTCACGCCCGATGATCTCGGCGGTGTCGGCGCCCGTCAGGATCGTCTGCCCCCGCGCCTCCAGCGCAGACTTGAGCAGCCAGGCCGCAGCCTCGTCGAGCTGCCGCTCCATCAGCGTCGGCATCAGGTGCAGCACCGTCACCTTCATGCCGCGCAGCATCAGCCCATGGGCAGCCTCCAGCCCGAGCAACCCGCCCCCGATGACCACGGCATCGCCGCCCTGGCCCGCTGCCGCCAGCATCGCATCCACATCGCGCAGGTCGCGAAAGCTGATGACGCCCGGCAGATCATGGCCGGGCACGGGAATGATGACGGGATCGGATCCGGTCGCGATGACCAGCTTGTCGTATCGCGATGTCCGGCCTGACCGGGTGGTGACGATCTTTCGCTCGCGATCGATCGCCATGACGGGATCGCCGGTGACCAGGTCGATCGCATGGTCGCGGTACCAATCGGGGCCGTTGATCACGATATCGTCGAACTGCTTCTCGCCGGCCAGGACGGATGAGAGCATGATCCGATTGTAGTTCACATGCGGCTCGGCCCCGAAGATCGTGACGCGAAAGGCATGCTGCTCACGCGCGAGCAGTTCCTCGATGGCCCGGCAGCCGGCCATGCCGTTGCCGATCACCACAAGATGAGGGCGCGCGTGCGCGGCGCTTGCCATCGACTGGTCGGGAACGGGGGCTGCTTCGGCGACGTATCCGAAATCCATTGCCGTACTCCAAAAACAAAAAAGGCCGCCATCCGGGCCCCGGTTGAACCGGAACCTGGATGGCGGCCTTGCCATCGATTGCGCCATGATGATCCGGCGGCGAATCATCATGGCTATTTCGGTGAGAACGGCGTCGTTCTCTTGTTCGATTTCGATACCCTAGTCCGCCGTCCGGCTCAAGCGTCAGAACGCCCAATCGAGCTGGAGCCATGCTTTTTGCGTATCGGCAGCGAACGCGTCGGCATCATAGCGCGCGTACCGGACCGACATCTGATACTTTCCCAGCTTCGCGCTGGCGAGCAGGTCGACTTCATCGCCGTAGCGGATCGCCAACCGATCACTGTCGAACCGATGATAGACCGCCCGGATGGCTACTTCGGAAAATGGCCCGATCTTTGGCCAGCCGATGCCGCCGCCGCCATATAGATCGCGAACGCCATTGGGCGGCGTGGACAGGAACTTGTCCGCCCATCCCTGGAACTTGAAGTTGGTGCCGAGCGGGAACTGAAAGCTGGTGAACGGCGTGCCGCCATCTGCTCCCAGTACCTCACGGCCCGCGATGAGCTTGGCGGGGCCGAGCACCAGTGCTGCGTCGACCAGCCAATGCGCGGCACGATAGTCATTGGGGTTGCGCTGCCAGTCGGACTGGACGCCGTAGCTTGCCTGATAGGCGATGCTGGCCCGATCGCCGATCTTCTGCGCCCCCGCCAGCCGCACGCCATAACTCTGGCTGGAAAGGCGGAAGTTCTGCACCGCCATCGCATTCTGGTCGATCAGATAGGCAAAGCCGGTCAGCGTCCCCACGGGGCTCTTCCACGACAGATTGGCGAACAGGTTCGTGCCGCCGATCGCCTGCGGTCGCGCGCCTTGCCCCTCGACGCCCCAGATCGTCCGGACGCTCCAGGCATAGCTGATATCCAGCTTCACCCCCGGAACAGGGCCGGCCTCCACACGCACGGCATCGAATGTCTGCGCGTTGTCGCGAAACGCGATGTTGCCGACGTACCGCTCATCGTCCAGCGCGATGCGCTGGCGGCCGCCAGTCACCGTCATTGCCGGCGTGCGATATTGCAGCTGCGCCACGTACAGGGCGACATTCTCCGGATCGGCGACCAACGGCCGCGCCGCCGGGCCGTGCAACCCGTCATTATAATCGTCGATCGCGGCCAGCGTGCCTTGCGCCACCACCGTGGCGGCGAATGGGCCTGCCGCCGCGGTGGCCCCCGCCCGGGCGCGGATCGTCAGCGCATCGCCCTCAAGTGGCAGGTCGTTCTGGCCGACGTGTTCGAAGCGCAGGCGTGCCTCGGCGATCGGCGCGACGGCGATGGTCTGCGCGGCGGCCGGCCACGCCGCGGCGATCAGCACCGGCGCGATGATGCAGGTTTTCATGGCAGATCCGATCAATGCGGTGCCGAAGGGCGCACCGGTCGTGCGCCCGTCGGCCGGTCAGATGCGCGCACCGGTGGTCCAGCGGGCACGCCAGCCCTGTTTGACCAGGGCGATGCCGCCCAGCGCCAGAACCGCCAGCGCCGCGAAGATCAGGAAGCCGGGCGCAAAGCTGCCCGTCACCTGCCTGGCGACGCCCAGCGAAGAGGCCAGATAGAAGCCGCCGATGCCGCCGGCCATACCGACGAGGCCGGTCATCACACCGATCTCCGCCTGGAAACGCTGCGGCACCAACTGGAACACCGATCCGTTGCCGGTGCCCAGCGCCAGCATCGCGATGAAGAAGCAGCCGAGCGCCATGGGCAACGTACCGGCGACCGACACGGCGGCAAGTGCCAGCGCAGCCACGACAAAGACGCCCTGCAGCGCCCGCACCCCGCCGATCCGATCCGCCAGCGCCCCGCCCAGCGGGCGAACCAGCGAGCCGGCAAAGACGCAGGCGGCGGTGCAATAGCCGGCCAGAACGCTGCTCAAGCCGAACTGATCGGTGAAATAGATCGGCAGCGACGCCGCCAGCCCGACGAAGCCGCCGAACGTCACCGAATAAAAGCCCATCAGCCACCACGCATCGGCGATCCGGAGCGGCGCCAGATATTGCCGCAGCGATTTTGCGGCCGGCGGATTGGGCGCATCCTTCGCCATCAGCTGATAGGCGATCAGCACCATCGTCAGCGGGATGCAGGCAAGGCCCAGCACCGCGTTCCAGCCGAACAGCTTCGCCAGCGTCGGCGCGAAAAGCGCGGCGAGCACGGTGCCCGAATTGCCCATGCCCGCAAGCCCCATCGCCTTGCCCTGATGCTCGGGCGGATACCATCTGCTGGCCAGCGGCAAGGCGATCGCGAAGCTCGCACCGGCAAAGCCGAGGATCACGCCCAACGCGATCGTCCCGGCGAAACTGGCGATGCCCATCTGCCATGCGGTGAACAATCCCGCGATCACGATCACCTGGCTGATCGTCCCCGCGCGCTTTGGCCCGATCCTGTCGACCAGCAGACCGTTCACCACCCGAAGCAACGCGCCTGCCAGGGTCGGGGTCGCCACCATCAGCCCCTTTTCGGCGGGGGTCAGCGCCAGTGACGTGGCGATCTCCGGGGCCAGCGGACCCAGGATCACCCACACCATGAAGGCGAGATCGAAAAATAGGAAAGCCGCGATCAGCGTTGGCACATGGCCCGCCGACCAAAAATTGCCGCCCGGGACGGGGGAAGTATTCGCTGCAAGCTCGTTCGCGTAAGCTGTTGCCATGGTGCGTCTCCGCTGATCTCGAATGAACAAAAAGCCGCGGCCGGACGCACGAATGGTGCTTCCGGTCAGCGGCTCTGCTGTTGGGTCAGTGGCGGAAAGCCTGCCTCATCCGTTGAGGCGGCATTCCTTGACGCGCGTCGTTGCGCGATCGACTCGGATCATCAACCGAGCGCCGTGAATTTGCAAGTGCTATCGTCAGCGGTCGGTACGGAAGCTGGCAAGATAGCCGTCAAGGTCATGCGGGTCGAAAGTGCGTCCGTCGAAAAAGCGATCGGGGCCGAGGGTCAACGACCCGCGATGCGCCCCCACGCCCGTGGGCGCGACCACCGCGCCCTCCACCTTCATGCTGGCGCCAGGCATCACCGCGTCGGTTCCGCTCAGCGCGCGGCGGTAGATGTCCGGCCGGAACACCGCGCCGGCCGTACGTGCCGCCTCCTCGCTCGGCTCAACATAGCCCCAGCGCACCAGTTGCGAGTAGATCCACAACGCCTGGCTGCGCCACGGAAAGCCCGCCGCTTCACGGTGGAAGATCAGGAAATCGTCGATCGGCAGCAGCGGCTCGCCGGCCTGCGCCGCTATCCGCCCTGCCAGCGCACGCTCGATCAGCGGCGCCGGCTGATCGACATAGACGGGGCGCGCCAGCAGTTCGGCAAGCTCCTCGTGATTGGTCGCCTCGTCGCACCATGCGGAGGCTGCCGATATGGCGCGCAGCAGGCGATCGACCGTGTCACCATTAGCCTCCATCCAGTCGGTGCGGAAGGCGAGCACCTTCTCCACGCCGCGCTGCCAGATGCGCGCGCCGGCCGCCACGACTTCGGCCAGCCCCTCCTCCACGGCGGCGGCCGGCCAGGGATCCCCGGCGATGAACCCGTCGAGCTCGCCCAGCCGCATCGCCTCGACCATCAGCGGCGGCGGCACGACACGGAGCACGACGTCACGCTCGACATCGACCCCGCCCGCGGCCAGCCAATAGCGCAGCATCAGCGAGTGGCTGGAGAAACGGTGGACCACACCGATCACCGGCTTGCGCCGATGCAGGCCGATGGCGGCGGCGAAATCATGTGCCGCCCCCACCGGATCCGCCAGGCGCGCCGCGCTGCGCCGCTCCAGCGCGGCGGCGAAATCGGTGGCCATTACCAGCGCATTGCCGTTGACATTGAGCTTGAGCGGCGCGGAAATGGCCGCCGCCTGCTGTGACAGGCCAAGCGTGACGGCAAGGGCGAGCGGCGCGAGCATGTGGGCGGCCTGCACCTGGCCATAGACCAGCCGGTCGCGCACCGTCGCCCAGCTTTCCGTCCGCACGAGATCGAGCGCGATGCCATGCTCCTCGGCAAAGCCCTTTTCGCGCGCAGCGACGAGAGCGGCGCTGTCGGTCAGCGGCAGAAAGGCGGCCC
>JBELMF010000192.1:0-6352 GCA_042096015.1 Sphingomonas sp.
GCTGCCCCGCGCACCGCCGCCGCGATCCGCGCCGCGAGGCTGCGGCCGCTCCACCACCCGTGGCCGACCAGCCCGAGCGCCGCGGCGAGCAGCAGCCCGGCCAGAGTCAAGCCGCCCGAATCAGCGGTCCAGACGATGCTCGCCCTTGACCCAGCGCACCGTGCCCGAAGAGGCGCGCATCACGACACTCTCGGTCGTCATCTTCTTGCCGTGACGCTTCACCCCGGCGAGCAGCGAACCGTCGGTCACCCCGGTCGCGGCGAAGATGCAATCGCCCTTCGCCAACTCCTTAAGGTCATATTGCTTGTCGAGATCGGTGATGCCCCATTTGTGCGCGCGGGCCCGCTCGTCGTCGTTGCGGAACAGCAGCCGGCCCTTGAACTGGCCGCCGACGCAGCGCAGCGCAGCGCACGCCAGCACGCCTTCGGGGGCCCCGCCCGAGCCCATGTAAACGTCGATCGTGGTATCCGGATCGGTGGTCGCGATCACGCCGGCCACGTCGCCGTCACCGATCAGCACAACGCCGCAGCCGATCGCACGCAGTTCGGCGATCAGTGCCTCGTGGCGCGGTCGATCGAGCACGCATGCGATAATCTCGTTCGGCGCGACCCCCTTCGCCGCGGCGATCGCCTCGACATTCTCGGTCGGCGTCTTGTCGAGATCGATGATTCCGTCCGGCAGGCCGGGGCCGACGGCCAGCTTTTCCATGTACACGTCGGGCGCGTTGAGCAGGCAGCCTTCCTCGCCGATGGCCAGCACGGCAAGGCTGTTCGGCCCCGCCTTGGCGCAGATGGTGGTGCCTTCCAGCGGGTCGAGCGCAATGTCGATCTTGGGGCCGGTGCCCTGTGCCGACCCGACCTTTTCCCCGATGTACAGCATAGGCGCCTCGTCGCGCTCGCCCTCGCCGATCACCACGGTGCCGTCGATCTCGAGCGTGTTGAGCGCCTCGCGCATCGCCTCGACGGCGGCGGCGTCGGCAGCCTTCTCATTCCCGCGTCCGATCAGGGTGGAGGCGCCAATGGCGGCCGCTTCCGTCACACGCACCATCTCAAGCACGAGGACGCGGTCGAGCACCTTGCTGGCTGTCGGCATTCTTTCCCCCAAAAACCTGTGTTTCAGTGGAGCGATAGGCGGCAGATGTGGCGGTGTCGAGACGGCGCTTGCCGCAGATGCGGCGGCCCGGCCGGACAATTCGACCCTCCCCCACAGGCGGACGATCTGATAGCCGCACCCATCATGCCGCCCGACACGCTTCTTCCCGTCCTCGCGCCGTGGCTGGATCTGGCCGGCCTAGCGGTCTTCGCCGCATCGGGCGCGCTCGCCGCGGCCCGCCGCGCGCAGACGATGGTGACGCTTATCTTCTTCGCACTGGTCGCCGGTGTCGGCGGCGGTACGGTGCGCGACCTGCTGATCGGCGCGCCGGTGTTCTGGATCGTCGACAGCCGCGCCGCCGCCGTGTGCCTCAGCGTCGCTGTGGTCATCTGGGTAACACCGGAACGCTGGTGGCGCGGCGCGGCGCTCGACTGGTTCGATGCGGTGGGGCTGGCCGCCTATGCGGTCTATGGCGCGGCCAAGTCGCTCGACTATGGCGTGCCCCCGGTCCCGGCGTTCGTACTGGGCGTGGTGTCCGCATGCGTCGGCGGCATCATCCGCGACGTACTGGCCGGCGAACCGTCGATCCTGATGCGACCGGAATTATATGTCACCGCGGCCGCGCTCGCGTCGGCGCTGTTCGTCGGCCTGACGCTGGCGGGCATGGTCGGGCCGGCCGCCGCCGTGATCGCCGCGACCGCGGGCTTTGCCTTACGCGCTGCCGCGATTCGCTGGCGAATCCACCTGCCGGCCTATCGCGGGCGGCGCTGACCCGCGACGCCGCGTCCTCAGTCGCGACGTACGCCGACATCGACGAAGCGGCGCGGCTCGACCGGGGGCAGCGCGCTATCGTTGAGCGCACATTGCCAGAAGCCGACGTCGATCCAGCGCCCCTGCTTGTACCCGACCTCGCGATAAATGCCGGCACGGCGGAAGCCCACCGCTTCGTGCAAGGTGATCGACGCGTCGTTCGGCAGCGCGATGACGCCGATCGCCTGGGTGAAACCCTGCGCCCGCAACGTATCCACGAGCGCTTCGTACAGCAGGCGCCCGACTCCCTGACGCTGAACCGAGCCCGACAGATAGATCGAGGTTTCGACAACGTAGCGGTAAGCGGGCCGCTCACGGAATCGGCCGGCATAGGCATAGCCGACCACGGCCGAATCGTCCGCCGAACCCGATGTGGCGACCAGCCAGGGGTATAGCCCGTCCGACGCCGCCATGCGCTGGCGCATCTGCCGCACGTCGGGCGCATCGCTTTCGAACGAAACCGTGCCTGACAGCACGTACGGCGCGTAGATGGCCGCGATCGCGGCGGCGTCGTCAGGCGTGGCGGCGCGAATGGCGATCATGGTACCCCCCCGTTTTCGGCAACCCCCGTCGGCTGGCGGCGCAGTTGGACTATGCGCCGGAAAGTGGCGCCGCCGTCAATGGTATAGCGTCGCGATCCGGTACCTCAGAACGGGTCAGCGCTGCTCAACCGCGACCACGAGGCCGGTAATACTGTTGCCACTGAGGAGGCCCCGCAGGCGGGCACGCCGCGGCGCGGCGCCGGCCGCGCCCTGCATGCCGTACACGCTAAGCTCGCCGGCGCCGTCGCTGCGGCAACGTACGTCGAGCGACTGGACGTCGGCGAGTCGCGCCGTCATGCGGCGCGCCTCGGCAAGCGATCCTGCGTCGACGGGCTTGCCGCCGATCGTGAGCCGATCCAGCACCACGCCGCTGCCGCCAACGGGCGTGGCCGTCACCTGTACCTCATAGACCGTGGCGTCGCAGGCGAAGCGCCCCGACAGGGTTCGCGGCGAGGCGGGCTGAACGGTGGGCGCTCCCGCCGGCGCAGCAAGCTGCAACAGGAGCACGCCAATGGCGATCACAGGCCGAGCCGAGCCAGCAGCACGTCAAGCAGGCGCACGTCTGCACCGGAAGCGGCGCGCGGCCCCATGGCGCCGCATTCCAGGCATCGCGCCTGAATGCCGCCGCCCAGCGCCAGTCGCCGCACGTCGCCGGTTGCCCGCGCCAGCATCTGGCGCTGTTCCCAGGCGATCCGCGCCAGCGCATCGACCGGCGCGCCGGCATCCTCCTCCTCTCGATTGCTGATCTGGCGGGCAAGTTCCGCCGCCCAGCTCGGCTTCTTTTCCAGATAGACCGGCTTTGCGCTGTCCGGATCCAGCTTGGCACGTCGCGCGGCCGCCTTGATCGCATCGCCAAGGCTGCCGAACCGATCGACAAGGCCGATCTGGCGTGCCGTGCCGCCATCCCACACGCGGCCCTGCGCGATCTCGTTCACGCGCGATACCGGCAGCATCCGCGACTGGGCGACGCGCGACAGGAACTGGGCATAGCCGCGCTCGACCGTCGCCTGGATGAGCGTGTCGGTTTCATCGTTGAAGCCGCCGGTGAAATCCGGTTGTCCGGCCAGCGGCGTCAGCTTCACGCCGTCGGTGGTGATGCCCACCTTGGCCAGCGTGTTCTCGAAACTGGGCAGGATACCGAAGATGCCGATCGAGCCCGTGATCGTGCCGGGCTCGGCAAAGATCACGTCGGCCGGCGTCGACACCCAATATCCGCCAGAGGCCGCAAGGCCGCCCATCGAAACGACAATCGGCAGCCCCCGGCGCTTGGCCTCCATCAGCGCCAGGCGGATCCGCTCCGACGCCAACACCGACCCGCCGGGCGAATCGACGCGCAGCACCAGCGCCTTCAGGTTCTTTTCCGCCAGCCCGTCGAGGATATAGTCGGCGATGGTATCGCCGCCGGCAGTGCCCGGATCTGCCTCTCCATCGACAATCTCGCCGGCGACCGTCACCACGCCGATCCGGCCATCATCCGCCACCGGGTTCGCCGCGACATAGGAATCATATTTGATCCGGTTGAACCAACCCGCCGGCTTGCCGGACTGGGTTCCGGCAAGTTCCGACACCCGGCGACCGAACGCGAGCCGATCACCCAGCTTGTCAACCAGGCCGGAAGCCAGGTTCGCACGCGCGAGATCGCCGTTGGCCGCCTGGACGATCTGAGCCGGGCGGGTGAGCCAATCGGCGATTCGCGCCTTGGGCCGGGTGCGGGCAACCGCTTCCTTCCACTGATCGAACAGCGTACCGTACAGCGCGAGCGACGCCTCCCGCGATTCCGGGCTTTCATCGGCGCGGGTATAGGGCTCAACCGCGGATTTGAACTTGCCGACCCGATAGACGTGCGTGTTCACGCCCAGCTTGTCGATCAGCCCCTTATAGTACAGGCGGCTCCCGCCGGGACCGCTGAAGATCGCGCCCCCCATCGGATCAACCCAGATTTCGCTCGCCGCCGCGGCAAGACGATAGCCGCCGTCGGTGTAGGCGGTAGCATAGGCCAGCACTGGCTTGCCGGCCTGGCGCGCCCGCACAAGCGCGTCGGCAACCTCGCCCAGCACGGCGGGATAGGCGCCGCCGAAGCGATCCAGATCAAGCACGATCGCCTTCACCCGATCATCGCTGCGCGCGGCATCGATCGTGCGCACCACGTCGCGCAACCGATATTGCTGCCCGACCTCCTGACCGGAAAGAAACGCCAGCGGCGCCACCTCCTGCGGCTGCTCGACGATGGGACCGTTGAGATCCAGCACCAGCGCGCCATCCTTGATCGAGGGCGCGCTGGGCCGGCTATTCAACGCCACGAACAGCAGCCCGAAGAACAGCAACATGGCGACGAGCACCAGCGCATCCTTGATGCCGACCAGCAATTTCCAGGCGCCGCGAACGAGCTTCATTGTGATTTCCTGCGTTTTCACCGGCAGTTTAGACGATGGTGTATGGCTGGAGCAATACGCCCGCGACGATCAGGCACGCTGTAACCGACGCCGATCGCACCACGGCTGCAGCATTTTCAGCCTATCGAAAGACAATGCCGAGCATTGAAAACTACCGCCGCGTTCTTTACGCGGTGCGCCACAAGGAGAGCGGCATGATCTGTGGACGAATACGTCCCGCCCGGGCGATAGATATCGCATCACGCGCGATCGCGGGATGCCGCGCTCCCTTCTGCATTACATCGCCTCGCCGATTCATTGCCCTTCAGGAGTTGATGCCATGACCTCCAGCACCGGACTGCGCCGCGCCGCCATCGTGTCGCCCATCCGCACCGCCGTCGGCAAGTTCGGCGGGAGCCTGTCGTCGCTCGGTGCGGGGCAGCTTGGAGCGGTGATCATCAAGGCACTTGTTGAGCGGACCGGGATTGACCCGTGCCGGGTCGACGACGTCGTGTTCGCGCAAGGATATGGCAATGCCGAGGCGCCGGCTATCGGGCATTGGTCGTGGCTGGCCGCGGGGCTGCCGCTCGAAGTGCCGGGCTATCAGCTCGACCGGCGCTGCGGATCGGGGCTTCAGGCGGTGATCGATGCGGCGATGATGGTGCAGACCGGCGCGTCGGACTTGGTGGTCGCCGGCGGGTGCGAGAGCATGTCGAACGTTGAGCATTATACCACTGACGTGCGCAAGGGCGTGCGCGCGGGGAATTTGACGCTGCACGATCGGCTGACGCGTGGGCGGCTGATGTCGCAGCCGGTGGAGCGGTTCGGTGTGATCTCGGGGATGATCGAGACGGCGGAGAATCTCGCCAAGGATTATGGGATCACGCGCGAGGAGAGCGACGCCTTTGCCGTGCGCTCGCACCAGCGAGCCACTGCCGCGTGGCAGAAGGGGCTGTTCGCCGACGAGCTGGTGCCGGTCGCGGTGCCGCAGAAGAAGGGCGAGGCGATCATCTTCGATCATGACGAGGGTTATCGGCCGGACGCGACGATGGAGTCGCTGGGCAAGCTGCGCCCGATCGAGGGCGGCGTGGTGACCGCGGGCAATGCTAGCCAGCAGAATGACGCCGCCGCCGCCTGCCTGGTGGTGGCAGAGGACAAATTGGAGGAGCTTGGGCTGGAGCCGATCGCCTGGTTCCATTCGTGGGCCGCGGCGGGGTGCGATCCGTCGCGCATGGGGATCGGGCCGGTGCCGGCGGTGGAGCGGCTGTTCTCGCGCACCGGGCTCGGCTGGGACGACATCGACCTGGTCGAGCTCAACGAGGCGTTCGCGCCGCAGGTGCTGGCGGTGCTCAAGGGCTGGGGCTGGAGCAAGGACGACAGCCGCAACGATATTCTGAACGTCAATGGCTCGGGCATTTCGCTGGGGCACCCGATCGGCGCGACCGGCGGGCGGATCCTCGCGAACCTGACGCGCGAGCTGGTGCGGCGCGACGGGCGCTATGGGCTGGAGACGATGTGCCTCGGCGGCGGCCAGGG
>JBELMF010000193.1:0-6342 GCA_042096015.1 Sphingomonas sp.
GATGACCACCGTCGCGTACACCATCGACGAATAGCCGAACAGGCGCTTGCCGGTGAAGGTTGAGGTGATCTCGGAATACATGCCGAACACCGGCAGGATCAGGACGTACACCTCCGGGTGGCCCCAGATCCACACCAGGTTCCAGTACATCATCGGGTTACCGCCGAGATCGTTGGTGAAGAAGTTGGTGCCGACGTAGCGATCCAGCATCAGCATCGCGAAGGCGGCGGTGAGGATCGGGAAGATCGCGATGACCAGGACGTTGCTGCACAGCGCGGTCCAGACGAACACCGGCATCTTCATCATCGTCATGCCCGGCGCGCGCATCTTGATGATCGTGACGACCATGTTGATGCCCGACAGCGTGGTGCCGATGCCGGCGATCTGCAGCGCCCAGAGGTAATAGTCCGGCCCCACGTCCGGGCTGTTCTGAAGATTCGCCACCGGCACGTAGTTGAGCCAGCCGGCGCGGCTGAACTCACCGATGAACAGCGAGGCCATGACGAGCAGCGCGCCAGCCACCGTCAGCCAGAAGCTGAAATTGTTGAGGAACGGAAAGGCGACGTCGCGGGCGCCGATCTGCAGCGGCATCACATAGTTGATGATGCCGACGATCAGCGGGATCGCGACGAAGAAGATCATGATCGTGCCGTGCGCGGTGAAGACCTGATCATAATGGTGCGCGTTGAGATACCCCTCGTTCGCGCCGAAGGAGAGCGCCTGCTGGGCGCGCATCATCACCGCATCGGCGAAGCCGCGCAGCAGCATGATGATGCCCAGGATCATGTACATGATCCCGATCTTCTTGTGATCCACGCTGGTGAACCATTCGGTCCACAGATAGCCCCACAGCCTGTACTTGGTGACGGCGCCGAGGATGGCGAGGCCGAGCACGACCACGCCGATGAAGGTGCCGACCAGGATCGGTTCGTGGATCGGGAAGGATTCGAGGCTGAGGCGACCGAAGATCGTCTTCAGGACGGTATCGTTGAACATCTGGGGCTCCGGCGGCTCAGCCGCGCGCCGCGCCGGCGGCGCCGGGCACGGGTGGCAGGAGAAGGAAGGAGAGGCCGCGGTTGCGGCTCGAATCCGGATCGGTCTTGCCGGGCGCGGGCAGGGGCGGCTTCGACTGGTGCGGCACCCGGTCGATTTCCTCCAGATCCTTGAACAGGGCGCCGTCCGGCCGTTCGCGCGGGATCGAGCCGCGGCCCGGTGGGACGAGGCCGTCGGCGGCGGCGTCGCGCGCCATCAGCTCGCTCATGCACGGCGTGCCCGGCACCACGCAGCGTTCGAACACGCGCTGGAACAGCGACGGCTGGACACTGGCGAAGTGCATCGGCGGCACCTTTTCGCTCGGCTTTTCGAGCTTTAGGTAATTGGCGGTAGTCAGCGGCATGCCGCGTCCCTTCACCTGCGCCACCCAGTTCGCGAACCCGGCCTCGTCGAGGCCGCGCAGGCGGAAGCGCATGTAGGAGAAGCCGGCGCCGCTGTAGTTCGCGGACATGCCCTCATAGTCGCCGGCCTTGTTGAGCACGGCGTGGAGCGTCGAGCGCATCCCGGGCATGGTATAGACCATGCCGGCCAGCGTCGGCGCGTAGAAGGTGTTCATCATGTTCGACGACGTCATGTCGAAGCGGACCTCGCGATCGACCGGCAGCGCCAGTTCATTGACGCTGGCGATGCCGAGCTCGGGGTAGATGAACAGCCACTTCCAATCGAGCGAGACGACCTGCACCAGCAGCGGTTTCTCGTCCGTCTTGGGCTTTGCCGCCGAGATGCGGTTCAGCGGGCGGAACGGATCGAGGAGGTGCGTGCTCGACCAGGTTAGTGCGCCCAGTGCGATGATGATCAGGAGCGGGGCGGACCAGATCACCAGCTCGAGCGAGGTGGAGTGATCGAAATGGGGATCGTAGGTCGCCTCCTTGTTGCCCTTGCGATAGCGCCAGGCGAACACGACCGTCAGGATCATCACCGGCACGATGATCAGCAGCATCAACCCGACCGAGGCATAGATCAGGTTGCGCTGCTGCAACGCGACGTCGCCGGCGGGATCGAGCACGGCGCCGCAGCCGGCGACGCACAACAGGAGCGGAAGCAGGGCTGCGCGGCCGAGCCGCGGCACCGAAACGGGTGGGTGGGACATATCGCGCGCCTCCTAGGCCGAGTCCGTCGCGCGCTACATTGGACAATTTGTCCAATCCCGTCACTAGCGCGTGTTGGGCAGAGGGGTGTATCAATGACCCTGCAGCGCGGGGCCAACCATTTATCGCGAGCCTAGTGCCGCGGGAGCTTGAGCGAATGACAGCAACGACCACTGCGCCCGAGTCGACGCCCCTGGAGCGAGACGCGCGGCTGGTGAATGCGCGCCACAAGGACGTCGCCCCCGGCGAGATCGCGATCGGCGTGATCATCGGACGGACCAGCGAATTCTTCGAATTCTTCGTCTATGCGCTCGCATCGGTGCTGGTGTTTCCGCGAGTCGTCTTCCCTTATGTCGATGCGCTCACCGGTACGCTCTATTCGTTCGCGATCTTTGCGCTGGCCTTCATCGCGCGGCCATTCGGCACGCTGCTGTTCATGTGGATCGACCGGGTCCACGGGCGCGGCACCAAGCTGACCATCGCGCTGTTCCTGCTCGGCGGGTCGACCATGGCGATCGCGCTGCTGCCCAGTTACGCGCAGGTGGGATCGCTTTCGGCGCTGCTGCTGGCGCTGTTCCGCATCGGCCAGGGCGTGGCGCTGGGCGGCGCGTGGGACGGATTGCCGTCGCTGCTGTCGCTCAATGCCCCGGAGGAGAAGCGCGGCTGGTATGCGATGATCCCGCAGCTGGGTGCGCCGCTCGGGCTGCTGGTCGCCTCGTGCCTGTTCGCCTATTTCCTGGCCATCCTGTCGCCCGCCGATTTCCTGAGCTGGGGCTGGCGCTATCCGTTCTTCGTCGCGCTGGCGATCAATGTCGTGGCGCTGTTCGCGCGCCTTCGCCTGGTTGCCACTCCCGAGTTCGAGCGGCTGTTCGAGAGCCGTGAGCTGCAGCCGTCGCCGGCCTTCGCCACGATGTTCCGCGAGCGGCGCACGATCATCCTTGGCGCCTTCGCCCCGCTGGCGAGCTTCGCGCTGTTCCACCTCGTGACGGTGTTCCCGCTGTCCTGGGTGACGCTCTCGGCGGGCGAGGATCCGGTGCGCTTCCTGGCGATCGAGGCGCTGGGCGCGGTTGTCGGCATCCTGGCGATCCTCGCCTCGGGCGTGATCGCCGACCGGGTCGGCCGGCGCGCGGTGCTGGGCGTATCTGCGGCGCTGATCGCGGTGTAC
The DNA here is from genome assembly GCA_042096015.1 of Sphingomonas sp. GTDB lineage: Bacteria > Pseudomonadota > Alphaproteobacteria > Sphingomonadales > Sphingomonadaceae > Sphingomonas. The sequence continues at coordinate 3,307 of JBELMF010000193.1, forward strand.
AGCGGCTTCGCGCCGCGCCTGCTCGATGCGGGCGAGGTTGGCGGTGCGATCTACATGCTTGGCGGATTCGTCCTGCTGGGGCTGGCGTTCGGCCAGTCGTCGGGGGCGGTGAACGGCAATTTCCCGCCCGAAAGCCGCTACACCGGCGCGGCGATCGTCGCCAATGCGGCCTGGGTGATCGGCGCCGGCTTCGCGCCGCTGGTGGCGCTGTTCCTCGCCAGCCGGCTGGGGCTGTGGTCGGTCGGGCTGTACCTGCTGTCGGGCGCGGTCTGCACGCTGGCGGCACTGGGGATCAACAAGGAGTTCGCGCGCCGGGCCGCGTGAGGATTGTTCATTCCTTCCCTGGAAGGGGAGGGGGACCAGCCGTAGGCTGGTGGAGGGGTAGCTCTCAGCTGGAGGGCGGTGGTGGTTGGGGCGACTACCCCTCCACCAGCTTCGCTGGTCCCCCTCCCCCTCCGGGGGAGGAATTCATCTTTGCGCCCACGTGGCGCTCGCCGCGGGCTTTTGCCAGCAGTTCCTGGCGGTGGCGTTCCGCCAGTCGCGCGCGCTTGGCATCGTCGAGGTCGGCGTGGCAGGCGGAGCAGCTGACGCCTTCCTCGTAGAACGGCGACTCGCGCTCTTCGGGACTCACCGGCCGGCGGCAGGCGCGGCACAGGACGTGCGTGCCGGGCTCGAGATCGGGGGTGACGGCTACCCGCTCGTCGAAGACGAAGCATTCGCCCTGCCAGACGCTGTCGGCTGCGGGCACCTTTTCCAGATAGTTCAGGATGCCGCCCTGGAGGTGGTACACCTCCTCCACACCCTCCGCCTTGAGGAAGGCGGTCGATTTCTCGCAGCGGATGCCGCCGGTGCAGAACATCGCGACCTTGGTGCCATCGGCGATCAGCCGGTCGCGGTTGGCGCGGAACCAGGCGGGAAAGTCGCGAAAGCTGCTCGTCTCCGGATCGATCGCGCCGGGAAAGGTGCCGATCGCGACCTCGTAATCGTTGCGGGTGTCGATCAGCAATGTGTTCGGCTGGGCGATCAGGTCGTTCCAGTCTTCGGGCGCGACATAGGTGCCGGCGTTCTGAAGCGGATCGAGGTCTGGCTCGCCCATCGTCACGATCTCGCGCTTGAGGCGGATCTTGAGGCGGTGAAACGGCTCCTCGGCCGCCCAGGCGTATTTCACCTCCAGCGCGGCGCAGCCGGGCAGAGTGCGCAGGTGCGCGATCACGGCTTCGATGCCCTCGGCAGGGCCGGCGATCGTGCCGTTCAGGCCTTCGCGGGCGAGCAGCAGCGTGCCCTGGACATTGCGCGCGCGGCAGAGCGCCTCGATCGGGCCGCGCAGCGCCGCGGGATCGTCGAAGCGGGTGAACTGATAAAGGGCCGCGGTGCGGAAGGGCTGGGTCATGATGCGCCGGGAAGAGAAGCGGCGGGGTGCTCGCAAGGAGCGATTCCGACCCCCGCCGGCTATCAATGGTGCGGTCGAGAAGACTCGAACTTCCACGTCCTTTCGGACACAACGACCTCAACGTTGCGCGTCTACCAATTCCGCCACGACCGCACGTGATGTCCACCGGGCTGGCCCGGCGGCTGGCAGGAGCGCGCCCCTAGCAAGGGTTCCGGGGGCTGGCAATGGGGGTGTCTTCTTTTTCCGTCATCCCGGCTTGGAGCCGGGATCCGGCTTCTTGCTGCGGTAGCCGGAAAAGGCAGCGGGACCCCGGATCAAGTCCGGGGTGACGGAGCACGGAGGGTTACTCGTCGCCTTCGCCGACGAAGCTCAATTCGAGTTTCTTTGAGGTGGCGGGGACGTCGAGCTTCGCCGAGTTGAAGTCGATCGCGCTCTTGGGCGCAAGCGTGCGCTGCTGCGGGATGATCGTCCAGGTGTAGACGATGCGATTCTGTGCGTCGCGCAGGTCGGCGCGGATGTCTGGCACGCGCTGGCGATCGTTGGACGGGTTCAGTACCTTACCGCTGACCGCGAACAGCTCGCTGCCGTTGCTGATCTCACGGCGCTCGATCGGATTGTCGATGAGGCGCAGCGGGGTTTCCTCCGGCCCGAGATTGAGCCCGAGCTGGCTGGCGAGGCCCGGCGCGCTGGTCCACAGGATGGCGCCGACCGCGACGAGCATCAGCAGCGCGGCGAGCACCGCCGCGATCGTCCAGCGCCGCGCGGGATTGCTGCGCGGCCGGGCCGGTGCCTGCGCAGGCGCGTCAGCATTGGACCGGCCGAACGGCGGCAGCGCCGCGGTGGCGCCGAGCGGGGCAGCGGGCGGCGGCACGAGCGGGGCGGGAGGGACGGCCGGGCTCGCAATCGGGGCGCGGGATTGATCCGCGACGGGCGACTTTGTCGGCTCAGGCGCCGCGCGATCATCCGCGCCGGGCGCAACATCGGCCAGGGCGCCGGGCGACGACGAAGCGGCAATCGCCTCGGCCGCGCGGGCGTCCGGTTCCTGATGCCAGCTGTGGCGGCAATTGGCACAGCGCACCGTGCGCCCTTCCGCGCCAATCGCGGTATCGGGCACCAGATAACGGGTGCGGCATTCGGGGCATTCGAGGATCATCGCGCGACGCTACCGGCGGGAGAAAGGAGGGCTGAAGCCATCGCGAATCTAAACACGTGCGCAGCGCTGCATGCAAGCGGAGGTTGAAGCGGGGCGCTGCATCGTGCGATGGCCCGTGCGGGGCATGAGTGGTCGAGGGACGAGCGGCGCCGCAATGGCGAATATCGTGCAGTTCGAGAATGTGGGGCTGCGCTACGGTGACGGAGCGGAAACGCTGTCCGACATCAGCTTCGCCCTGGCGCCGGGTTCCTTCTACTTCCTGACCGGGGCGAGCGGCGCGGGAAAGACGTCGCTGCTGCGCCTGTTGTACCTGGCGCAGCGCCCGAGCCGCGGGATCATCCGGCTGTTCGGCGAGGATGCGGTGACGATGCCGCGCGGGCGACTGCCCGGATTCCGGCGGCGTATCGGCGTGGTGTTCCAGGATTTTCGGCTGGTGGCGCATCTGTCGGCGGCGGACAATGTCGCGCTGCCGCTGCGCATCGCGGGAATACCG
>JBELMF010000194.1:0-6303 GCA_042096015.1 Sphingomonas sp.
GCCGGTCGGATCGCGGACGACGCCGGCGCCGCTCCCGCCGGGCCCGATAGCCTGTGGCGCATCTATTCGATGACCAAGCCGATCACCGGCATGGCGGCCATGTTGCTGGTCGAGGACGGCGTCATCAGTCTCGATGATCCGCTTAGCGAATACTTTCCCGCATTCGCCACGATGCGCGTGCTGACCAGCCCCGACACGTCGCTGGACAGTGTCCCAGCGAAGAAGCCGATCCTTATCCGCCACCTGCTGACCCATACCGCCGGGCTCGGGTACAGCATCAACGCGAAGGGGCCGCTGCTGAAGGAATATGAGCGGCTGGGCGTAGTGCCGGCGCAGGTGAATACCGCGATCGAGGCGAAGGCGCGCACCACCCGGCCCACGATGCTCGCCGAGTTCGCCAACCGTGTCGCCACCGTGCCGCTGATCGCGGAACCGGGCACCAAATGGCATTATTCGATCGGTCTGGATGTCATGGGGGCGGTGATCGAGAAGGCGAGCGGGGTCCCGTTCGATCGCTTTGTCCAGACACGCTTGCTTGATCCGCTGGGCATGTCGTCGACCTATTGGACGGTGCCGGCAAGTGAGAAGGGACGGTTGTCGACCAATTACGTGTTCGTCGGCGACCGACGTTCCCCGATCGATCCGGGCGCTGCCTCGGTGTTCCTGCAGCGGCCCAGCTTCCCTTATGGCGGCGCCGGGCTCGTCTCGACAGCCCGCGATTACGACCGTTTCCTGCACATGCTGGCAAATGGCGGGATGCTTGACGGCAAGCGGGTGATGAAGGCGGAGACGGTTGCGCTTGCCATGTCCAATCTGATGCCCGCGGGGGTAAGCTTCACGCGCAACGACGCGTCTACCGGCGGCGCGATGTCTGCGAGGATGGGATTTGGAGCGGGAGGGTCCGTCTATCTCGAGGATATGCCGGGCGGGGCGTCCAAGGGCACGTTCGGCTGGGGCGGTGCGGCGGGAACAATCGCCTGGGTTGATCCGGTGAAGAAGGTGAGAGGTACGGTCATGGTGCAGTATTTCCCGGCGGAGAAGTGGGGGCTGCGGCAAGCCGTTCCTGCCGCACTCGCTCGCGATGCGCAGCGGCTGCACGGTCGATGAGCCTTGTTCCCGGGTTTACGGGCGGTACGCTGGACCGCGCCGATCGCCTGCGCCACGATGCCGATGCGCTTGCGGCTGCGATGGGCAATTGGCAGGCGCGACTGCTCAAGCTGCACAATTTCGAGCCCGAGGTGACCGAGGACGGCCGGCTCGGCTGGACCATGTTGACCGAAGCACCCGACGAGGCGGAGTTCGTGCTGCTGGGGCTGGAAGACGGCAAGCCGCGCTTCGCCGCGTTCGTGCCGGGCGAAAAGGCGCCGCCGCCGTTCCGCTCGCCCAATCTCTTCGGCGTGCTCGATCAGCTCCGGCCGGGCGAGGCGGCTACGTTCGCCGCGGCGCGCAGCGTGATTGACTGGCATGCGCGGCATGGCTTTTGTGCCAATTGCGGCGCCCCGACCAAGCTGTTCCGGGCCGGCTGGGGCCGCACGTGCGGCAATTGCCGGACGGAGCACTTCCCGCGCGTCGATCCCGTCGTGATCATGATCGCGGAACATGACGGGCGCGCGCTTCTGGGGCGCCAGCCATCCTGGCCGGCCGGGCGCTATTCGGCGCTTGCCGGGTTTCTGGAGCCGGGGGAGTCGATCGAGGAGGCGGTGGCGCGGGAGATCGAGGAAGAAGCGGGCGTGCGCGTATCGGACGTGCGCTATATTTCCAGTCAGCCGTGGCCGTTCCCCTCACAGCTGATGATCGCCTGCGTCGGGATCGCGATGGATGACGCCATCACGATCGACACGCACGAACTGGAGGATGCGCAATGGTTCACGCGCGATGAGGTGAAGGCGGCGCTGGCTGGGCAGGGCCCGTTCATGGCGCCGCCGTCCTACGCGATCGCGCACACGTTGCTGGAGGAATGGGCGGGGGAGTGACGCGATGCTCGCTCCCCCATTCGTTTGTTACTCCACGCCCAGTTGCTGCAGCACGAACGCGCCCCATTCGGCGTTCTGGCGGTACCGTTCAAACCGCCCGGACTTGCCGCCGTGCCCGGCCTCCATGTTCACGCGGAACAGCAGCGGGTTGCTGTCGGTCTTCTTTTCGCGCAGCTTGGCCACCCACTTCGCGGGCTCATAATATTGCACCTGGCTGTCCCACAGCCCCGTGCCGACATACATGGCGGGATAGTTCTTCGCTGCGACATTGTCGTAAGGCGAGTAGCTGAGCATGTAATCGTAGAAGGGTTTCTGCGCGGGGTTGCCCCATTCATCATACTCAAAAGTGGTCAGCGGGATCGATGCGTCGAGCATCGTCGTCACCACGTCGACAAACGGCACCTGCGCGACGATCACCTTGTAGTCGTCGGGCGCCATGTTGGCGACCGCACCCATCAGCAGCCCGCCGGCGGAGCCGCCCATCGCCGCTACCCGGTCCTTCGCCGCATAGTTCTGCGCGACGAGATAGCGGGTCACGTCGATGAAGTCGGTGAAGCTGTTCTTCTTGTTGAGCAGATGGCCGTCGTCATACCATTGCCGCCCCATCTCCTGCCCACCGCGGATGTGCGCGATGGCATAGACCACGCCTCGGTCGAGCAGGCCGATCCGGCCAGGATCCACCGCCGGGTCCATCGAAATCCCGTAGCTGCCATAGGCGTATTGGAACAGCGGCGCGGTGCCGTCGCGCTTCACGCCCTTGCGGTGGACGAGGCTGACGGGAATCTTCGTACCGTCGCGTGCAGTGGCCCAGACGCGCTCGGTGACATAGTTGGCGGGATCGTAGCCGGGCACCGGCGCCACCTTCAGCACGCGGCGCTCGCCCGTCTTTGCATTCACCTCATAGGTGGTCGTCGGCGTGACAAGCGAGCCATAAGTGTAGCGGATCCACTCGGTCGCGGGCTCCTCATTGACGTCGAGCGCCATGCGATAGGCGGGTTCGTCGGCTTTGACGGGCAGCGACTTGCCTGCCGCGTCGAGCAGGCGGATCATGCGGTTGCCACCTTCGCGCTGGTCGATGGCGATGAAGCCCTGGAACGGCTTGAACCCTTCGATGAAGACCGTGTCGCTTGCCGGCGTCAGATCGCGCCACGCGCTGGTGCCTTTCGCTAGCTCCGTGTCAGCGGTCGTCATCAGCGTATAATTCTTGGCGCGGTGATTGGTGCGCAGGATCCAGCGCCCATCCATATGGTCCGCCTCGTAGCGCAGGTCGCGCTTGCGCGGTGCGATCACCTGCAGGCTGGCCGGCGTGGCAGCCGGGGCGCACCGCTGTTCGTCGCTGACGGTGGACTGGACGACGACACAGACGAAGCGGTCATCGCTGGTGCGCCCGATCCCCATCTGAAAGGTATCGTCCTTCTCCTCATACAGCAGCGTATCCTGCGCAACCGGCGTGCCGAGCACGTGTGCCATCACCTTGTATCCGCGCAGCGTGGTCGGATCCTTGGCGACATAGAGGATCGTCCGGTTGTCGTTGGCCCAGATCACATTGGGTTCGACGTTGGTGATCGTGTCCGGCAGCAGTTGCCCGGTCGCAAGGTCCTTGATTCGCAGCGTGTACTGGCGGCGGCCGACGGTATCCTCGGCGAAGGCGACCCGGCGATTGTCGGGGCTGACCTCCCAGTCGGACAGGGCGAAGAAATTGTGTCCTTTGGCCATCGCCGGCTGGTCGAACATCACCTCTGCCGGCGCATCGCGATTACCCTTGCGCCGTTCGACGATAGGATAGTCGGCGCCCGTTTCGAATCGGGTCTGATACCAATAGCCGTTCTTGCGGTACGGGACCGAGCTGTCGTCCTGTTTGATATGGCTCACCGTCTCCTTGTAGAGCGTCTCCTCAAGGGGCTTGAGCGTGGCGAGCTGCGCATCGGCGTAATCGTTCTCCGCCTTCAGATAGGCGAGCATCTCCGGGTTCTTACGGGAATCATCACGCAGCCAGTAATAATCGTCGCTGCGCAGACCGTTGGGGGAGGTGACCTGAAACGGCTTTTTCGCGGGCCGCGGCGGCGTCTGCGCGAAGGCGCTCGTGGAGACAGCAAGGGCCGCACCGACCAACACAAACTTTCGCATTTCACTCCCCCGAATCCTGATCGTTGCGAGAGATACGACAGGTACGGCCGGACGCAAGCGGCAGTCGCGCCATATGGGCTGGGTCGGGTCAGCCGCGCTTGCGCGCCTGGCGATAGGTGCCGAGCACGCGAATCCACTTGGTGTGGAAACCCAGTTCCTCCATCGCGCGATCCAGATTCTCGTCGCCAGGCTTGCCCTCCACGTCGGCGTAGAAGTCCGTCGCTGCGAAGGTGCCGCCGCGCTGGTAGCTTTCCAGCTTGGTCATGTTGACGCTGTTGGTGGCAAAGCCGCCCAGCGCCTTGTAGAGCGCCGCGGGGACGTTCTTCACCTCGAAGATGAAGGTCGTCATCCACGGCCCGTCGCCGGCCGGCGGATGCGCACCCCGCGCCAGGGTCACGAAGCGGGTGGTGTTGTGATCCGCATCGGCGATGTCGGTCGCCAGGAGATTGAGACCATAGATGTGCGCCGCTGCCGGCGGCGCCAAGGCGGCAATCGTCGGGTCGCCTCGCTCGGCGACCTCCGCCGCTGCTCCGGCGGTATCGGGATAGGCAACCGGCTGGATATCGTGCGCCTTCAGCCAGTGGCGGCATTGCCCCAGCGCCTGCGGATGGCTCATCGCCTCGCGCACCTGCTCGCGGGTGCCGATACCCATCAGGGCATGGCGGATCGGCAGGAAATGCTCCCCGGTGATCACCAGCCCCGATTCCGGCAGCAGGAAGTGGATATCGGCAACCCGTCCGTGCAGTGAATTCTCGATCGGGATGATCGCGCAATCGGCGGTGCCGTTCTTCACCGCATCGATGGCATCGTCGAATGAAAAACATGGAAGGGGAAGTGCCTCGGGGAAGGCTTCCTGGACCGCTACGTGGCTGTTGGCGCCGGGGGCGCCCTGAAAGGCGACGGTTCGTTCGGGGGCCTCGGCAGCAGTCGCGACCATTCGGGCAACGATGGGCTGGGCCGGCGCAGGAAAGTTTTTCATTGGACTGCGCGCGCCCTAGGCCACGTTGTTCGGCCCCTCAAGTGTGCTTGCCGTTCGATGACTGCTTTTCTATGGACGTCCTGCTTTGGAGGGGTGACTTCACGACATGGACGATCGCACTAACACGATTGCTGGCTGGGTTCTGGCTGCCTGCGGTGCCGCGCTGGGTCTGTCGATCGTTGGCGGAATGGTTTTCCATTCGGGCCATGTGGAGAAGTTTGGATATCCGATCGAGGCCGCCGAGGATGAGGGCGCGGGCGGCAGCGCGGCCGAGGTGCCGATCGCTGCGCTGCTGGGTACGGCCGATCCCGCCAAGGGCGCTGACGTGTTCAAGAAGTGCGCGGCGTGCCACACGATCAACCAAGGCGGCGCCAACGGGATCGGCCCCAACCTATATGGAACGATGGGCGAGCAGATCGCGACAGGCAAGGGCGGCTTTGCCTTCACCGACGCGCTGAAGAAGGTGGGTGGCACCTGGGATTGGGAAAAGATGAACGCGTGGCTGACCAGCCCGCGCAAGTTCGCCCCGGGCACCAAAATGACCTTCGCCGGCCTGTCCAACCCGCAGGACCGCGCGAATGTGATCCTGTACCTCAATCAGCAGGGCTCCAATCTGCCGCTGCCCCCGCCGCCTGCCGCAGCCGCCGAACCCGCCGGTGACGGCGGAAACGTCGTGGAGGGCGGTGCGGCGCCCGATGCCGTAAATGCGGTCGATGCCGTCGAGACCGACGTGCGGGGGGAGACCGGCGATCTTGCCAACACCGCTTCGCCGGCGAGTGGCGCACCGTCCATCGACCCGGCGGCGCAGAAGCAGACGGGCAAGTGATCTAGGGCAGCGACCCGAAACACCGAAAGATGAAAGGGCGGCGCCGATCTCCGGCGCCGCCCTTTTCCTTATGCTACGGTGGTAGGATCCTGTTCGGCGCGCTCCTGGTAGAACCGCTGCACCACGGCCCAGCCCTCGGCGGCGCTTTCGACATAGGTGAAGATGCCGAGATCGCGCTCGGCGATCACGCCTTCCTCGACCAGCGCCTCGAAATTCACCACCCGCTCCCAGAATTCGCGACCGAACAGCAGCACCGGGATCGGCGCGACCTTGCCGGTCTGGATGAGGGTGAGCAACTCGAACAATTCGTCGAAGGTGCCGAACCCGCCGGGGAAGGCCGCGAGCGCGCGGGCGCGGAGCAGGAAGTGCATCTTGCGCAGCGCGAAATAGTGGAACTG
>JBELMF010000195.1:0-6195 GCA_042096015.1 Sphingomonas sp.
AAACCGCGCTCGAAATACTCGCGGGCAGCGTCCGCAGGCACCCCCGCTCCGTCTGCCGGCTGTGCGGCTTCGGTGGCGAGGGCGAGCATGGCGCGGATGGCGGTTTGCGTGGAAATACGTGCAGACCATTGAAAGTCTTTCGCTTCGCACCGGGCTTGTTCCAGCACCTCCCGCGCCCTCGCTTCATCGATCGGCACAGGACGGGCGGGTTGATGGTCGGTCATCGTCTCAATCCCTGTTAGCCGGGGCGCGCTGAAAGGGGAAAGCGCTGCCCCGGCTTGCGCGGGCGGGATTGCTCGCGCTTCGTTCTGTGTCACCGCCCCGTCTCCAGATCGGCCGGCGCCTGGTCGTCGCCGCCGAAGGAGTCGTCGGAAGGCGCAAACGGCATGTCGTCGGAGATCGTGGCCACGTCGTCGGCAACCCGACACAGCGCCTGGATTTCGTCCATGATGGGCCGGACGGTCGGGCGCGCGCTCTTGCCTTCGTCGCTGTTCCACCACGACATGAAGCTGTCGGTCCCGCCGCGCGCCTTCTCGCGGGCAAGGTCCATCACCTCTTTCTGCTTCTGCGCGCCGCCCTGCCCCTTGGCCCATTCCGCCATCGTCTTGCCGGTCGCCTCGCTCATCGGACGCTGCGGGTCGAGCAAGCCCTTGAACTGGTCGGCCACCTTGATCTGATGGACCGGGCAGCCGGGCGCGACGGGATCGAGAATGATCATCGCGGTCATTTCGAACATCAGGTCGCCGTCGCTCGCGGGATCCCACGGCACGTCCTTGCGGCGCGTCTTGGTCGCGCGGGCGTTCTCCGCGTTCTTGCCGAAACCCTTCTGCATCACCGGCTTGGCACGGGTGCAGATGATGATGTTCGTCTTGGCGCGGACGATCCGGTCGATCAGCCGGCGATAGCGCGGCTTCACCTCCGCCCACGCAAGCTGACTGTATTTGGCGGGGTCCACCTCGTACTTGCCGTTCGCGCGGCGCTCGGCTTCCTGCACCAGCCGGTCCAGCACCTGGGCGTGAAGGTCCAGCACGCCGCCGACGCCTTCCCATGCGTGGGAGAAGCTGTCGAGGATCAGCACCGGTAGCCCCGCCGCCTCGGCAGCGTCGATCACCTGTATCCAGCGCTCCGGGCCGAACCCGACAAGCTCACCGCTTTCATCGATAGCGGTGAAGTCGAAATGCGCCATCTCCGGGAACGCCGCCTTGTAGTGCAGCGCGCGCTTGTTCTCGGTATCGACGTAGCCGATCGGCGAGCCCTTCCGCCCGGTCATTTCCTCGGCGATTCCGCGTGCGATCCGCAACGAGGTGTATGTCTTGCCGGTCCCGCTGCCGCCGCTGATGCCGAGCGCCAGCGTGAGAGGGTCGTTGATTTCGGTGACGGGGATGAAGCGGATACCCATGATTATGCAGCCTCCTGATATTCGCGCTCGATCAGCCATGCAGGAGCGTCCACCTCATGGACGCCCGCCGGGTAACCGGGCCAGTTGTTGGTGGTGATGCACTCGCGCCACAGCTTGCGGGCGCGGGCGGCGCGGTTCTCGCCAAGATCGCGGAACGAGCCTGACAGGGTGACAAGCGTCACCTCATGCGGTGCGGGCTTTTCCTGGAAAATGAAGGTGAACCGCCGGTCCTCGCCGGTGATGGCCTTCCAGACGGAAAGGTAGTGTGCCGCCTGGACGTCATAGCCGTAATTGACGATCGACTTGAGACACGCCTCGGGGCTGGCGTCCTCGCATGTCTTGTAGTCGTACAGCGGCTGGCGCGGATCGGCAGGCGCATTATCGAACAACGCGCGGCACCAGATGCCATCAATCTCGGCGAATGCCGCCAGCTCGGATCGCGCCGGATCGAGGTAGATGCCGTAGCTGTCCAGCTTGGCGACAGCCGCAGCGCGCATGGCTTCGATCTGCTCTATCTCGCCAGCCTTGAGGGGAACGGCGCCCGCGGCCCTGGTTTCGGCCATAAACGCCTTGGCCGCCTTTGTGCTGGCCGCGCCATCGGATGACAGCAGTTCGTCGGGGATAGCTACATAGTCCTCGCCTACGCCCAGCAGTGCGCGGTGCGCCGCGGTGCCGATATCGAATGTCTTGCGCTCGACTGACACGTAGTCCGGATTGAGGCGTCGGCAGGCGTGCCAGGCATGCAGCGGCGACTTGCTGGTGATGACCTTTGCCAGCGTGGATGACAGGCTTGGCGTAGGGGCCGGGTCCGCGTGATAGGTCGCGGCGTCCATCTGGTGAAAACCGGGGTTGATTGCCTTGGCTGCCACCTCTCCAACACCGGTGTCGCCGGCGACAGGATCCGGCTCCCGATAGTCCACCGCAAAAGGATTGTCCGTCATGGTCAGAACCTCAGCGTGACGTTGGGAACCTCACCGGCAAGGATCGCCACGACGATCTTGCGCGCGGTTTCCTCATCGGCGCCGCAGGTCATCAGCGCCTGCTTGGCGGCGGTCTTCACTGCCGTGCGGTGCGCCTGGTCGGCTTCGCGTTGCGCCTGTTCCGCCGCGATCCGGTCGGCTTCATTCTTACGGGCAGCTTCCTCGGCGGCGATCCGGTCGCGCTCGGCCTGGGCCGCGCGTTCGGCTTCCTCGGCGCGGCGGCGCTCGGCCGCCAGCGCCTCTGCATGTTGGCGATCTCGCCGCTCCTGTTCGGCGCGTGCGGCGGCTTCCGCTTCGCGTTGCGCTCTCTCTGCGGCTTCCCGCTCTACGCGGGCGATGCGCTCGGCTTCGGCCTTTTCGGCGGCAATGCGGCGCTCTTCGGCGGCCTTGGCTTCGGCGGCGGCGCGTTCCTCGGCTTCGCGCGCTTCGCGTTCAGCCTGCTCGCGTGCCTCGCGCTCGGCAGCAGCGGCACGCAGCTTCTCCAGCTCCGCGCGATCAGCCTCTTCGCGCTTCAGCCGGTTAAGCGCGGCCTGAAGCGTTCCGATGGTGGCGCTCTTCGCTTCCTCCGCTTCAGCTTTGAGGGTCGCGAAGTCGTCACCGATTTCGATCGCCCAAATCCGCATGCCACGCTCGCGAACCGTCTCAGACGTATCCTCCAGCGTCACGATCGCGGCGCCGTGAATATCGGCGATCACTTCCTTGCAACGATCAACCCGCGCCTTCTCCGCTTCCTCCCAATCGGTCAGCGGCTTGCGCACCTCGACGGCAAGGCTTTCCAGACGCTCGCCGATGATCTTGCCGGCCTCGTTGGCCTGCGCCGTCATGTCGCGCCATTCCTTGGTCAGACGCAGCCGAGCCTTGTCAATCGAAGCCTTCTCGCTGCGAACCTTGGCGGCGTAGGAGCGCAAAGCATCCTGCCCCTTGCGCGTAGTCACGTCCGCGTCGGTCGGCGCGCTGGCCTTGAGGGTTTCGTACCAGACATCGAACTTCTCGGTATCGAGAAGGACAATGCCGGGATTGGCCTGCACAGCCACAGCGAGGTCGGTGCCCGCCGTTTCGGGCAGCAATTCAGCAACAGCGTTCATGAAAAAGCTCCCAGAAAATAGAGGACCGGCCCGCACACAGCGGCACCAAGCAGCACCCCGGCGCACCACGCGGGCATCGGAGCGCCCAGCACCTCCGGATCATGCGTCTCCACGCACACCGTCACCGCATCCGACCGACTGCGCGGCACGGTGTTCCCCGCCTCCGTCACCTGGAACACGCCGGTGCTGGTGATCAGGATCGCGCCGGGTTGCGCGGTGGGGCGGGGCTCGACTGCGGGGCCGGTGAGGAAGTGCGGCGGCAGATGACGGCGATAGGAAGGGGTCAGCGGGCGGGTCATGCTGCGCGCTCCAGCTGCGCCACGCGGAGCTTCAACTTCTCCTGCGCTTCCGAAAGCAACCGAAGCTGCCGTGCTCGCGGGTCGTTGGGAGGGTATGGCGGCACCTCGCCCAGAGCCAAGATGCGACGCTCAACCCAGCGCGTCCCAATGCGGATATACGCAAGCTTCCCGGCGGTGCGCTCAAAGTAGTCCTCGTCGTCGACCTCGGCTTCGCGGTAGGCGCGCAAGAACTCGCTCAACGTCAGCGCCTCTTCATCAAGGCGCTGGAACAGCTGTATCAGCGTTTCCGTATCGGTCTCGGCTTCGATATCCGCACGACGGATCGTCACGAACTCGTTCCGAACTCCTTCGACTTCGACCATTGAAGATTTCGTCACGCAACAGCCCTTTCAAGTTGGGCCCAGAACAGGCCCGTTTTGATCTCGATCGCGGCGCGCATCTCTGCGACCAGCGCCGTCTCGCGCTCGTCCAGCGCCTGGAACTCGCGGTCCTGCGCGTCGGTGAGCTCGCCATCGCGGCGGAAGATCAGGTAGAGCCGCGTCTGGCCCGCCCGCACCGCTTCCAGTTCCGCGAGGATGGTGGCGGGGGCGCGGGTCATGCGCGTTGCTCCGGCTCGTAGCGCGCGCCGCAGAACGGGCAGAACGTCGGTATCGCCAGCACCGGGCCGACCCGTTTCCGCGTCTCGATTTTCTCGGTCTGGATTGTCGGCCGCATAAAGGACGGCGAACCATCCCGAGGGAAACCGAAGGTGACGCAAATGCGGGTGTTGTGCTCGGCCAGCTTGTCGCTGAACTCCGCAAGGCAGGAGCATCCCATCACCCCCTCCCCCACATCAAAGCCCGATCGCGGTTCATCGCGGCGCGCACAGCCTTGCGGCCATCACGCTCGATCCGTGCCAATCGCTGGCGTTCCTGATAGGCGACGACATGCGCGACCGGCGCGTTGTCGAAGTAGAGCGCTTCCGATGCCGCCGCCGTGTCCGGTCGCCGCCACGACAGCAGCGCCAGCGCCTGTGCGAGATTGCCGTATTCGAACGCCTGGACGGGCGGCGGGGTGCGCTTCACCTCGGTGCGCGCCCATGCCAGGTGCTCAACGAACGGTGCGTGCGGGGCGGGCTGGGTCATGCCTGCACCTCTGTGGCGCGAGAGGCTTCGATGCTGGCAGCGAGTGCAGCCCGCGCTTCAGCGAAGACGGCCGTTTGACGGCTGGTAACTGGCGTGCCGGCGATGGAAAGCAGCGCGATCAGCGCACTCCGCAGGCGCGGAGCCGACACGATCAGTGCGCTGTGATCGCCGTAAAGCTCAGCAACGAGATCCCCAGGCCGGCCGTCCTCGTCGGTCTCATGGAGGCAGTAAAAGCCATTATCGTCGGTGACGATCTGCCATTTCAGCGGGTCGTACGCCGGATTGTCCGTCGCCATCATCGTTCCCCATCGTCGCGAACCGGGTGGTTCGGTGGTGATGGGGGTGTTAAATCACAGATTGTGATCGATGGTCAATGCGCTAATTTCACATTCTGTGATTTTTTTTCAGCGCGACGAATCGATTGCTGTGCGTTCGCACAGGTTGCCGCCTGTAGGACAGCACAAAAAAGCCCGCCGGTGAGGGCGGGCTGGCGGCGGTTGTTGAGGTGGGGATCGGGACGGTTAGGGTGCGTGCGAAGCGCTAAGCATATTCTCTCGTCACTTTGCGCTGAAAAGCCTTCGCCGCTTTTTGAGCATCACCTTTCGAGCGCGCTGATCAGCCATCGGTGCCGGTGCGGACGATCGCCTGCGCAAGATTGACGAGCTGGCGGCGCTCAACGTCGCTCGCATTGACCCAAATCTCTATGATGTCGGTCGGCAACGCAGAGGGATCGTGCTCCAGGATGAAGCCCGGCTGCGTTTTCAGCGCCGGAGCGAGCTTGCGAAGCCACTTTGCCGACAACCCGCGCTCGCCGCTTTCAAGATAGCCGATCATGTTCTGGTTGGTGCCAACAGCATCCGCCAGATCGGCCTGCGACATGCCCCGAAACTCCCTCCACGCCTTGAGGTAGTTCGGCCCGCCGTTCTTGTCCGCATGATCAGCCATGCCGTGATTATCACATAATGTGAACGCGGGCGCGCCGCACAGATTGTGATAATCTCCGCTTGCGCTAACAATCACAGTATGTGATCTAGCGTGCATGGAACGGCCAACACTTCCCGCGCTGCGCGAGGCGACTGGTATCAGCCAGTCCTATGCGAGCATGATCCTCAACGGCGTCCGCGAACCATCGCGCCCGCTCGCGATCCACATCCTCCGCCGGACTGGCTGGCGTCATCCTCTGCTCGATGGTTTGACGGACGACCAGATCGCTACGCTCGAAGCGATCGAGCCGTGGAAGTCCCCCGACCCCCGCCCCACCGAGGCGGCGGCATGAGCGGGCGTCCTAACAAGCCGCTTGGCCGCAAG
>JBELMF010000196.1:0-6183 GCA_042096015.1 Sphingomonas sp.
GGGCGGGGTAGACCCCACCGTCATCAACGGCGGCATCATCAACAGCTACGGCTCCAACGCGCGCCTCGGCGACAGCGACTGGATGGTGGTCGAGGCCGACGAAAGCGACGGCAGCTTCCTGCGCCTCGACGGCACGATCGCGGTGGTCACCAACATCGATCCCGAACACCTCGATCACTATGGCAGCTTCGACAAGGCCAAGGACGCCTATGTCGAGTTCGTCGAGAACGTGCCCTTCTACGGCGCGGCCTTGCTTTGCCTCGACCACCCCGAGGTCCAGGCGCTGATCCCGCGCGTCCGCGACCGCCGCATCGTCACCTATGGCTTCGCGGCCAGCGCCGACGTACGCGGCGTCAACGTGTCGCCCTATCCCGGCGGCAACCGGTTCGAGGCGATCATCCGCCACCGCGACGGCACGACGCGCTCGATCGAGGGCATCGACCTGCCGATGCCCGGCCGCCACAACGTCCAGAACGCGCTTGCGGCGATCGGCGTCGCACTCGAGCTCGGCATCGACGATGCGACGATCCAGAAGGGCTTCGAGAAGTTCAACGGCGTCAAGCGCCGCTTCACCAAGGTCGGCGAAGTAGCCGGCGCGACGATCATCGACGATTACGGCCACCACCCGGTCGAGATCCGCGCCGTCCTCTCCGCCGCGCGAGAGAGCGCGCAGGGCAGGGTGATCGCCGTCGTCCAGCCGCACCGCTACTCGCGCCTCGGCAATCTGATGGACGAGTTCCAGGGCGCCTTCAACGACGCCGACGCGGTGTATGTGACCCCGGTCTATGCGGCGGGCGAGGCGCCGGTGCCGGGCGTCGATGCCGAGGCGCTGGTCGAGGGCCTGAAGCGTCGCGGCCACCGCGCCGCCGCAACTGTAACCGACGCCGACGCGCTCGCAGCAGCGCTGGCCACGGAGATCCGCGAAGGCGACCAGGTCATCTGCCTCGGCGCTGGCGACATCACCAAATGGGCCGCAGGCCTGGCGTCAGCCATCGAGGCGCATCGCGCCACCGATGCTCCCCTCCCGCTTGCGGGAGGGGCTGGGGGAGGGCCTGTCCACTCATGACGAACCTCTCGCCCGACAATCCCTCCCCTAACCCCTCCCGCAAGCGGGAGGGGAACGAGGTCGCGCAACCCCAAAGCCGCCTCACCCAGAACGCTCCGCTCGCCCCGCTCGTCTGGTTCAAGTCCGGCGGAAAAGCCGACTTCCTCTTCGAACCCGCCAAGATCGAGGACCTGTCGAACTTCCTCGCCAACCTCGACGAAAGCGTCCCCGTCCTCCCGCTAGGCCTGGGCTCGAACCTCATCGTCCGCGACGGCGGCGTCCCCGGCGTCGTGGTCCGCCTCGGCAAGCCCTTCGCCAAGGTCGAGGCGCTCGACGCCACCACCCTCAAATGCGGTGGCGGCGCCAGCGGCATCCTCGTCTCCTCCACCGCGCGCGACGCAGGCATCGCCGGGGTCGAGTTCCTGCGCTCGATCCCAGGCACCGTCGGCGGCTTCGTGCGCATGAACGGCGGCGCCTATGGCCGCGAGACTGCCGACGTGCTCGTCGAATGCGACGTGATCCTGCGCAGCGGCGAACGCCGCACGCTCGCCGCGTCTGACCTCGCCTACACCTACCGCCACTCGAACCTTCCCGAAGGCGCGATCGTCATCAGCGCCACCTTCCGCGGCACCCCCGGCGAGCCCCAGGCGATCCAGGCCGAAATGGACCGCATCGCCGCCGCGCGCGAAGCCTCGCAACCGCTGCGCTCCAAGACCGGTGGCTCGACCTTCAAGAACCCGCCCGGGCACAAGGCGTGGGCGCTGGTCGACGAAGCCGGCTGCCGTGGGCTTCGTATCGGCGACGCGCAAGTCAGCGAAAAGCACACCAACTTCCTCCTCAATCTCGGCAGCGCCACCAGCGCCGACATCGAAGCGCTCGGCGAGGAAGTCCGCACCCGCGTAAAGGAGAAGAGCGGCGTGACCCTCGAATGGGAAATCCAGCGCGTAGGGGTTACGTCCCCCTCCCGCTTGCGGGAGGGGCTAGGGGAGGGCCTGTCGCATGACTGACACCACCACGTCCATGACAAGCCCTCCCCCGACCCCTCCCGCGAGCGGGAGGGGAGCTTTGCACATCGCCGTCCTGATGGGCGGGTGGTCCGCCGAGCGCGAGGTCTCGCTCTCCTCCGGCGCCGGCATCGCCGAGGCGCTGGAGCAGCTCGGCCACCGCGTCACCCGCATCGACATGGACCGCGATGTCGCCGCCACCCTCGCGAGCGCCAGGCCCGATCTCGTCTTCAACGCCCTCCACGGCACCCCCGGCGAAGACGGCTCGATCCAGGGCCTGATGGACATCATGGGCCTGCGGTACACGCACAGCGGCCTCGCCACTTCGGTGATCGCGATCGACAAGGTCCTCACCAAGCAGGCGCTCGTCCCGCACGGCATCCCCATGCCCGGCGGCCGCATCGTCGCCACCGAGGACCTGTATCAGGCCGACCCGCTCGCGCGTCCCTATGTTCTGAAGCCCGTCAACGAAGGCTCGTCGGTCGGCGTCGCGATCGTCACCGACGAAGGGAATTACGGCAACCCCATCGGCCGCGACGTCACCGGCCCGTGGCAGGAGTTCAACGAACTCCTCGCCGAACCCTACATCCGTGGCCGCGAGCTCACCACCGCGGTGCTCGGCGACAAGGCGCTCGGCGTCACCGAACTGCGCCCCAAGTCCGGCTGGTACGACTATCAGTCGAAATACACCGACGGCCTCACCGACCACATCTTCCCCGCTGAGATCCCCGACGCAATCACCGAAGCATGCAAGGCACTCGCCTTGCGCGCCCACCAATTGCTCGGCTGCAAGGGCTGCAGCCGCTCGGACTTCCGCTGGGATGACGAGCGCGGCGCCGACGGCCTGTTCCTGCTCGAAGTGAACACCCAGCCCGGCATGACGCCCCTGAGCCTCGTCCCCGAACAGGCCCGCCACCTCGGCATCAGCTACCCCGATCTCGTCCAGGCGATCGTGGACGAGGCGCTGAAGGACACCGCCGTATGAGCCGCGCCGCCACCCGCGCCGCCCCACAGCGCCGCCCCACTGTCCGCCGCGGCCCGCCCAAGAAGTCGCTCGGCGATCGCCTGATCGCCGCGCTCCCGGTCAGCGAAGCGACGCTGCGCCGCGCGGTCACCTGGTCGATCCTCGGCCTCGGCGGCGCCGCCGCGCTCGCCACCGCTTCGTATCTCGGTGTCCCCGCCGCGATCGGCACCGCCATGGCCGACAGCACCGGCCAGCTCGGTCTCAAGGTCGAGGGCGTCGACATCACGGGCATCAAGCGGATGAACCGCGAGACGGTGTACGCCGTCGCGCTGGAGGAACAGCCGAGCGCCATGCTCCGGGTCGATCTGGAGCTGATCCGCGAGCGCCTGCTCGCCTATGGCTGGATCAAGGACGCCTATGTCTCGCGCCGGCTGCCCGACCGCCTGCTGATCCACGTCGTCGAGCGCGAGCCCGCCGCGGTGTGGCAGAACGGCGGCCAGCTGACGCTGATCGACGCCACCGGCGTGCCGCTCGAGCCCGTCGACCGCAACCGCATGCCCGATCTGCCGCTGGTGATCGGCCCCGGCGCGGATCGGCAGGAGGCCGCCTATCAGCGCCTCCTCGCCGCCGCCCCGGCGCTCAAGCCGCGCGTCAAGGCCGCCACCTGGGTCGGCAACCGCCGCTGGGATCTGACCTTCGACAGCGGCGAAACGCTTGCGCTGCCGCAGGAGGGCGCCGCCGCCGCGCTGGTCAAGTTCGCCGAGCTCGACGGCGCCCGCGCGCTGCTTGGCAAGGGCTGGCTGCGCTTCGACATGCGCGATCCGGCCAAGCTGGTCGCGCGCAAGCCCGGCACCGATCTTGAGCAGAACGTGCCGGCCGCGGCGGAGGGGGAGGGCGCATCGGCCGCCCCCGCCCGTTTCGCGCGGATCGACGAGGTTTGAGGCCATGCACCTACTTCCCCCGTTCGCCCTGAGCCTGTCGAAGGGCGTGCCCCAGACACCAGCGCTTGAGGCACGTGCTTCGACAAGCTCGGCACGAACGGAGTGGGCTGGCACAGGGCCAAGATAACAGAAGACAAGAACGTAAACGGGGCAGGAAACAGGGGTAACAGGGCGATGGCAAAGGCGGCACCGGAAGGGATCATCACCGCGCTCGACATCGGCACCTCCAAGGTGTCGGCGATGATCGCGCAGCGCGGCGACGGCGGCGAACTGGTCGTGCTCGGCACCGGCCAGCGCGAATCGAAGGGCGTGAAGCGCGGCTATATCGCCGACATGGCGCTCACCGAGGTCGCGGTCCGCGAGGCAGTCGCGCAGGCCGAGCGGATCGCCGGCTTCAACATCGAGAACGTCTGGGCGGGCTTCTCCGCCGGCGGTCTGGTCAGCGACGAGGCGTTCATCGAGGTCGAATTGAACGGCCACCGCATCGAGCAGCAGGATATCGATGCGCTTCTCCAGGAAGGCCGCTCCGCGATCGACCCGCAGGGCCGCATGGTGCTCCACGCCCAGCCCGCGCTCTACACGCTCGACGGCCTCACCGGCGTCAAGAAGCCGCTCGGCCTCCACGCCGATCGCCTGGGTGTCCACATCCACGTCATCGCCGCCGATGGCTCCCCGGTGCGCAACCTCGATCTCACCGTTCGCTCGGCGCACCTCGAGGTGAAGTCGATCATCGCCTCGCCCATCGCCACCGGCCTTGCCTGCCTCAGCGAGGAGGAACGCGATCTCGGCGTCGCTCTGGTCGAGATCGGCGCGGGCATCACCAACGTGTCGCTGTTCGCCGGCGGCATGCTGGTGGGCCTGAAGTCGATCCCGATCGGCTCGTGCGACATCACCGACGACATCGCCTCGGCCTTTGGCACCTCGCGCAGCCAGGCCGAGCGGATGAAGTGCTTCCACGGCTCGGCCAATGCTAGCCCGCGCGACAATCACGAGATGATCGCGATACGCCCCGGCCGCGCCGACGACGATGCCGATCCGCTCCAGATCACCAAGGCCGCGCTGATCAGCGTCATCCGCACCCGGCTGGAGCATCTCATTAACGAAGTGCAGGCCGCGCTCAAGGAACTGAAGTTCGAGGGCCCCGTTGGTCGCCAGGTGGTGCTGACGGGTGGCGGCGCGGAGCTGAAGGGCATCGCGGATTATGCGCAACAGGTGCTGGGACGGTCGGTTCGGGTCGGCCGGCCGCGCGGCTTGACCGGTCTGCCCGATGCGCATGGCGGCCCCGGCTTCGCCACGCTTGCGGGGCTTGCCTTCTTTGCGGCATCTGACCCGGTCGATCTTCGCGGCCTTGTTCCGCAGCAGCAAATGGTCGTCCGGCAAAAGGGGCTGACGGCGCTTCGGCGGCTGTTTCAGGCCGCAAAAGCAAATTATTGATCCCCGGCGGCCCTTTTCGGCTGGCCCCGGCGATTGCAATGTTGCACTAAGATTAATGGCAATGGCGGGCCAGTGTTTCGCGCCCGAAATGACGGAGTAATTTGGCGATGGGCATCGAATTCATTGCACCCGACGTGGACGAACTGACCCCGAAGATCGCGGTGATCGGTGTCGGCGGCGCGGGTGGCAACGCAATCGCCAATATGATGCGGGCGGACGTGCAGGGGGTCGAGTTTCTCGTCGCCAATACTGATGCGCAGGCGCTGAAACAGTCGATCGCGCCGCAGAAGATCCAGCTGGGCGCCAAGATTACCCAGGGCCTCGGCGCCGGCAGCCGGCCCGAGATCGGCCGCGCTGCTGCGGAGGAGACGATCGAGCAGGTGTCGAAGCTGCTCGAGGGCGCGCACATGTGCTTCATCGCCGCCGGCATGGGCGGCGGCACCGGCACCGGCGCCGCCCCGGTCATCGCCAAGGCCGCGCGCGACATGGGCATCCTAACCGTCGGCGTCGTGACGAAGCCGTTCGCCTTTGAGGGCAAGCGCCGCGGCAAGTCGGCCGATCAGGGCATCGAGGAACTGCAGAAGTTTGTCGACACGCTGATCGTGATCCCGAACCAGAACCTGTTCCTGATCGCCAACGCCAACACCACCTTCAAGCAGGCGTTCGAGCTGGCTGACGAGGTGCTGCAGCAGGGCGTGCGCGGCATTACCGACCTCATGGTGATGCCCGGCCTCATCAACCTCGACTTCGCCGACGTCCGCTCGGTGATGCAGGAGATGGGCAAGGCGATGATGG
>JBELMF010000197.1:0-6090 GCA_042096015.1 Sphingomonas sp.
GGTTCGCGCCGGAGATGGTCTCGATCGTCAAGCGCAACAATGTCGGCAAGGCGCTGGATATCGCCCGCGTTGCGCGCGACATGCATGGCGGCAACGGCATCTCGGGCGAATATCAGGTGATGCGCCACGTGATGAACCTCGAGACGGTGAATACCTATGAGGGCGCGCATGACGTCCACGCGCTGATCCTCGGGCGCACGATCACGGGGATCGCGGCGTTCTGACGCCACCGTCACCCCGGACTTGATCCGGGGTCCCGCTTCTTCTTCTGTCAGCCGGGTAGAAGGTTCAGCGGGACCCCGGCTCAAGGCCGGGGTGACGAGGGATGAAGGACACACCGCTCAAGGGCATCAAGGTCGTCAAGCTTGCGCGAAACCTCGCTGGGCCCTGGGCGGGGCAGATCCTCACCGATCTCGGCGCGGAGGTGTCGAGGATGAACGCCGAGCAGCCCGCAAGTTTGACGTTCGGTAATGCCGTGGCCGGCCACCAGCGCCCCGATCGCAGAACGACGGATCGTTGATGCGGGACGCACTGCTCGACGAAGCGCTATTCCTGACGCTTGGCCAAGCCCAGGACATCGTCGCGGGCTAGGTCGCGGACTACAGCACCGAGCGCCCGCACTCCTCGCTCGCTTATGCCACACCTGCGGCATTTGTCGCAGGTCGCGATCAGCAAGGGGCTGCTCGCTCCGCGTAGCTGGAAGCTACGCTCCGCAGCCCCTCGCTCCGTCCCAGCCGGTCGAGCAAAGAACGGCTAAGCCCACATCGGGCCGCTTACCCAGGTCGCCAAGGCATTGATCGAAGACCTTCCGGTGATGGATGGCTCGAGCAAGCTCTTTCCCGTTGCAGGTAATCCCGACGCTTCGGTCAACGGCTTCAGCAACGGGCATCCGCGCCTCCTCCGGGAGATGGCCAAGATCATGAAGGTAGACGCGGTGGATCACTTTATCCTGCACGATCTACGACGTACCGTCGCAACAGGCATGCAGCGCCTGGGAGTACCGATGCCCGTTACCGAAGCCGTGCTGAACCACATCAGCGGCTCCCGATCAGGTATCGCAGGCGCGTCTACCAACGCTACGATTACCAGTGGGCGAAATGAGAGGCGCTGGAGAGCTGGACTGGCGAGCTCGAACGGATTGTAGGCGGGATAACGCCGACTTGATCTTCGCGACGCTGTACTCGAAGTGGCGGACCGCCAGTCCTCGACCAGTCGAGTTTGATAGTAAAGATTATCTAAAATTTGGATTGCCTATCGGGCATTTTTTACACTGGTGTGCGCTCACCCGCCATACGAACGGCTAGATTTATGACTGGTAAGTGGCGTTAGTAGCCAATTTATAATTGCGACATTACTTTTCTTTACAATTTGAACAACGCGCACAATCGAAGTTGACCAACTCGGGTTATAGTACCGGAGGCGGGTGTTTCGTCTAGCAACCCGCAATCAATCCACCAAGCAGCGCCGATTTGTTCGACACCGGGCCGCCTCCACCGATTGCCGTGCCCGAAGCGCGGGAGGCGCCGGACCTATTCCAATCCAGCCGGCAACGGAACGGCTCCGGCGACCCGCTGTTACCCTTGCATCCACTGATCACAACGCAAGGGGACGGCCAATGGCGCAGACCGTCAGCGACTATTTCTGGGACCGGCTCCACCAATGGGGAGTCCGGCGCATCTTCGGCTATCCGGGGGACGGCATCAACGGCCTGCTCGGCGCCTTGCAGAAGATCCCGGACAAGTTCGAATTCGTGCAGGTCCGGCATGAGGAAATGGCCGCCTTCATGGCCTCCGCCCATGCCAAGTTCACCGGCGAGCTGGGCGTGTGCCTTGCCACCTCCGGGCCGGGTGCGTCGCACCTGCTGACTGGCCTGTACGATGCGCGGCTCGATCACATGCCGGTGCTGGCGATCGTGGGCCAGCAGGCGCGCACCGCGGTCGGCGCGCATTACCAGCAGGAGCTGGACCTCGTTTCCATGTTCAAGGACGTGGCGGGCGCCTTCACCGGCTATGCCACCGTGCCTGCGCAGGTCCGGCACCTGACGGACCGAGCGGTGCGCATCGCGCTGGGCGAACGCCGCGTGACCACGCTCGTCTTCCCCAACGATCTACAGGAAGAGGCGATGGAGCAACCGCCTCGCAAGCATGGCGCGGTCTTCTCCGGGGTCGGCTGGACGCCGCCGCGCGTTCTGCCCCAGCCCGCCGATCTGCAACGCGCCGCCGAGGTGCTGAACGCCGGCGAGAAGGTCGCCATCCTCGTCGGCGCCGGCGCACGCGAGGCGACCGATGGCGTGATCGCCATCGCCGATCGCCTGCAGGCCGGCAGCGCCAAGGCACTGCTCGGCAAGCAGGTGCTGCCCGATGATCTGCCTTGGGTGACGGGTTCGATCGGCCTGCTCGGCACGCGCCCATCCTATGAGCTGATGATGGAGTGCGACACGCTCCTGATGCTCGGCTCGGGCTTCCCCTATTCGGAGTTCCTGCCCAAGGAGGGCCAGGCGCGCGGCGTGCAGGTCGATCTCGATCCCGGCATGCTGTCGATCCGCTATCCGATGGAGGTGAACCTCACCGGCGATGTCGGCGCCACAATCGAGGCGCTGCTGCCGCTGCTGACGCAGAAGACCGACACCAGCTGGCGCGAGCGGATCGCCGGCTGGAACGAGGACTGGCAGCAGACGCTGACCGATCGCGCCCATGCCAAGGCGGACAAGGTCAACCCGCAGCGCGTGTTCACCGAACTGAGCCCGCGGCTGCCGGAGGGCGTCATCCTCACCAGCGACAGCGGCTCGTGCGCGAACTGGTATGCCCGCGATCTGAAGATCCGGCGCGGCATGATGGCGTCCTTGTCGGGCGGCCTCGCCTCGATGGGCGCCGCGGTGCCCTATGCGATCGCCGCCAAGTTCGCGCATCCCACCCGCCCGGTGATCGCCATGGTCGGCGACGGCGCGATGCAGATGAACAACATGGCCGAGCTCATCACCATCCAAAAGTATTGGAAGAAATGGGCCGATCCGCGGCTGATCGTGATGGTGCTCAACAACGAGGATCTGAACCAGGTCACCTGGGAACAGCGAGTGATGGAGGGCAATCCGAAGTTCGAGGCGACCCAGCAGGTGCCCGACGTGCCCTATCACAAGTTTGCCGAGCTGATCGGGCTGGCGGGCATCTTCTGCGACGATCCGGATGAGGTCGGCGCTGCCTGGGACCGCGCGCTCGCCGCGCGCCGCCCGGTGGTGCTGGAGATGAAGACCGATCCCAACGTGCCGCCGCTTCCGCCGCACATCACGCTCGATCAGGCGAAGGCGTTCATGTCGCTGATGACCAAGGGCGATCCCGAACAGGGATCGATGCTGAAGAACACCGCGCGTCAAGTGCTGTCGGGAATCTTGCCCGGCGAATGAGCGTGAACGGCGGGTCGGAGGCGCGCCTGCTGTGATCGCCGCGGCTGGGACATGCCGAACCTGTGGATCTGCGACGGATCGGTCTTCCCGACCGTCGGCGGCGCGAATCCCTCGCTCACCATCCAGGCGATCGCCTGCCGCACCGCCGACCGGACCAGCAGCATGGCGAAGCGCGGCGAGCTATGAGGACGATCCGTCGCGGCGCGCGGCGATGCGCACCGCGCCCGTGCACCCGCCTGCCTCCTCCAGCGCCTGTGCAACGGCGTCGCGCCGTTCGGGCGCGACGAGAAACAGCAGATAGCCGCCGCCCCCCGCACCGCACGGCTTGGCCCCGAGCGCACCGGCACCCTCGCCAGCGCTGAACAATTCATCCATCCGCTCGGTCACCGCCCCACCGCCAAGCCCGCGCGCCAGCTCGCGGTTGCGCGTCAGCAGCTCGCCGAGCGCCGCCCATTCCCTAGCCATCAGCGCATCGCGCGCCGGCACCACGGTATCGCGGATCGCCCGTAGCCCCTCCCGGATCGCACGATCACCGTTGCGAAATCGCTCCCACACCGTCGCATGCTGCGCGCCGGAGTCGGGGGATTTGCCCGAATGGCAAAGCAGCAGTCGCGCCTCCAGCGCCGCCACATGCTCATCGCTCGGCACCACCGGCTCTATCTCTGCCGCCTCGTCCGCCGCGCCGAACCGCAGCAGGTTGATGCCGCCCAGCGCCGCCGCATAATGATCCTGCTTGCCGCTCTTCTCGCCCAGCAACTGCTCCAGCCGCCAGGCAAGCTCGGCCCGCTCCACCGGCGTCCGCTCCCGCTCGGTTAGCCCGTCGATCAGCTCGACATAAGCCAGGTTGCTCGCCGACGAGGTGCCCAGATGCGAATCCGGCTCCACGTCGAGCCGGCACGACAGGCGAAAGCCGCGCTCGTCCCATGAAGCCTCGCCCTCCACCGCGCGGTTGATCGCGGCGTTGAGCACCGCTCCACCCTCGTCGCCTGAAAAGTCCGGCACGTCGGTCCAGCCGCCGGCAAAGTCGATCCGGCTGGGCACGTGGACGCGCACCGGCATCAGGCACCCAGCGCCTGCATCAGCGACAAACCGCCGTCGATCACGATCGTCGCGCCGGTGATGTAGCTGGAGGAGGGATCGGCTAGGAACAACGCGACGCGCGCCACTTCCTCCGGCTTGCCCGCGCGTCCGGCGGGGATGTGGCGCTCCGCCTCGCGGCGCTTGTCCGGATCCTCCACCACTTCCGCGTTCATCGGCGTCAGGATCATGCCCGGTGCGATCGCATTCACCGTGATCCCCTCGCCCGCCACCTCGATCGCGAGCGTACGCGTCAGATTGCGCTGCGCCCCCTTGGCCGCGCCATAATCCGCGCCGCCCGCGCGCATCGCCTCGTCATGGATTGAGGTAATGTTGACGATCGCCGCCGGCCCGCTCCTGCCGCGCCGATCACGCACGAAGCGGCGGCAGGCGAGGAAGCTGCCGGTAACGTCGGTCGCCAGCACCCGCTCCCACTGCTCCACGGACATGTCGGCGACGGCCGTATCGTTCATGTTCAAACCGGCAGAATTAATGAGAATGTCAGGCCGGCCGAGCGCTTCGGCGATCGTATCGAACGCCCGCTCGACCTCCTCCTCCTTGCCCACATCCGCCTGGACGATCGCGCCGCGCCGGCCGCGGCTCTCCACCGCACGGCACGTCTGTGCCGCATCCTCCTCGCTGCTGTGATAGAGAATGGCGACATCCGCGCCGGCCTCGGCGAGCGCCTCGGCGCAGGCTGCCCCGATCCCGGAGTCGCCGCCGGTCACCAGCGCGATGCGCCCGGACAGATCTGTTGGCATGGCAAGCCTTTCACTGCGTCAATCGTTCACGCGACGAACACTTGAACCCACCCGGTCGTTCACCCGACATGGCTGCCCGGAACCGCCGTCACTCGCTCGCCATCGCAGGGGGCACGCCACACCCCCGCTGCTCGTTCCCCCGCGGCGCGCTCGGCCAGCCACTCGCCTTGCCCGGCCAGTGACGATGCGGACGACATTGATCTTTCACGCCGGCGCCGGCGAAGGCGAGCATAGCGAAGCGGAACTGGTCGCCGCCCTCGCCGCCGGCGGCATGACGGCCGACCCGTGCCCCGTCGATGCCGACCCGATCCGCGCCGCGCTCGCGAGCAACCGCTACGATCGCGCGGTGGTCGCCGGCGGCGACGGCACGGTTGCGCTCGCGATCACCGCCGCCGCCGAGCTGCTGGACGAAGGCCACGCCGTTCCCCCGCTCGCTATCCTGCCGATCGGCGGGCTGAACAACATCGCATGCAGCTTCGGCATCGAAGGAGACGTCGACGCGATCGTCGCCGGATGGGCGAAGGGCCGGGCGGCCGAGATCGACGTCGGCGTCGCGCGCGGCCCCTGGGGTCGTCGCTGCTTCGTGGAGGCAGCCGGCTTCGGCGCGCTGAGCGAAGGCCTATCGGGCATCACCATGTCGCCCGAGGGCCAGGCGGAGAAGAAGGCAGTTGGCCGCGCGGCCTTTGCCGAGGCGCTGGCGACGGCGCAGCCGAGCGACGCCACGGTCACGCTCGACGGCGAACGACGGTCCGGGCCCTTGTTGATGCTGGAAGTGCTCAACATCCCGCGCATCGGCCCCCGCCTCGCCTTCGCGCCGGACGCCGATCCCGCCGACGGCCGGCTCGACGCCTT